>JACDAJ010000076.1 GCA_013695475.1 Rubrobacter sp. | reverse complement strand
AGATTCGCCTCGTCGCCGCGACCGAAGGCGAGGCGGTTCACTTCGCGGATGGCGGCTTTGTCGCCCGGTCTTTCCGCCCGGATCCTCATACGGAGTTCCGACGAAAATATCCGCGCGGGCGGAGCGTCTTTTCATGGCGCAGGATGGAAGCCGCCATGTCCCGCATCACGAAGCCCCCTCGAAGCGGGCCGGGTCGAAGATCCCGATGGGATGCCTCGTCCCCCCATCGGTCGCCAAATCCGCGAGTATTTCTCCGACGACGCTGCAAAATTTATACCCGTGTCCCGAGAACCCGGCGGCGACGGACACATTCGGATGCGCCGGGTGAGGCGAGACGACGAAGTGCGAGTCCGGCGTGTTCGTGTACATGCACGCCGCCGATTCGACGTGCCGACCCGCGAGGCTCGGAGCGTACCTTTCGAGATAATCGCGTATCTTCGACACCTCATCCTCTCCGACTTCCCGGTCGAGCGCGTCGGGTTCGCATTCGTCTCCGACGTAGTGGAAAGCCGCTTTCATGGCGTTCGGGGAGTCCGGGATGGCGTAAAAAACATCCCCGCCTTCCGGCGCCCACAAAAAGACCGGGGGCCGCGGGACGGGACTCGCAATCCTTTTCGGCTCGAACCAATGCATGACGCGCCGCTCGACCCGGAGCGGGAGCCCCATGTCCGCGAGCATATCCGACGACCACGCACCCGCCGCGACGACGAGCTTCTCCGCCTCGTAAACACCGAACGCCGTCTCGACCGCCACGGAATTTTCGGACGCGCTCCATGACCTCACAGGCTCCTCGAAGCGGAGGTCGGCGCCGTGTTTCGCGGCGAGGTCGAGGTGGGCTTCGATGGTGGCTTCCGGCCTCAAAAACCCCGCCCGCTCCTCGAAGAGGCCGACGGTGTCCGGGCGAGGCTCGAGGGCCGGACAGCGACTCCGTATCTCCGCCGCGTCGAGCATCTCGTGCGGGAGGCCGTGCCTCTCCGCGCTCCTTCGGCTGCCGGAGACGATGTCGGAGTTTGGCGACCCGAGCATGAGCGCGCCCGTCGTCTCCATGAGGTTTTCGCCGCTCTCGCGTGCGAGTTCGTCCCAAAGTTCATACGAGCGCATGAGGAGCGGGACGTATTCCTCGCCCTCGAAGTACGCCTGGCGGATGATACGCGACCTCCCGTGGCTCGACCCGAGTTCGTGGCCGGACGAAAAGCGCTCGACGCCGAGAACTTTCTTTCCTCGGCGGGAGAGATGGAACGCCGCCGCGCTCCCCATCCCGCCGAGGCCGATGACTATCGCGTCGAACATATGTCCGTTTTATACGAAATCCGAGCGGACGGCGCCATTATTCGCCGCGAAGATCGCTCGGAATGACGGAGGAAATGGACGGGGTCGTGTTTCCTCGGCTTTTCCGTTTCCTCACGCCGCGTTCAAAGTACGCATCTCGTTCATACCGAGGGAGATCGAGGCCGCCGCGACGTTCTCGGCGAGGTGATCCACGGAGGAAGTGCCGGGGATCGGAATTATCACGGGCGAACGATGAAGCAGCCACGCGAGGGCGACTTGCCCCGCCGAAGCCCCATGCTTCTCGGCGACCTCATCGAGCTGGCCGCCGGGCTTCGCGAGGTCGCCCGTCGCGAGCGGGAAGTATGGGAGGAACGCGATGCCCGACCGCTCGCACGCATCCACGAGGTCGTCCGCGTCGCGCTCGGTGATGTTGTATCGGTTTTGGACGGAGGAAATTTGGACGATCTTTCTCGCCGCTTCGAGTTGCTCGACGTCCACGTTCGAGATCCCGACGTGCCGAACCTTTCCTTCCGATTTCAGCTCCGCCAATGCGCCGATGGACTCCTCATACGGCACGTCCGGGTCGGGGCGGTGGAGCTGATAAAGCTCGATCTGCTCGACCCCGAGCCGCTTCATGCTCGCCTCGCACGACTCTTTTATATGCTCGGGCCGCCCGTCCGTGAGCCAGTTTTTGTCGCCGTCGCGGACGTGGCCGCCCTTCGTCGCCACGAGAACGTCCG
>JACDAJ010000030.1 GCA_013695475.1 Rubrobacter sp. | reverse complement strand
CAGCCGAAGATCCGAAGCCGTCAACCGGGATCGGCGCCACCGCCCGATTCCCGCCGCCCCGGAAAAAGCCGACAAGCGAAGCGCGTGCGCGGCGAAGCCGCTTCATATCGGCTGGCGCCCGGCGTATCCGGCGTCTACCTCGTGCCAGTATTCGACCCTCTCCTCCGGCGGATGCCAGCAAAGGAAGACGACGCGCCCGTCGCGCTCGTGGGGGAAGTCGAGGAGTCCCATGTCGAGGTCTTTGAGGATGACGCCGATCTCGCGAACCTTTTCTATGGCCGCGTAAAGCCGGTACGCTTCGACGCCGTACTCCGAGCCGATTTTGCCGCCACCGTTCGAGATGGAAGATTTTATGATCGGCTCCATGCGCGGAGCTTTCTCCCGCATGGCGTCGCGGTGTGTGGCGACTTCTTCGAGGAATTCCTTGAGTTTCGGGAGGAGCGCGTTCGCCTCTTCGACGGTGAAGAGTTTTGGGAAGGAGGGTTCCACTTCGCTGCCGCGCTGGCCTTTATCTTCCGGCGGCGAGGCGTTCGGCGAGCATGTTCGGGAGGCCGGCCTCGCGTATCTTCGACTGCGCCTTTTCGATGTCGTACTCGACGAAGCGGTACGCGACGAGGGGGCCGGGGACGACGCCGTTCGCGCTCTCGGCGGGCTCCACGAGGACGTATGAGGCGAATGTGTCGCCGTCTCGGGGTTGTCCGACGGAGCCGGGATTCAAAAGGTACGGGCCGCCGTCGGAGAGGTCGAGGGCGCGGTCTTCCTCCAGCGAGGCGTCGAGCGGGGCCGGGGAGACGGCTTTGACATGGGTGTGTCCGAAAAAGCAGATCGGCACGCCATCGTACTCGCTTTTCAGGATGGCGAGATTTTCCTGCGCGGAGACCCGGTTTATGATGTATTCGTCGGGGTCGCGGATGGAGCCGTGGACGAAGAGCGCGCCCTTCGTCTGCATCATGCGCGGCCTTTCCCGGAGGAACTCCGCGTTCTCGTCCGAAAGAATTTCGCGCGTCCACGAAACCGCCGCCGCCGCGACCGGATTGAACCATTCGAGGTTCGTCGCAAGGTCGGTCACCGCGAGGTCGTGGTTGCCGGAGATCGTCGGCATTCCGGCTTCGCGCACGAGGTCGGCGCATTCGTTGGGGGATGCGCCGTATCCGATGATGTCGCCGAGGCAAAAGACACGTTCGACACCTTCGGGGAGATCCTCCATGACTGCTTGGAGGGCTTCGAGGTTGCCGTGGATGTCGGAGATGACAGCGTACATGATTTCAGGTCGCGCTAGTATAGCAGTCCGCTCGGGGCTGTCAGAGGCGTGGATCTGCGGTAAGATTCCAGATGGATTTTCCCTGCGCGGGCCTGTAGCTCAGGGGATAGAGCACTGGTTTCCGGTGCCAGGTGGCGGAGGTTCGAATCCTTCCAGGCCCGCTCCTTTTCCCCGGATGTTTTCTTCTCCGAAGTTTGCCGTCCGACTCCTCGGGTATAAGCACACGTAGCAACGATGGCTAATTGAAGGAGAAGCGACCATGGCTGGTTTGGCCGATAAAGCGAAGAAGGCCGCAAGCGACGCCACGAAGGGCGGCAAGGGTTCCGGAAAAGGCTCCGGCAAAGGCAAAAAAGGCGGAAAATCCGGCGGCTCGCCCATAGAGAAGGCCGCGAAGAAAATCAGCAAATAGAACGAGCGCCATTCGATGAACGAGGCCGGAGCCGTATTTCGCTCCGGCCTCGTTTCGCGTCCGCCGGGTTTATTCTGATTCTTCGTCTTCCTCCTCGTCTTCGATGGCGGCGGCGGAGTTCGCTTTGAAGACGAGGATTTTGCCGCGGTCCGGGAAGTCTATGAGCGTGACCTCGCCGGGGAGCGCGACTTGCTCGCCGATGAGATCCTCGGCCTCTAAAACGTCGGACATGTCCACCTCGACTTCGAGGACGTACCCGGTGTGCTCGCTCTCGGCGCTTCCGCTCTCGTCCCTCCGGAGCCTTCCTTCGAGATAGGCCATGTTCATCCCTTTCATCCGTCATTGTGAACGCGCAAAAAGGCATGGTACTCGAAACTCGACGGATGCGGGTCTTTCTTGGCGAGTCCGGTCGAAGGTTCCGTTTTTCCGGCCGGCCGAGGAGGAGCCTCGCGTCCGCCGGGGTTTGAGCGGCGGCGGTCGAGCGTCTGTGATATGGGATCCGGGTGAGTGGCCCGGTACTCGGTCGGCGGGTTCGGGAGGCTATTATCCGGACTGTGTGTGGTTCATTCTTCGGAGCTTTGCTTCGCCTCTTTGACCGACCGTCGCCGGAGGAGCGTCGCCGCCGAGCGAAGCTCCTCCGCCCGAAAGACATACGCCGCCGCGAGGTATGCCGCGACCGATGCGCCGCCCGCGAGCGCGAGTACGAGGACGCGCTCGGGGAGCGTGGATCCCGTCCCGAGAAGATATATCCCGCCCTCCGCGACGACGTGCATGACGGCTCCGGCAGTGAGTATTTTCGCGAGCGAGGCCGCTATGCGCTTCCCGTCTATGCGTCCGATGTCGCGGCGCATCGCGATGAGGAGCGCGATGGCGAGGGCCGCGTATGATGCCGAGAACGCGAGTGCGACCCCGACCAAACCGAACGTCTCCGAGAGGGCGTACCCGAGGACGATGTAAAGAGCGAGGAGTCCGACGTTGAGAACCGCCGGGGTCTTCGTGTTCTGGCGGGAATAAAAAGAGCGCACGAGGACGAAATACGCGCCGTATCCGAGGAGTCCCACGGCGTACGCGGCGAGAATGAGCGAAACGGACGACGTGTCGGAGGCTTCGAAACCGCCCCGCTCGTAGAGAAGGCCGATGATCAGGGCTGAAAAAGCGGCCATCCCGACCGTCGCCGGAACCGCGATGAACGCCATCGTCCGCAACCCGAAAGAGAGGTTCTCGCGGTATCCATCCGTGTCGCCGCGCGAGAATCTCTCCGAAAGCTCCGGCATGAGGGCGGTGGCGATGGCGACGATGAAGACGCCGTACGGAAGCTGGAAAATAGTGAACGCGTAAAGGAGGCTCGCGTTTCCGTCGAAGCTCGATCCGAGATAGTTCGCGGCGAACTGAACGCCGACCGATGAAGCGACGAAGACGACCATCGGAGCCGCGAGCCGCCCCACCGAGGCGAGAGCCGGGTGGGAGACCCTCATCCGGGGCCGATACCCGAGTCGCCACACCGCCGGGAGGAGCATCCCCGACATCGCCGCCACACCGAGCGTCGTGCCGCCCGCGAGGATGTACACCGCGAGTTCGAAGTTTCGTGGCGCGACGAGCGCGTACGCGACGAGGGTGGCGATGACGGCCACGTTGTTCAAAACGGGCGCGATGGTCGGGAGGAAAAAGCGTCGGTGGGTGTTCAAAATCCCGATCGCCAGCGCGCCCGCCCCGTAAAAGAAAATCTGGAGCGCGAATACCCGGAACATGAGGATGGCGAGTTCGGTCGTCCTCTCGGACTCGAAGTTCGTGGCGAGGTTCACGAGCGGGGCGGAAAAAGCCGCTCCGGCGATGGACACGACGGCGAGGATGGGGAGGATCACAGTCGCCAAAGCCCCCGCGAGGTTCCGGGCATCCTCCTCGCCGTGGTTCGCGAGCCGCGAGACGAGGAGCGGGATGAAGATGGACGACAAAAGCCCGCCCATGAAGAGTTCGTAAATTTGATTCGGGAGTACGTTCGAGTACGCATAGGCGTTCGCCACGACCCCGGTGCTAAGCACCGAAGCCTGGACCGCCACCCGGACGAAGCCCGTGAGGCGCGAGATGCTCGTCGCGAGCGACATCGAAAGTATGGATCGTAAAATGGAAGCCACCCGCAAGATGGTACACGCGCCAATCGCAAAGTTCCGGCAACCCCGATGAACGTGAAGATTTCCTGAAGATCGGCGCGGTGTGAGCGAAACCCCCGCAGCCCCGGACGACTTCCGTTTATACTCACGAGCCTTCGTGAAAGATGGAGCTTTGCTGGAAGCCAGTGTGGAGAGCATGGACAAATCCCCGAAATCCCCGAAGTCCCCGGCGTGGGACATCCCGAGGCGCGAACGATGACGATGCCCAACTTTCTCGTCATCGGCGCGGCGAAGTCCGGGACGACGGCACTTTACAAATA
This sequence comes from Rubrobacter sp., assembly GCA_013695475.1. Lineage (GTDB taxonomy): Bacteria > Actinomycetota > Rubrobacteria > Rubrobacterales > Rubrobacteraceae > JACCWD01. The sequence goes on along the minus strand of JACDAJ010000030.1, from coordinate 5,064 downwards.
TCTCGGGCAGCATCCGGATATATACATGAGTCCGTACAAAGAGCCGCATTTCTTCGCCTTCGAGGGGGAGAGCCTCGATTTCCGGGGGCCGCGCGACCGGGCGATGATGCGGTACATGACCATCAACGCCCCGGATGAATACCGGGCTTTGTTCGACGGCGCCACGAATGAATCCGCCATTGGCGAAGCGTCGCCGATGTATTTGTATCTCCCCGGAACCGCCGAGAGGATCAAGCGCCACGTCCCGGACGCGAAGCTCATAGTCGTCCTCCGAAACCCGGCGGACAGAGCGTACTCGAACTTCCTCCACATGGTCCGCGACGACCGTGAGCCGTGCGCGGAGTTCTCCGCCGCCCTCGACGACGAGGAGAGGCGCATCGCCGAAAACTGGTACGCGAGCTGGCACTATAAACGGATGGGCTTCTATTACGAGCAGTTGAAACACTACTTCGAAGTGTTCGGAGCGGAGCGCGTATCCGTCCATCTCCACGAGGATTTGAACTTCGAGACGGTCGAAACTTTGCAAGATATCTTCCGCTTCCTCGGCGTGGACGACACTTTCACCCCCGACGTGTCGGTGAGGTACAACGAGTCCGGAGTCCACAAAAGCAAGTCGCTGAAAAACATCCACACATACCTCCTCAAACCGGACGCGGTGAAATCCGCCGTCAAGCCCTTCATCCCGCTCCGTCTCCGGCGGAGCGTCATCGCGAGCCTCGTCGGCGGCATAAGGAATAAAAACCTTGTGAAACCTTTATACAGCGACGACATGCGAAAACAGCTCGTCGAAGACTACCGGGAAGACATCCTCAAACTCGAAGGACTCATCGGACGCGACCTCTCCGCATGGAAGAAGTGAGGAGCGCCACTTCACCCCCGCGCTTCGCCTCCGGGCGGAGTCCTTTCGTGCGGTGACATCCGTGCGGTGAAGCCCGACGCACGTCATCGCCCCCCGAAGCCGGATCGCCGCGAGAAGGGAGCCGAAGGCGAACCGTTCCCCGGACATCGCCGTTCCCCGGACATCGCCGTTCCCCGGACGTCGTCGGCTATCCGGTCGCGCTTCTCCCCCGGAGGTCGGCTTCGATTTCTTCGAGGCTTCTTCCTTTCGTCTCCGTGACGAACGTTCTCACGAACACGAGCGCGGCGGCTCCGACGAGTGCGTATCCGAGGAACACGACCCCCGGCCCGAGTGAGTCGAGGAAGACGGGGAAAGTTTGCGAGACGACGAAGTTCGCCGCCCAGTGGAGGAAGATCGCCACCCCCATCGCCGCGCCCCGGATTTTGAGCGGCAAAACCTCCGGGAGCATCACCCACACAACCGGCCCCCACGTCCCCGCGAACGACGTGATGAACACAGCGAGGCACACGAGCGTGATGATCGCCACCGGGTCGGTCGGACTCCCCGGCGTGGGAAGGACGAGCGAGGATAGTCCGAGGACGGCGAGGCTCGCGATCATGCCGAAAAGCCCGATCGTGAGGAGCGGCTTCCGCCCGATCCGGTCAATGAAGCGTATCGCCACGAGCGTCATGAGAACATTGAGAACCCCGATGACGAGGTTCGCCAGAATCGCCGCCTGATTCCCATACCCGACCTCCGTGAGCGTCGTCGGCGCATAATAAATGATCGTGTTTATCCCGATGATTTGCTGGAAAACCGCGAGTCCGATGGCGACGAGAAGCGCCGGCCTCACCCACGAAGCCGTGAGTTCCCGAAGCCCGCCCTCTTCCCGGCTCTCGATCTCTTTTATCTCCCGAACCTCGCGCTCGGCCTCCTCGGTGGTGCGGGTTCGGAGGAGAACGTCGCGGGCATCGTCGTCGCGGTTTTTGCTCACGAGCCACCGGGGAGTCTCGGGTATGAAGTACATCCCGACGAGGAGGACGAGCGACGGTATGAGCGCGAGACCGACCATCCACCGCCACGCCTCGTACGGCGCGAGGATGGCGTTCACGACATACGCCGAGAGGATGCCGACCGTGATCATGAGCTGATTCAAAGCCGCCACCGCCCCGCGTATCCGCGTCGGCGCGACCTCCGACAAATAAAGCGGCACGATCAAAGCCGCCGCCCCGACCGCGAACCCGAGGACTATCCGAAACACCACGAGAACCACCACGTTCGGCGCGAGCGCGGCACCCACCGCCCCGACCGAGAAGATGACGGCGGCGATCAAAATGAGCCTCCGCCTCCCGAGCGAGTCCGAGAGAGGCCCGGCGAGAGCCGCCCCGCCCATCGCCCCGAGGAGAATGCCGCTCACCACAAGCCCGTTCAAAAACGGCGTCAGCCCGAGGTCGCTCTCGATGAAAAGTATCGCCCCCGAAATGACCCCGGTATCATACCCGAAGAGAAGCCCCCCGAGCGCCCCGAAGAAATACACGAAGGCATTCGAATTGTTCGAATTCGTGTTCGGTGTGGAATTCGTCGCCGACATAGTTCCCCCCTCCTTTGCCTTCCGCCCATCATACCCGCAAAGGCGCGCGCCGGAACCGACGCGATATTTGACGCGGGCATCCCGCCACAATACCGTGGAGAGGCTTTCGGAGAAGGAGGAGGATATGATCCCATACCCCATAAAAATGACCGCCCACGTCCGTACATACTATTTCGGAGAACGCCTCATCCCCGACATGCTCGGAAAGAAAAATGCCCCCGAAGGCATCGTCGCCGAGACGTGGGAAATCAGCGACTATCTCGACACCACCGGAACCATAACGAACGGAGAATACGAAGGCCGAACCCTCCACAGCCTCGTCGAAGAATTCCCGGAGGAACTCGTCGGACGCGGATGGAGCGGCCCTCATTTCCCGCTCCTCGGCAAATTCCTCGACGCCTCGTACCCGCTTCCCGTCCACCTCCACGCCGACGACGAGACCGCGAAGCGAAAGCACAATGAGCCGCACGGAAAGAGCGAAGCATGGCACATTTTATACGCCGCCGAAGGAGCGACCATCCTCGCCGGAGTGAAGGATGGCGTCGGCCGCGACGAGCTTTTCGAGGCGTTCAAAAAGCGCGACTATGAAGCGGTCATGCCGAAGCACGAGATAAAGGCGGGCGATACGGTATATGTTCCCGGCGGCGTCATCCACACTTTCGGGCCGGACACGCTCATATATGAGATCCAGCAAACCTCCGACCTCGGACAGAGCGTGATGCCGACCGATTTATACGGAAACCCTCTCGACGAAGCGACGTGGCACTCGAACATAAACGAAGCCCTCGACGAACTGAAAACGGACTATTTGCCGCGCCCGAATCCCGGCCTCGTTCTCGAAGACGGAAATAATCGCCGCGCCCTTTGTTGCGTCGGGCCGCACTTCGCGATGGAAAGATGGACGCTCCGGGAGCCGTATTCGATGTCTCGTCCCGAGCGTTTCGCCATGCTCTCGAACGTGGGGGATGGGGAAGTCCGCATCGAGTACGAAGGTGGGGAGGAAAGTTTGAATCGGGCGGAGTCGTGTGTTTTGCCAGCCGCGATGGGGGAGACTCGACTCTCGCCGGAGGGCGAGGCGAGCCTCGTGGTTTGCTATGAGCCGGACATCGGACGCGATGTGGTCGCGCCTCTTCGGGAGGCCGGGTATTCGGATGGGGATATTCGCTCCCTCGGAGAGGTCGGTGTGTGATGGGCCGCATCGTCACCCTCGGGGAAGTCGTCGCGGACATATACCGCGAGGAAAGCGCGTCGGAGGTCGAGATGCCCTTCCGCGCCCTCCCCGGAGGCGCGCCCGCGAACGTCGCCGTCGCGGCGGCGAGGCTCGGGGCGGAGGCGGCGTTCGTGAGTTCGGTCGGAAACGATTTGTTCGGGGATTTCATCATGCGCGCCCTCGACGCGGAGGGGGTCGAAATCGAGGCCGTCGTGCGGCAGGAAAGCCCCGTCCGAACCTCGCTCGCCTTCGTCGAAGTTTTTCCCGACGGCGACCGGGAATTTACTTTTTACCGCTCCTCTCCCGCCGCCGACGAGGAACTTTCACCGGACGATGTGAAGCGCGGAGCCGTCTCCGGCGCGTCGTTCGTGAACTTCGGGAGCATACCGCTCCTCACCGAGCCGGTTCGCTCGGCGACTCGTCGCTTCGCCGAACTCGCGGGCGAGATGGATGTCCCCGTCGCCTTCGACGTGAATTTCCGGGCGCATTTGTGGGAGAGCGTCGAGGCGGCGAGGGAGGTTGTGGAAGCGGTGATCCCACTCTCATCCATCGTGAAACTGAGCGAGGACGAGATATCCCCGCTCCTCGGCGAGGAGGATGTCGAGTCGGCGGCGGATGCCCTTCTCGAACGCGGCGTCTCGCTCGCGCTCGTGAGCCTCGGGGCCGAAGGGGCTTTTTACGCCACGAAGGACTTTCGGGGAAGCCTCCCCTCCTTCGAGGTCGAATCGGTGGACGCGACCGGAGCCGGGGATGCCTTCCTCGCCGCCACACTCGTGCATCTCTCGGAGACCTCGATGGACGAGGCTTCCGTGCGCGAGGCCGTTCGTCGCGGAACCGCCGCCGGAGCCGTCGCATGCACCGGGTTCGGGGCGATGGGGCCGCTCCCGACGAGGGATGAACTCGAGAAGTTCATGGAAGGCCGTGGGTGAGGCGAACGTCATCGAGACTTCGCGGCTCGTTTTGAAACCCCTCTCCGGGCGCGACCTCGATGAAATGCACGCTTTGTGGGCGGAGTCGGGCGTCCGGCGGCGTCTCTTCGACGGAAAGTCCATAACGAGAGAGAAGGCCGGGGGTTTCCTTCGACGGAGCGACCGTGATTTCGAGGATCACGGCCACGGTTTGTGGGGAGTCCGCCGGAAGGAAAGCGAAAACCTCATCGGGTTTTGCGGCCTTTTCTCCGGCGAGGAGGCGGGCGAGGCGGAGCTTCTTTATGGATTGTCGCGCTCGTTTCGGGGCGAAGGCTTCGCGGTCGAGGCGGCGGAAGCCGCGATCCTTTTCGGCTTCGCACACGCCGGACTCGTCCGCATACGAGCGAATGCGGACGAGCCGAACGTCGCTTCCATAAAGGTCATGGAGCGTCTCGGCATGCACTTCGAGGGGAGGGAGGTTCGGGATGGCGGAAGCCTCGTCCACTATGAGGCTCGA
>JACDAJ010000009.1 GCA_013695475.1 Rubrobacter sp. | reverse complement strand
GTCCGCTTCGTCGTGCGGCAGATCAGAGAACGCGGAGCGGAGCAGTGGCCCCGGCGCTGCGAACGATGGAACCGACAACATCCCCGATGGGCTTATGCCGACTTTCGCGGACTCAGACAAGCCTTCGAGCGCTTCGCCCACCCGGAGTACAAGCTCCCCGAGCAGGAGCCGTACACGCCGACGCCTTATCAAGAGTACAGGTCCCGGCGGCAGCGACAGCTTGCCGAAGTGCTCAGGAAGCGGAACTCCGCTCCCCGAGCCTAGCCCGCCACTCGCTCAAAGCGCACTTCCCGACTATCGGAGTCCAGAACCCCGCGAAATCTTATCTCCGGGCGTTTAGTATCTTGTGATTCGTACCTCTCGACGAAACGCATCTCCGCCGTCATGGACGCGACGAAGGTGGAGGCGGTGGGGGACGAGCGTGGGTGGATCGGAGCCGTCCATCGCGGCACCGACACCGCCCTTGGATACGGCGTCCGCCCGAAGGAATCCTCCCTCGTGCGCGGGATGGTTTTCGGCGATCGCTCCCTCATCCCCGAGGAAGTCGAAGTGGACTTCCGAAAGTCCGGCATAACGCACGTACTCGCGATATCCGGGCAACATGTCGCCATCTTCACGGCGATCATATATTTCGCGCTCCGTTCGTTCGCCGTGCCGCTCACCCCGAGAGTCTTCATCACACTCGCGCTCGTATGGCTGTATATCCTCGTCGCGGGGGCGCCGCCTTCGGCGATTCGGGCCGGGGTGGTGGCGACTCCCGTCCTTCTCGCGGGGGTTCTCGGACGGCAATTATCCCCGCTCCACTTTATGACGGCGATGCTCGCGCTCGTCCTCGCATACAACCCGATGCTCGTATACAGCGCGGGCTTCCAGCTTTCCGTCGCCGCCGTGTTCGGGATTCTCTTTCTTCGGAAGCCGCTCAAAAAGCTCCTCGAAAACACGATTCTCCGGCCATTCGGAAAGCCGCCGGAAGTCGTGTCGAACCTTCTCTCAATTTCGCTCGCGGCGCAGATTGCGACCGCCCCGATCATCGCCGCCTCCTTCGAGGAAGTGTCGGTGGTCGGGGTGTTCACGAACCTCGTCGCGGTTCCGCTCTCCGGCCCGATACTCGCGCTCGGACTCGTCGCGGCCATCGTCGGGCAAGGACTCTCGCTCCTCGCCTTCCCGCTCAATTTCGTGAACGGATTTCTCGTCTCGGCCCTCGAACTCGTCGCGGGGTTCGCCGCGTCACTTCCGTTCGCCACCGTTTCGACGCCGGGTGTTTCCTTTCTCATGATCGTCTTTTTCTATGTCGGATGCGTCCCCGCCGCGCTTTGCGAGAGGTTCATCCTCGAAGAGCGGTGGATTTTCTGGGCCGCCGTCCTCGTCGTATGGACGACGCTTTGGCTGGCGTTTGCGAGCCTCGGGAGCGTTTGAAAGCGCGTCATCGGGACATCGGGCGGAGTCGCCGTCCACAAACTTTGTAAAATGTTCCAATGACCGTTTATTTGTTCCTCGGGGACGACGAGGAGAAGAAAGCCATTCAAATAGAAAAACTCCGGGACGGCCGCCAGGCCGAGACCTTCGACGCTTCGGAGGCGACTCCGGAGGCCGTGGTTTCGGCGTGCAATTCGAGTTCTCTTTTCGGGGACGGGACGTTCGTGCTTCTCCGGAACCTCGACGCATGGAACGCCGCCCAGAAAGCGAAGGTCGTGGCGTACATCGGGAATCCTTCGGAGGATGCCGACCTCGTGCTTGCCGGGACGAAGCTCGGGGCGAGGGAGAAGCTCCTCGCCGCCGCCGAGAAGTCCGGCAAATTTCACAAATTCGAGCAGCCGACGGGGAAGGCTCTCGTGAAATGGGCGACGGGGCGGGCGAGGAAGCTCGGCCTCGAATTGCCGGAGGACGTTGCCGAAGACCTCATCGAGCGTTGCTCGGGCGACAAGATCCGCCTCGCGCGCGAGATCGAGAAACTCTCGCTTTATGTCGGCGGCGAGGAGAGGGCGACGAAAGCGGATGTGGATCTCCTCTGCCCGCCGGGCACCCAGTCGAATATCTTCGCTTTCGTGGATTCGCTCGCCGAGGGGCGGCGCGGGAAGGCCGTTGAGATGCTCGAGAAACTCTCCTCGAACGGCGAGGCGCCGATGAAGATAATGGTCATGGTTCGCCGCCAGTTCCGATTGATTTCACGCGCGTCGGCACTTTTCGAGCGCGGCGTCCCGAGGAGCGAGGTGGCGAAGGATCTCAAAGTCGCCCCCTTCGTCGTGAAGAAACTCGAGGAGCAAAGCCGGAAGCTCGGCGAGCGAGACCTCGAACGCGCCCTCTCGCTCATCCTCGAGCTCGAACGCGGACTCAAAGGCGGCTCGGATCTTCCCGAACTCCTTCAAGTCGAGCTCGCCGTCGTCGCGCTCTCGGGACGCGACCGCCGATAAAAAAACGCCCGGAGAAAATCCGGGCGCGGAGTGAGTCTGTTTTCTCCGGGATTACTCGGAGGTTTTGGCGAGCGCCTTGTCGAAGCGGCCGACTTTCCTCGACGCCTTGTTCGAGTGGATTATGCCCCTCGACGCCGCGCTGTCATAGGATTTCTGGGCGTGGTTCCGAATGTCGCGAGCCTTCTCCATGTCGCCGGACTCGACCGCCTTGTAAAAGTTTTTGGAGATGGTTCGGAGGTTCGTTCTGTCGCCCCGCTTTTGCTCGAAGCGTTTGAGGCTTTGCTTGTCGCGCTTGGATGGTGCCGGCACGTTTTTGCTCCCGTCGAAAGTTATTAACCGTTAACCCGAAGAATGTAACACAAGCGGAACAAAGGGGCAATCATGGTAAACTCCCGCCCAATGGAAAACCTCGAACGCACGCGCAATTTCTGCATAATCGCGCACATAGACCACGGAAAAAGCACCCTCGCAGACAGGCTCCTCGACCTCACCGACGCCGTCCCCGAACGCGAACGCATGGATCAAATCCTCGACACGATGGACATCGAACGCGAGCGCGGCATCACCATAAAAGCCCAAGCCGTCCGCCTCATCCACAAACGAGACGACGGCGACTATACGCTCAATCTCATCGACACTCCGGGACACGTGGATTTCACATACGAGGTTTCCCGCGCCATCGCCGCATGCGAAGGCGCGCTCCTCGTCGTGGACGCGAGCCAGGGAATTCAAGCCCAAACCCTCGCCAATCTCTATTTGGCGATGGAGCACGACCTCGAAATCATCCCGATCCTCAACAAAATAGACCTCCCAATCGCCGACGTGGAAGGCGCGACCGAAGAAATCGTCGAGCTTCTCGGTGTGGACGAAGAGGATATTTTGAAGATTTCGGCGAAGACGGGGGAGGGGGTTCTCGACGTTCTCGACACGGTCGTGGATCGCGTCCCGGCCCCCGAGACTTCCCGCGAGCAAACTCGCGCGATGGTCTTCGACTCCCACTACGACCCGTACCGCGGCGTGATCTCTCTCCTCCGCCTCTTCGACGGCACGCTGAAAAAAGGCGACAAAGTACAGGCGATGGGTTCCGAGGAAGAGTTCGAACTCCTCGAAGTGGGATGCTATTCGCCGAAGCCGACCGCGCTGAAAACCCTCGAAGTGGGCGAGGTCGGATACGTCATCGCCGGACTCAAAGACATCGAAGCCCTCCGGGTCGGCGACACCGTCACGAGGGTGGAAGATCCCGCGACGGAGCAGCTTCCAGGCTACGCGCAGGTTTTCCAGACCGTTTATTGCGGCCTCTATCCGACCGAGGGCGACGAGTTCGAGCGGCTCCGCGACGCTCTTTCCAAGCTCCAATTAAACGACGCCTCGCTCGACTTCGAGCCGGAGAACTCGCGCATGGGGTTCGGCTTCCGGTGCGGCTTCCTCGGGCTTCTCCACATGGAGATCATCCAGGAAAGGCTCGAGCGCGAGTTCGACCTCGACCTCATCGCCTCCTCCCCGAGCGTGAAGTACGAAGTTGTCGTTGACGGCGAGACCACCGAAGTCACGAACCCGAGCGATTTGCCGGAGGACTTCGATGAGATCCGGGAGCCGTGGGTTCGCTCGACAGTCATCTGCCCGAAGGACTATATCGGGGCGGTGATGGGACTTTGCCACGAGAAACGCGGTGTTTCCATCGGCATGGAGTACATCTCGACGCGGCGCGTCCAATTGACATACGACCTTCCCCTCGCCGAAATCATCACCGACTTCTTCGACCAGCTAAAGAGCCGCACCCGAGGATACGCTTCATACGACTATGACTCGAAGGGTTATGAAATCTCCGACCTCGTTAAAGTTGAAGTTCTGGTTTCGGGTGATGTCGTGGACGCGCTCTCGATCATCGCCCACCGGGAGAAGTCGTATATGCGGGGCCGCGCCTTCGTCGAGAAACTGAAAGAACTCATACCGCGCCAGCAATTCGAGGTTCCGATACAGGCGGCGGTCGGAAGGCGGATCATCGCCCGCGAAACCGTCCGAGCATACCGGAAAGACGTCACCGGAAAATGCTACGGCGGCGACATCACACGCAAGAAAAAGCTCCTCGAACAGCAAAAAGCCGGAAAGCGGCGCATGAAGCAAGTCGGCAAAGTTGAGATTCCACAGGAAGCCTTCCTCGCGGCGATACGGATTTGAGCCGTTCGGGTCGCGAAGCGACCTGAGACACAGCCGTTCACGGTGGTAAAATCCCGGTCATATGAAGCATCCTGAAATCACTGACAGGCAGCGGGAGATCCTGCTCAAGACGCTCGAACTGTATATTTCCACCGGCTCTCCGGTGGGGAGTCATGTCCTCGCCGACGAGGTCGGGACGAGCAGTTCGACCGTCCGGGCGGAACTCTCCGACCTCGAATCCCGCGGTCTTTTGACCCACCCCCACACCTCCGCCGGGCGCGTCCCGACCGACGCGGGATACCGTTTCTACGTGGATTCCCTCATAGACGTCGGCCCGGAAACGAATGCCCCGCTCGAGGCCGTCGAGAGGCACGACAACCTCGACGAGCTTCTCCGGGACATCTCGGAGGGAATGAGCGATGTCACCCGGCTCCTCGCCGTCGTCGCCGGGCCGAGCGCCATCGGCGAGTCGCTCTCGCGGGTGGATTTCCTTCCGCTCCCCGAGAAATCCCTCCTTCTCGTCGTCTCGATGGAGAGCGGAGCCTCGTCGAGCGCGACGGTCACGCTCCCCGCGAACGTCGAGGAGGACGAACTGCGTGAGATCTTCACAGCCCTCAATTCGTGGCTCGGGGGGCGTGAGATCGGACGCGATTTCGAGCTTGCGAAAGCCGCCCGGAAAGCGCTCGCCGACCACGACCCGCTCGTTATCGAGGCGGTTCTCGATGCGGTCGAGGCTCTCGGACGGGCGAACGAGCGTGGCGTTTTCGTGCGTGGCGCATCGGCGCTTCTCTCGCACCTCGACGATTTGGATCCCGAGAGCGTCGCGGCGGTCGTCGAGATTTTCGAGCGGCGACGGTGGCTGCTTCGGCTCATGGGGGATGCTTTGCAAAGATCGGTATCGGCCGGGGGGAGCGGCATCATCGTCTCCATCGGAGCCGAGAACGTCTTCCACGGCCTCGGAGGCACGAGCCTCGTCGCCGCCGCGTATTCGAGCCACGAAAGGCCGTTCGGCGTCGTGAGCCTCATCGGCCCGAAACGGATGGACTACGACTCCGCGATCACGACCGTGAGATCGGCATCCGAGACACTAACCCATTACTTGAACGCTAGGTTTTAATATTGGCTAATTCGAAGCGCGATTATTACGAAATTCTGGGCGTGTCCCGCGAGGCGACGGCTCAGGAAGTGAAGAAGTCGTACCGCCGCCTCGCCCGCGACCACCACCCCGACGCGAACCCGGACGACCCGAGCGCCGAGGAACGTTTCAAGGAACTCACCGAAGCCTATGAAGTCCTCTCGAACGCGGAAGCCCGGCGCGCATACGACACGTACGGCCATCAGGTTCCGCGAGGCTCCGGTGGCGGACAGCCCGGCGGCGACCCGTTCGGAGGCGTTCAGGATATTTTCGAGGCGTTCTTCGGGGATGGTTTCCGAGGCTCTTCGATGTTCGGCGAAGGTTTCGGGGGGGCTTCGCGCGGCCCGGCTCGCGGGCGGAATTCCGAGGCAGACATTGAAATTGACCTCGCCGAGGCGGCCTTCGGGGTCGAGCGCGAGGTGAACTCGCAGACGATCAAAAACTGCTCGGTCTGCGAGGGATCGGGCGGCAAGGAGACTCATCTTTGCCATACGTGCGGCGGGGCGGGCGCGGTGAGGACGGTGCGCGATACGATGCTCGGGCAGATGGTGAGCCAGTCGGCTTGTCCGGATTGCCGGGGGGCGGGGAGGATCGTGGACGTTCCGTGCGACGAGTGCCGGGGGAGCGGGAAGTTGTCGAAGATCGTCTCCCGGAGGGTCGCGGTTCCGGCGGGTATCGAAGATGGTATGCGCCTCCGCGTCTCCGGGGCGGGCCACGACGGGGAGTCCGGCTCGCCTCCGGGAGACCTTTATATAAACTTGAAGGTGAAGGAGCATCCCGAATTGATGCGGGACGGCGAGGATCTCATCCACAGGATGAAGGTCAATTTCGTACAGGCGACTCTCGGGACGGAGTTCCGGGTCCCGACTTTGGATGGGGATTCTCCGGTGATGGTCGAGCCGGGGACGCAGCCGGGTGCGACGGTGCGTCTCCGGGGTGAGGGGATGCCGAGGATCCGCGGTCGAGGCCGCGGGGATATAAAGGTCGTCGTGGACGTGATGATGCCGACGCGGATCACGGCGGAGCAGCGCGAGCTTCTCGAGAAGTTCGAGCAGATAAGCGGCGAGGAGACGTACAACGGGGGCGGCGCTTCGTTCTTCGAGCGCCTACGAGGGGTTTTCAGGTAGGGCCGGGTTACGCGAGCCGATATCACACGCATCTTTGTGAAACATGCTCCGCATCCGAACGCGGCACTCGAACTTCCCGAAGCGGAGTCCCACCATCTCATGGATGTCCTTCGGGCGAAGCCGGGCGACACCTTCGAGGTCGTCGGGGAGGACGGGAGGGTTTTTCTCGCGGAGCTTTCCGAAAGCGGGGAGGCGTTCGTCGTCGAGGAGGTTTTCTACGACGAAGGCGGTGACTATGAGGTTGTGCTTTATCAGGCGGTGCCGAAGGGGAAGCGTATGGATCTCGTGGTGGAGAAGGCTTCGGAGCTTGGCGCGGCGAGGATCGTGCCTCTCGTCACCGACCGCTCCGTGGTGAAGGCGGGCGAGGGGAACAAACTCGACCGGTGGCGGCGAATCGCCGAGTCGGCGGCGCGGCAGTCGCTTCGGCGGACGGTGCCGGAGGTCGCGGCTCCGATGCCGTTCCGGGAGGCTATATCGGATGCGGAGGGGGCGGTTCTTCTTCACAATGGGACGGGGATTCCTTCGCTCGAAGAAGTCGTGGTTTCGTCTCCGTCGGGGCTTTTCGTCGGGCCGGAGGGGGGATGGAGCGACGACGAGATGAATATGGCGGGAGAACGCGGAGTGTCGCTTGCGAAGATCGGGGCGTATCGGCTGCGGAGTGAGACTGCCGGAATAGCAGCGGTGGCGAGGGCGGGGGCGGTTCTCGAAGCGAGGGGGATCGGCGAGGGCATCGAAACTATGAGGAGAGGAATATGAGCGTATCGGATCGAATGCGGAGTCGCGCCGGATTCGGATGGACAGCGGATTTCGGGAGTATCGAGCATGTGGGATGCGGGTTTCAGGCGTCAGGCTTCATGCGGAATCCGGATGAAGAGTTCCGTGTGCGCGATGCGGAGATTCGCAGAGACGTGGCATGATGCGTCTCTTCCGGGAAGACACGTCCGCCGCGGAGAAGGAAGCGACTGGCCGCATCCGGCGTCGGGTGTCGGGGACACGCGGGTTCGGACAGGCCGGAGTTCTCGGAAGCTGGGAAATTGGCGAGAGACATCGAAGTGATGGGAAATTGCGAGGAGAAGAGATGAGCGTATCGGATCAAATACAGGCGGACATAAAGACGGCGATGAAGGAGCGCGACAAGGCGAGGCTCGGGACGCTTCGGATGGTCGGGGCGGCTCTCAAAAACGCGAGCCTCGAGACCGGGGAGCCGATATCCGAGGGGGATGAGACGGCGATACTCCGCCGCCAGCTAAAGCAGCGCGAGGAGTCGGCGGAGGCGTTCCGGAAGGCCGGGCGCGAGGAGTCGGCGAACGCCGAGGCCGCCGAGGCGGAGATCATCCGCGGATATCTCCCGCAGTCGCTCTCCGAGGATGAGATGTCCGCCATCGTGGATCGCGCCGTCTCCGAGACCGGGGCCGAGGGCATGAAGGATATGGGACGCGCGATGGGAAGGGCGTCGGAGTTGTCCGAGGGACGGGCCGACGGAAAAGAACTCTCCGCGCTCGTGCGGAGCAGGTTGCAATGAAGCGCGTCAGCATTGCAGCACGCTTCGCTTGTCAGCCAAAACTCGGGCGGCGAGCCGATGCGAGATTTCCGGACGGACTCGAAAGAATCGGCTCGGAGAATGTGGCGCGAGTCGGAGACGGTTTCGCGCCGCGTCGAAAAAAAGTCGCCAGCCGTCGGCAATCGGCTGTCAGCCTGTTTGTTTGTGGGCGGAGGGGCGAAGGGATGACCGGGCGCGGTGGGTTGCCGGAGGTTTGGAATTGTGGAAGCGCGCGGGCGAGGGACGGCCTCGCGCCGAAAAAAGCTGAAAAGCTGACACGCTAACAAAGAAAGGAATTATCAACATCACAGCGGATAGTCAAATCGAAGCGAGGCTCGTTATACCGCCCGGAAGGATGCTCGATGTTTTCGGGGAGCGCGACATGGTGCTTCGGCGCATCGAGGAGATCGTCGAGTGCGAGGTCGTCGTGCGCGGAAACGAGATTTCTTTGAAGGGGAGTGAGGATGCGGTGAACCGGGCCGAGGCGGTTTTCAACGGCCTCGTCGAGCTTTCGGAGAAGGGACATCACCCGACGACCGAGACGGCGGAGCGACTCTATAAAATGAGCGAGGGCGGCGACGGTCGGGAGGTTCTCGGGGACGTCATCCTCACGCACCGGGGGCGGCGGGTCGCACCGAAGACGCGGAACCAGAAACAGTACACCGATGCGATCCGGAAGAGCCAGGTCGCGTTCGGGATCGGGCCGGCCGGGACGGGGAAAACGTACCTCGCGGTCGCGCTCGCGGTGGAGGCTTTGAACCGGGGGGACGTCGCGCGCATCATACTCACCCGTCCCGCCGTGGAGGCGGGGGAGTCGTTGGGATTTTTGCCGGGCGACATGATGGCGAAGGTGGATCCCTATTTCCGCCCGCTATACGATGCGCTTTACGAAATGGTGGATCCGGCAAAATTCCAGGCTCATCTCGAGCGTGGCATAATCGAGATCGCACCACTCGCGTTCATGCGGGGAAGAACCTTGAATGACGCCTTCATCATATTGGATGAGGCACAAAACACGACTCCGCAGCAAATGAAGATGTTTTTGACTCGCCTCGGGTTCGGATCGAGGATGGTCTTGACGGGGGATCTCACGCAAGTGGATCTCCCGCGCGGGACGACGAGCGGGCTTCACGACGCGAGGCGCGCCCTCGATGGGGTTGAGGGAGTATCATTCGTGAGTATGGGACGGGACGACATTGTGAGGAGCGACCTTGTGATGCGTATAGTGGACGCGTACGAAGAAGCCGACGAGCAGTCGGAGAATCCCGGAGGATAAGGCAGAGAGCGCCGGAGAGCCATGCCCCTCAACGACAAATCCATGCAGAAAGTCAACGGGAAGCGTGTGGACGAGTTCCACCGCCCGCCGACGGCGTTCGAGAGGTTCCGGGCGTGGGTGGACGGGCTTCCCCGGCTCAAGCTGTACGTCGCGCTCGTCGGGGTGACGTGGCTCGCCCTCACCGCGATCATCGGCCTCGACTCGAGCCACCTCTCGGCGGTCGGACTCCGCGCCGAGCCGGGCTACCAGGCGGGGGACATCGCCTCGCGCGACGAGTTCGCCTCGCGGGCGGTGAGCTATGAAAACCCGGCCGCGACCGAGGAGGCGAGGAATCAGGCGTCGGGCGCGGTCGCGGAGATTTACCAGCAAAGCGACACCGTCCCGCAGCAAGTCGAAGATGGCGTCTGGGAGTTCTTCGACCGCGTTCGGGATCTTCGGCAGTCCGACACGCCCGAGGACGAGAAGGTGGCCCGCGTCTCCGACACCTCGCCGTTCTTCATCTCCGACGACGTCGCCCGTGCTTTGATCTTCATCCCCGCCGACGACCTCGACGACGTCGAACGATACGTTTCGGAGAACCTCGAAGAACTGTACACCGCCGCCATAGTCGCCGAAGACAGCGTCATGGACATCCCGCCGTCGGCGATCCGACTCACGGAAGCCCGGAACCGCCTCTCGGAGTCCGCCGACAGCGACGCCTCGGGGGAGGTGGGGCTTCTCACCGAGGCGCTCAGCCGCGGGTTCCTCCAGCCGAGCTATGTCATTGACAGGCAGGCGACGGAGGGGGCGCGGGAGGCGGCGGTCGCGCAGGTCGAGCCGGTGCAAATCACGGTTCAGCCGGGGGAGAGGATCATCGCCCGCGGGGAGGTCATTGACCGAGAGAGCGTCGCGCAACTCGAAGCCCTCGGCAAAATTCGGGACACGAACCCGTGGACGGTCCTCCTCGGCATCTCGCTCGTCGTCGCGGCGCAACTCGGGATCGCATGGTACTTTCTGGAGCGCTTCGGGAGGCGCCTTTTCAAAAGCAAGGTCGCGATACGGCTCCTCCTCGCGGCCTCGCTCATGGTTCTCTTCACGCTCATGGCGCGGGCTTTCGTGCTTCTCTCATTCAACGCGTATTTAATCCCGCTCGCCGGGCTGTCCATACTCGGGACGATACTCCTCGGGCCGAGGCTCATGTTTTTGATGGTCGTCGTGTCGAGCATAAACGTCGGCGTCATCGCGGGAAACGACTTCCTCCTCGCGGCGGCGCTCCTCATCTCCTCGGGCTTCGCTATTTATACGGTGGTGCGCGTTGACTCGCGCGAGCAACTCCTCCGGGCCGGACTCATCATCACGCTCGTGACGGGTGCCGTCACGTTCGCCATAAGCCTCGTCGGGGGAAGCACCATGAGCGTCGCGCTTTGGCAAGGGGTTCTCGGGCTCGGGAACGGGGCGCTCTCGCTCATGCTCGCGATGGTTCTTCTCCCGCTTCTCGAGAACGCTTTCAACCTTCTCACGCCGATGAAGCTCCTCGAACTCTCCGACCCCGGCGCGCCTCTTTTGCAAAAGCTGCTCCGGAAGACTCCGGGGACCTTCTCGCACTCGATGCAGGTTGGGGTGATGGCCGAGACCGCCGCCGACCGCATCGGGGCCGACACGCTCCTCGCCCGCGTCGGGGCGTATTACCACGACGTCGGGAAGATGGAGCATCCCGGATACTTCATCGAGAATCAGATCGCCCAAATGAACCCCCACGAAAACCTCTCGCCCGCGCTCTCAGCGAAGATCATAAAAAGGCACGTCAAAGACGGTGTCGAAATCGGCCGCGCATGGGGTCTCCCGGAGGAGATAGTGAGCCTCATCTCCGAGCATCACGGGACGACCCGCATCGAATATTTCTACCGGAAAGCCCTCGAAGAGAGCGGTGAGGGCGCGGTGCGCGAGTCGGACTTCCGGTATTCGAGCGGTCGCCCGAAGTCGAAGGAGTCCGGAATCCTCATGCTCGCCGACACGGTGGAGGCGACGGTTCGCTCCCTTCCGAAGCCGACCCCGAAGCGCATCGAGGACATCATCCGGGACACCATCTCGCGCAAGCTCGACGACGGGCAGTTCGACGACTGCGAGCTGACATTGAGGGAGATCCACGAAGTCGGAGAGGCGATCCGGGAGGCGGTCATCGGCTTCCTCGGCCCGCGCATCGAATACCCGGAACCCGAATCGAAGCCGTCCCGCCAAGCCGCCAAGCCCGCCGCCAGAAACCCGAAGTGACGCGGAATACGGGTGAGTACTTCGCTGCTTTTTTTGTTCGGAGGCGAGGAAAAGATGCGAAAGCTGCGAATCGCGGAATCGAGGAATCGAGGAATCGCGAATCGCGGAATCGAGGAATCGCGAATCGAGGATCGGAAAACAGCGGACGGTGAGGAAACCGCGAGCCGCGAATCGGAGAAACACGACTCGCGGGGGAAGGCGCGAATTGTGAATCGCCGCTCGCGAATCGGAAATCGAGGAAACACGGCTCGCGGGAAAAGCCGTGGATGGATCGTGAGCCGAGGAAATGCGACTGGCGAGGAAAGCCGCGAACCATGGAAGCGCGAGTCGGAAAAGCGCGGCTGGCGAGGAAAGCCGCGAAGCGTGAATCGGAAGAATACGCTTCGCGCGAAAGCCGCGAATCGGAAAACAATGACTCACTATTCGCGGCCCTTCGGCGGCCTTTCCTTTCGACCTTGCCGGCGATGGGAGCATTTGCCCGGACTCCGTGTGAGACTCGCGCCCCGATGACGTTCTCCGTCGCCCTCCTCGACGAGGACAATCTCGGCTCCCTCGACCCGAACCTCGCCACCCGGCTCGTCGCGCTCACCTTCTCCGAGCGGGGTTTCGAGCCGGACGAACTCGGCGAAGTCTCCATCGTCCTCGTCGGGCCGGAGGATATGCGGAGCCTCAACGAGCGTTTCCGGGGGAAGGATTATCCGACGGATGTTCTCTCCTTCGACATGGACGGGCCGGAGGGCGAGATGGTCGGGGAGATCGTCATATGCCCCGAGGCCGCCGAGATGCCCATCGAAGAACTCGTCGTCCACGGTTCGCTCCACCTCGCGGGCATGGATCA
Source organism: Rubrobacter sp. (assembly GCA_013695475.1). GTDB lineage: Bacteria > Actinomycetota > Rubrobacteria > Rubrobacterales > Rubrobacteraceae > JACCWD01. Next base: position 13,954 of record JACDAJ010000009.1, on the reverse strand, counting down.
CCCCGACGACGATTTCGACGCGAGCGAGATGGCGAAGATTCAAACGAAGGTCATGGAGAGGGCGCGTGATGGGCGCACATGAATGAGACGGAGTTTGGCGAGATGCTCCCGTACCCGGCGCCCCGAATCGGAGGCGGCGCGCCGGACGAGCGGAGTTGTCTTCGATGGGGACCGCTCGGGGGGCGCTTGTGAAAACGAAGGATGAGCCGAAGGGGAAGCGAGCCTTCATCGGTGGCTTCGACCACGCGTGGGAGGGCATCGTCCGGGCGGTTCGCACCCAGCGGAACATGCGCTTCCACGCCCTCGCCGCCGTCGCGGTCGTCGTCGCGGGGATCGTTTTCCGCGTCGGGGTCGTCGAGTTCGCCGTCCTTTTTCTCGCAATCGTGCTCGTCATGGCGATGGAGCTTGTGAACACGGCGGTGGAGGCGTGCGTGGATCTCGTATCCCCGGATTTCCACCCGCTCGCGAAAATAGCGAAGGATGCCGCCGCCGGAGCCGTATTTATCGCGAGCATCGGGGCGGCGATCATCGGCGCGGTGATTTTTGTTCCGAGGGCGGTCGAACTCGGGGCGAACTTTTTCGGAGCGTCATGAAAGAAGGAAATATGGAACTCGATGAAATAATGGACGCCGCCCGCGAGGCGGCGAAGAACGCATATGCGCCGTATAGCGAATTCCACGTCGGGGCGGCGATTTTGACCGAAAGCGGAGCCGTCCACGCCGGATGCAATGTCGAGAACGCTTCGTATGGCCTCGCGATATGCGCCGAGCGGAACGCCGCCGCCGCGATGGCTCTCGCCGACCCGGACGACCGCGAGATTCGGCTCGTCGCCGTCCACAGCCCCGGAGCCGCGCCATGCTTCCCGTGCGGGGCGTGCCGCCAGGTTTTGCGCGAGTTCGGCTGCGAGGAGGTCGTCGTCGAGGACGGGAACGGCGGGCTTCGCCGACTCTCCTTCGAGCGCGACATCCTCCCGAATTCCTTCGGCCCGGAGGCTCTGTGAAGGCGGCGTACCGGAGCGAACTCGCGGCGGAGGTATACGATATCGGCATCCCGGTCGGACACTCGTTCGGGGACGTGGAATTTTACCGGGAGCGGCTCGAAAACTGCCGAGGCCGGGTACTCGAACCCGCCGTCGGGAACGGGCGTGTCCTCGTTCCGCTCCTCGAAGCCGGACTCGTCGTGGACGGCCTCGACAATTCGCCGGAGATGCTCTCCCGGTGCCGGGAAAATTGCTCGGAGAAAGGACTCGAACCCGTCCTTCACGAAGGCGAAATGACATCTTTCTCGATTTCCGAGAGGTATGAGGCGATCATCGTTCCGGCGGGTTCTTTCCTCCTTCTCGAAGACCGCCGCGACTCGCTCGAAGCTCTCCGGCGTTTCCGCGAGCATCTCGCTCCGGGCGGGAGGCTCATGCTCGACCTCGAATTTCGGACGGTTTTCCGCCTCGGACACGTCTCGACGAAAACTTTCACGACTCCCGAGGGGGATCTCATAACGCTCGAATCGAAGCTCGCCGAGGTGGATTTCCTGAATCAATTCACCGTCATTTTCTTGAAATACGAGAAGTGGCGCGACGGGAAATTCATGGAGGCCGAACTCCACCGTTCCCCCCTCCGGTGGTACGGCATCGAGGAATTCAATCTCGTCCTCGAAAGCGAAGGCTTCTCCGACGTAACCGTCTCCGCCGACCACGAATACGGCAAACCTCCATCGAGCGCGGAGCAAACTTTCACCTTCGAGGCATGCCGTGTCTGAGATTCCCCCCGACAATGGAGAGTTTCGGAGCGGATTCGTGGCGGTCGTCGGGAGGCCGAACGTCGGGAAAAGCACGCTCGTGAATCGGCTCGTCGGGGAGAAGGTTTCCATAACGTCGCCGCGCCCGCAGACTACGCGGGGGCCGATCCGGGGAGTCAAAAACGCTCCGGGTTTTCAGGCGGTGTTCGTTGACACGCCCGGCTCGCAGAAACCGAAGGACACGCTCCGCTCTCGCATGCAGGAACAAGTTCTCGCGAGCCTCGCGGAGTCCGATGCGATCGTATTCCTCCTCGACGCCTCGCAGGCGAAGAAGGAGATCGGCACGGGTGATCGGTACGTCGCACGCATCGTCGCCGAGTCCGGAGTCCCGGCCATCGCGTGCATAAATAAAGTGGATCTCCTCGAAAAGCGCGACGAAGCCCTCCCCATCGTCGCCGCCCTCTCCGAACTCGGCGAGTGGCGCGAAACCTTCCTTCTCAGCGCGTCCACCGGACTGAACGCCGATCCGCTCATGGATTCCGTCCTCGAACTCCTCCCGCCCGGCCCGCGCTATTTCCCCGAAGGCGTCGCCACCGACTATCCGGAGACTTTTATCCTCGCCGAGTACATCCGGGAGAAGGCTTTGAATGCGCTCCGGGACGAGGTTCCGCACGCCGTCGCGGTCGAGGTCGAGGATGTGGAGCGGAAGGAGAACGTGACGGTCGTTTATGCGATTCTCCATGTGGAACGGAAAAGCCAGCGCATGATCGCGCTCGGAAAGGACGGGAAGACCATAAAAAAGATCGGGAGTGAAGCTCGACTCGACGTTGAGCGTCTACTTGGGGTTCGGATTTACCTCGACCTCAAAGTGAAGGTGAGTCCAGGGTGGAGGGGCGACCCGCAGTTTCTGGATCGGCTCGGGTTATAGTTGGCTGCGGTTATAATGATCGGGTCGGGAGATTTGCGACGGTTTTGAGTGAGGAGGGAATTCTGTGGCGATGAGGGTTAGGGAGTTTGCGAAGACCGTGGATCACACCCTTCTCAAGCCGGACACGACGGAGAAGGAGATCGTCCTTATCTGCGAGGAGGCCGCCGAATACCATTTCGCCGCGGTGTGCATTCCTCCGGGATATGTGAGGCGTGCGGCGAGGGAACTCAGCGGCGTGGACGTGAAGGTCGCGACCGTCATATCCTTCCCGTTCGGCGCGGACACGATGGCGATAAAGACCTCCGCCGTGCGCGACGCCATAGTCGGCGGCGCCTCGGAGCTCGATGTGGTGATGAGCATATCGAGGTTCCTTTCCGGGGATTTCAATTATGTGGCGGAGGAGCTTGCGAGCCTTAACCAGGAAGTGAGCGTTGTGGCGATGAACAACGGCCTCAACGACATCGTGGTCAAAGTCATCATCGAGACGGCGTACCTCGACGACAAGATGAAGCGTCTCGCGACGCAGATTGTGGCGGCGAGCGGCGCGGATTTCGTGAAGACCTCGACGGGCTTCGCGCCTTCGGGGGCGACTCCCGAGGACGTGGCTATTTTGCGCGAGGAGGCTCCGGAGGGACTCGCGGTGAAAGCGTCGGGGGGGATACGCACGCTCGACGATGCGCTCGAGATGCTCAATGCGGGGGCGTCGAGGCTCGGGATGTCGTCGAGCGTCGCAGTGATGAAGGAAGCGGAAGATGGCGGTTTACAGGAATAAAGGGATCGTGCTTCGTTCGATTCGCTTCGGCGAGGCCGACCGCATCCTCGACCTTTATACGCAAGACGCCGGACTCACATCGGCCATCGCGAAGGGCATCCGAAAGACGAAGTCGAAGTTCGGGGCGAGGCTCGAGCCGCTTTCATGCGTGGATTTCATGGCGTACACCGGGCGTTCCCTCGACACGCTCACGCAGGCCGAGACGCTTCGGAGCTTCCATGAAATACGCGAGGATCTCATCCGTTTCGAGGCGGCGGCCCGGATGGTCGGGTATGTGAAGTCGCTCTCCGGGGGCGACGAGGCGGACCGTCGGGTTTTCAATCTTCTTTATCACGCGCTCGACGCGCTCGAAGGGCGCGAGTCCGGCTTCGAGGCGATGGAGGCGGCGTTCGGGATGAAGCTCGCGATCCTCGCCGGGTACGCCCCGCAACTCGATGCGTGCGTCGAGTGCGGCATGGAGCCGGGGGAGTCCGAAGGGATGCTCCGGTTCGCCCCGGGCCTCGGCGGGATTTTGTGCGCCGAATGCGACGGCGGCGAGTCGCGCGACTCCTTCCCGATGCCTCCCGGCTCGCTCGAAGGACTTCGGGCCATCGTCCGGATTCCATTGAAAGAGCTTCCGGAGACGGGCCTCATGGGCGAAGCTCTCCGCCGGGTCGTCCGCTCGCACGTCATCGCGCACGCCCCATCGAACGCGCTCGTTTCCGATGTCGGTGGCGGCGGCCGGAAGAGGCCCGCGTGAACGCGGGATGGGTGCGCGGTGAGAGTTCGGGGCGGGTGAGGCCGGAGCCGTCCGACGGCGTGAGGAGTGATTTTCAGCGCGACCGGGATCGGATTATCCACGCGAAGGCGTTCCGGCGTCTCATGCACAAAACGCAGGTTTTCATCTCGCCGGACGGCGACCATTTCCGGACGCGCCTCACGCACACGCTCGAGGTGATGCAAATTTCGCGCACCATCGCCCGCGCCCTCGGACTGAATGAGGACCTCGCCGAGGCGATCGCATTCGGACATGACCTCGGCCACACGCCTTTCGGACACACCGGGGAGGAGGAGCTTCACCGCGCCCTCGAACCTCATGGCCGAGCCTTCCGGCACAACGAGCATTCGCTCCGGGTCGTGGATCGGCTCGAGCGGGAAGGCGCGGGACTGAATCTCACGATGGAGGTTCGGGACGGCATCCTCCATCATACGGGGAAAGGTTCGCCGTCCACGAATGAGGGTGCCATCGTGCGGATCGCCGACCGGATCGCATATGTGAACCACGATGTGGACGACGCGCTCCGGGCCGGGGTGATTTCCTCCGACGACCTTCCGAGGGAGCCGATCAAAGTTCTCGGTGAGAAGATGAGCGACCGGATAGACACGCTCGTTCGGGACATGATCTCGACCTCGGAGGAGCGCGGCGAGATCTCCCTCTCCGACGATGTGTACTTTGTCTTCATGAACCTCCGCTCGTGGCTCTTCGAGAACGTGTACCGGAATCCGGACTCGAGCCAGAAACAGAAAGCCGGAGCCGTCGTGAAGTCCCTCTTCGAATACTTTCTCTCGCACCCCGAAGAACGAACGAAGAGCGACCCGAACCCCGTCTCCGAGACGGCGGACTTCGTCGCCGGTATGACCGACCGATACGCCATCGCGACGTACAAACGCATCTTCCTCCCGAGGGGCGACATCTTCGCGTAGCGAGAGCCGCGCGTATTACGGCGCCCCGAATCTCAATACGGGATCCGGTGGTTCCCTCCCGAGCGTCGCATTCGTCTTTCCCCGAACCCGCGACGGATGGGATCCGATCGGCGGTCTCCGTGTCGCGCCTCCATCGTCATGTCGCCGCGCCGCATGGAACCCGGAGGCGGATATTCGATCTCCGTGAAATGGAGGCTCGATTCGCCATCTCTCCGATGGAATTTCGCCATACAAAAAGGCGGTGGATGGGATGCTTCGGAGACAGTGCGAAGTTGTTTTGCGGAAACCGATGAGAAACTCCGGTGAATCGAAAGCCGCTTCAGGTAATATTTGACCGGGCATCACGAGAGCGGGGGAGAATGACTTGAGAATCTCTCAAAACAGCATCGAGGCCGTGAGGGAGTCGGCGAACATCATCGAGGTCGCCTCGGAGTTCACCGCGCTCCGCCGACAAGGAGCCCGCTTCGTCGGACTTTGCCCGTACCCCGACCACTCGGAGAAGACGGGGTCTTTCAGCGTGGACGCGGAGAAGGGGTTTTATTTTTGTTTCGGCTGCGGGAAAGGCGGCGACGCCATCAAACTCGTCGGCGACCTTAAATCTTTCTCCTTCACCGATTCCGTCTCATACCTCGCCGAACGCTCGAACATCGAACTCGAATACGAGGGAACCCCCGCCGACGCCGACGCCGCCAAAAAGCGAGGCGAACGCCGCCGAAACATCCACAAAGCCCTCGCCGCCGCCGCCGTTTATTATCATAAGACTTTGTTGAAATCTCAATCCCAACAAGCCGAGGCCGCCCGGAGGTACCTCGAAAGCCGGGGATTCAATAATTCCACCATAGAAGAATTCAGGCTGGGGTATGCGATGCCGCGAGGTTCCGGAGGGTTTATGAAAGCGGCGGAGCGGCTCGGGTTTGGAAGGTCGGTTTTGGAGGCGGCGGGGTTGATTTCCGGTGGCGGGGGGGAGAGGTTCGCGGGGCGGATCACGTTCCCGATCTCCGACCGCCGGGGGAGGATCGTGGGTTTCGGGGCGAGGGCGATGGGCGATGACCAGCCGAAGTATCTCAATTCCCCGGAGACGGAGGTGTTCGACAAACGGAGCCTCCTTTACGGGTTCCCGCAAGTTATGGAGGGCATTCGGAAGGAGCGGGCCGCCCTCGTTGTCGAGGGGTACACGGACGTTCTCATGCTCTGGCAGAGTGGGATAAAGAACGCGGTGGCGACCCTCGGGACGGCGACGACGCCCGCACACCTCCGGACTTTGAGTGGGTACGCGGAGAAGATATACGTTCTCTTCGATCCGGACGCGGCGGGGGAAAAGGCGGTCGAGCGGGCGGCTGCGACGGCGGCGGAGCTCAAGCTCGACCTTCAAGTTTTGCGGCTGTCGGAGGATCCGGCAGACTGGCTATCGGAGCATTCGGCGGAAGAGTTTCGGGAGCTTCTCGGTGGGGCGGAGTCGGCGCTTTCGTACATTTTCCGGTTGAAAGCGGAGCGGGCGCGAGGGTCGGACGCGGTGGGGAGATCGCGGGTTTTGCAGGAAATAAATGATTTGCTCGCGCAGATCGAAGACCCCGTTTTCCAGCGGGAGGCTCGACGACTTGCGACGGAAGCTCTCGGGGTTTCGCCGGACGCGCTCGGGGAGGCGAGGAGTCCGGCCGCCGTGTCGGAGCCTCGGCGGGGGTCGAGGGCGCGGACACCTCTCGATCAAGCCGGGTATGACGTGCTCGCGGTCATAGTCGCCCGTCCGGATCTCACATCGGGACTCATCGAGGGCGGGATCGAGCTTCCCGGCGATGCGGGAACTTTCGTCCTCATGCCGGATGATTTCGGGAAGGAGGGGCATTCGCGGCTTTTCGCGCTTCTGGCGAGGCATGCCGAGGACGACCTCGATTCGCTCCTCGCGGACGAGGAGGTTCGTCCTTTCATGGATCACATTGGGTCGCTCGCGGCGGCGGGCGAGAGGCTTTATCCGACGGAGTCGTCGGTGCGGGAGGCGTGGCTGCGGCTCGGGATCCTGAGCCGCCAGCAAAAAATGAGGGACGCCGAGGACTTCGACGCGAAGGAAGTTTTCCGGGAGGAGCTTCAAACTCTTCGGGAGGGTTTGCGGGCGATCACCGCGCCGTCTTGAAGCGGCTCGTCCTTAGCCGTATAATCTCGTGCGCTGCCGATCCCCTGTAGCTCAATAGGCAGAGCATCTGACTGTTAATCAGAGGGTTGCTGGTTCGAGTCCAGCCGGGGGAGCTTGGGGATGGCACACCTGCATCCCTTCCGGGCCCATAGCTCAGCCGGTTAGAGCATCCGACTCATAATCGGACGGTCCCAGGTTCGAGTCCTGGTGGGCCCACACCCCTTTTCAAGCCCCCTCCAACCCCAAAATCTCCGCTTTCCCAACCCCGAATTAACGAAGCACCGACATGTTGTGGGCGGCTCCTTTTCCGCACAACATATGGACTTTCGCCGCCGACCACTCAAGATCGCATCGAGGCGGCCACTCCCATTTCTCAGTAGTTTTTTGGGGGAGTCCTAAACCCTATGGGGGAGGGTACATGCAACTTTTAGTTTCAGAAAACCGGGGATTCGGGAGTGGGCGAGGGTGGAGATTGCGTATTTAGCGTGCATATGACAGAATTTCGCCATCGTGGGTCGAAGTGGAACGTAGTGGGAGGAAAAGACCCTGGCACTGTTAGGCGAGTACGAGCACACGCTGGATGAGAAGGGGCGTTTGACTCTCCCTTCGCGGCTCCGTCCCTATTTCGATGGTGGGATCGTGGTCACCAAAGGCGTGGACCGGTGCTTGTTCGCCTTCCCTCCCGAGGAATGGTCGGCGTTCAAAGCCAACATAAAGGCGAACGCCGACCTCTCGTCGAGGGGGCGGCAGTTGTCGAGGATGTTCTTCTCGATGGCCTTCGAGGCGACGCTCGACCGCCAGGGGCGGGTTCTCATCCCCCCCAAGCTCGCGCAATACGCGGGACTCGACAAAAACGTGACGATAACCGGAGTGGACGACAGATTGGAAATCTGGGACACAGACGAATGGAACGGATACCTCACATCCGCCGACGAGACCTTCGCCGAGATCGTCGAGGAGTTCGCCGGACGAGACTCCGGCCGGAACCTCGGCGTGTGATGGCGACCTCCCATTCCCCGGTCATGCTCGAAGAAGCCGTCGCCGCCCTCGACGCCTCCGAGGCCGGAACCGCCGTGGACGCGACCTTCGGAGGAGGCGGCCACACCCGACGAATACTCGAAAAGCTCCCGCCCGGTGGACGGGTCGTCGGCATTGACCGCGACCCGCAAGCCGCCGAGAGGGCGTCGGATCTCCTTCGAGACCGACGCTTCTCTTTTTGGCCGGGCCCATTCGACGAGGTTCTCCGCGAAATGGCCGAAAGCGGCGAGAAAGCCGACGCCATCCTCTTCGACCTCGGCCTCTCGAGCTTCCAAATTGACGACCCCGACCGCGGTTTCAGCTACGTCCACGATGGCCCCCTCGATATGAGAATGAACCCGGAGGCCGGAATCTCGGCGGCGGAGTTTTTGAACACCGCCGACCCGCGAGAAATTTCCCGCGTCCTCTCCGAGTACGGAGACGTGCCGAGGCGGGAGGCGGCGAGGGTTTCGCGCGAGGTCGCGTCCCGTCGCCCGCTCTCGACGACGATGGATCTCACGAACGCCGTCCGGGCGGCGGTCGGATGGAAGGAGCGCGGCGGGAACCCTTCGAAGCGCGTTTTCCAGGCTGTGCGGATCCACGTCAACGACGAGCTCGGGAGCCTCCGGCGCGCCCTCGACGCCGCCGAAAGGCTCCTCGGGAACGGAGGGCGTCTCGTCGCCGTCACGTTCCAGTCCGGCGAGGATCGGGTCGTGAAGCGTTTCATCGCCGACCGCGAGGGGAAGTGTGTCTGCCCGCCGGATCTCCCGATTTGCGTGTGCGGCGCGAAGCCCATCTTCCGCCGAGGTGTCGTGAGCCGCCCATCGAAAACCGAAGTGGGCGAGAACCCGCGGAGCGCGTCGGCGAGGATGCGAACCGCCGTCCGAACCTCCGAGCCGCTCGAAGAACATTCGGAAGGCGGTGGATGATGGCCGCCCCTCGATACGACGGCGGCGCGTGGGGATATATGCCGGAGCCTCGCCCCGAACGCGAGCATCCACCTCGGCGTCGGGGGGCGCCCGCGAGGGGGCCGGACAAGGCGGCCCGGAGGAGGGCGGCGCTTCGGCGGCGGAGCTTCATTTCTCTCGTTCTCGTGCCGATCGCACTCATGGTCGGGAGCGTTTATTTGCACACGGTGTCGGCGGATGTGAACGACCGGGCGGCGGTTTTGGAAGAGAGGATCACGAGCGCCGAGGCGGAGCGCGAGTCTCTCGAAGTCCGCGTCGCGGAGCTTTCCGGCTCGGGGAGGGTCGGGGATTTGGCCGAGGAGGATCTCCAAATGAGAGACCCCGGCGCGCAGAATTTCAGGGTTTACGAAGGCAACGCGGAGGATGGGAAGTCGAGTGGATCGGAACGGAAAGAGGAGGGGATCCGATAAAGTCCGGGCGAAAGCCCGCGAGGATTCCACACAACTCCCGAAGCAAGGCGAAACCGAGCAAGGCGAAACCGAGCGCGGCGAAGCCGAGCGCGGCCAAATCTGGCGCGGCGGCACCGGGCGTGATCGAACAGATCGCGGAGGAGCCGGGCGCGGAGGAGCCGGGCGCGGAGGAGCTGGGCGCGAAGGAATCGAACGCGACGGAATCGAACGCGACGGAAGCTCGGGTGAGTATGCCGCTGCGGGTTCGAGGAGTTCGCGTCCCTCGCGCCGCCGAAGCTCGGGCGAGCGTGCCTCCTCGGTGGTATCGAGGGGTTCGAAGTCTCCTCGCCGCCGCTCCTCCGGGGCGAGGATCGTGCCGTTCCCCCTCGGTCGGCGTCCGAAGAACGCCGCCGTCCGCCAAAACCGTCGCCGCTCGACGACCGGGGAGTCCCGGACGGTGGGCCGCCGCCGCGTCGCGGTCGTCCTCGCGGCTTTCTCTCTCGTGAGCCTTTTCCTTCTCGTCCGGGCCGTCCATATGACGCTCGCCGACGAGCCTCGCTTCGCGGCCTTCGCATCCGAAATACAAACGCTCGCGCAGCCCGCCATCGAACGCGGGGGCATCGTGAGCGCGGACGGGCGTGAACTCGCGAAGAGCGTCGAAGCCATGAAAATCGTCGCGACCCCGTACCAGATCGAGAACCCGGACGCCGCCTCAGCCAACCTCGCCGAAGCCATCTCCCCGGACACCGGACAGACCGCCGCCGAGATAAACAAGCTCCTCGGAGGCAACGGCGGCGAGGACGGGGAGCCGGACGGATACAGCGTCGTCTCGACCGTCGAGCCGCGCGTCGCCGAGAAGGTCGCCGAACTCGACATCGAAGGTATATACCTCGAACCCTCGACCGAACGTATATACCCGGACGGCTCCCTCGCCTCCCAAACCGTGGGATATACCGGGGAATACGGCGAGGCTTTCGGCGGGGTCGAGGGACGATACGACGAAACCCTCGCCTCCGGGGAGGACGTGAACATCACCCTCGACGCGACGGTTCAGGAAGAACTCGAGTCCGCCCTCGCCGAGGCGGTCGAGGAGAACGACGCGAAGGACGCCGTCGGCATCGTCATGCGGGCCGACGACGGGGGGATCGTCGCCCTCGCGAACCACCCGAGCTACGACAATAACGATTTCAATGCCGCCACCGCCGAGGAGCAAAGGAACCGCGTCCTCACCGACCCATACGAACCCGGCTCGACTTTCAAACCCTTCACCATCGCCGCCGCCCTCGAAGAAGGAGCCGTCGCCGAAGACGACCTCTTCACCGTCCCCGACCATATGACCGTCGCCGACCGTGTGATACACGACTCGGCCTCGCATCCGACGGAGGTGATGACGCCGGAGGGGATACTCGCGGAGTCGAGCAACGTCGGGACGGTTCAGATCGCACAGCTCGTCGGCGGCGCGATGGTGGATGAATACATCTCCCGCTTCGGCTTCGGGGAGGGGACGGGTGTGGATTTGTGGGGCGAGGACGCCGGGAACGTCCCGGACTACGAGGAGTGGAGCGGCTCGTCCATCGGGAACATCCCGATCGGGCAGGGACTCACGACGACGCCATTGCAAATCGCCGCCGGATACGCCGCCCTCGCGAACGGCGGCCACGAAGTCGAGCCGCATATATCGGAGAGCGCGGAAAGCGAGGCGGAGGGCGGAGGCGACAGCGATGTTCCGGCGGGAGCGAGGGTGATAAGCGAGGAAACCTCGGATATAGTACGCGGAATGTTGCAAAGCGTCGTCGAGAACGGGACGGGCCATCTCGCCCAAATCCCCGGATACACCATCGCCGGGAAGACCGGAACCTCCCAAAAAGTCAACCCCGAAACCGGAGCTTACGGCAAGGAATACTACGCATCCTTTATCGGTTTCGCCCCTGCCAGCGACCCCGAGTTCGTGACCCTCATCGTCGTGGACGAGCCGCAGAAATCCATATGGGGCGAGCAAGTCGCAGCCCCCGCCTTCCAAAAAGTCATGAGCCACACCCTCGGATATTTCAACGTCGCGCCGGACGATATGTCGAAAGTGCCGGGAGAAACGCCATGAAGCCCGTCTCATTGAAAAAGGTCGCCGAAGTCATCGGCGCGAGCCTCGCCTCCGGCGACCCGGACGCTTTCGCCGATGCCCTCGCGGGCGGTGCTTCCATTGACTCCCGGACGCTCCGGGAAGGCGATCTCTTCTTCGCGATGAAGGGGCAAACGGACGGCGCGGAGTTCGCCCGCGACGCGCGTGAGCGAGGCGGGGCGGCGACGGTGGCCGACCGTCCGCTCGACGCCGTCCCGACGCTCGTGGTCGAGGACGTTCTCGATGCGATGCAAAAACTCGCACGGTGGAATCTCGTCCGGGAGGACGCCGGGCCGCCGCCAACCGTCGTCGGGATCACCGGCACGGTCGGGAAGACGACGACGAAGGACGCTCTCGCGGCGATACTCCGCCATGCGGGGAGGAAAGTCTCCGCGACGGCGGGGAATTTCAACAATGAGATCGGGCTTCCCCTCACCGTCCTCACCGCCGACCCGAAAACCGAGATACTCGTCCTCGAAATGGGCGCCACCCACGCCGGGGACATCTCCGCACTCTGTGGTATAGCCTCACCCCGAGTCGGGGTTCTCACCGCGATCTCACCCGTACATTTAGATTCATTCGAGACGCTCGAAGCTCTCGCTGAAGCGAAGGGTGAGCTTGCCGTGTGCCTCCCGGACGACGGCTCCCTCGTGTTCCCGGTGGACGCTCCGGCGACGGCGACGGGGAGCGACCGGAGTTTGTCGCGCCGGATCTCATTCGGCTCGGAGGGCGCGAACCTGTGGCCCTCGGAGGTCGAGGAGACCGATGAAGGCATCCGCTTCACGGCGAACATGGACGGCGAGTCGGTCGAAGTCCGGACTCCGGTTTTCGGGACGCACCTCGTCCAGCCGATACTCGCCGCGATGGGCGGCGGTGTGTCGCTCGGCCTGACCCTCGAAGAATGCGCCAACGGCGTCGCCCGCCTGAAAAGAACCGGGCTTCGCGGCGAACTTTACCGATTGAAAGACGGAATCGTAGTTTATGACGACTCGTACAACGCCTCCCCGGCGGCGGTCTCGGCGGTGCTTCGGTACGGCGCGGGGCAAGCTCGGCAACAAAAAAAGCGGCTCGTGGCGGTTCTCGGCGGAATGTTCGAGCTCGGCCCGAACGCCCGCGCATACCACCGCGAGGCCGGGGCGCACGCGGCGGAGTCCGGCGTGGATCTCCTCGTGTGCGTCGGCGAGGAAGCCCGATGGTACGCCGAGGCTTTCCCCGGAGAAACCCTCTTCTTCGAGGACGCCCATTCCGCCGCCGAAAGCCTCCACGAAAGCCTCGCGCCCGGAGACTTTGTGGTCGTCAAAGGTTCGAGGGGCGTCGGACTCGACGCCCTCACCCGCGAGTTGAGGGAGAGGTTGGCTCTTGTTTAGCGTTGTGCTCGGGGCCGGAATCGCCTTTCTCGTGACCGTCGCCCTCGGGTCGAAGTTCATAGCGTTTTTGCAGACGCGGAAGTTCGGGCAGTTCGTGAGGGAGGACGGCCCGCAGACGCACCTCATAAAAGCGGGGACCCCGACGATGGGCGGGGTTGTGATCCTCCTCGGCATGGTCGCCGCGCTCCTCGTCGTCGCCCGCCCGAACCCCGCGACGCTGACGGCCCTCATACTCGTCGCCGCCGCCGCCGGAGTCGGGCTTTACGATGACTGGCAGAAAATATCGAAGAGGCATAGCGAGGGGCTCAGCGCGAAATACAAGTTCCTCCTCCTCTCGCTCTCGGTTCTCGTGGCGGACGTTCTCGCACTTTATTTCGTGGGGGTCACGCAAAACGTCATCGTGCCGGGACTTTCGACGAACCTCGTCCTCGGGCCGGGGGTCGTCGGGGTCGCGCTTTTCAGCGTCCTCATGCTCTTCGTCATCGTCGGGACGACGAACGCCGTCAATTTGACGGACGGCCTCGACGGTTTGGCGGCGGGGGCGGGGGGCATCGCGCTCCTTTGCTATACGGCCATCGCGTTCCTTGAGCGGCAATATGACCTCGCGATAATTTGCGGGGCGATGGTCGGGGCGATCATCGGTTTTCTCTGGTACAACTCGCATCCCGCGCAGGTTTTCATGGGCGACACCGGGTCGCTCGCCATCGGCGGCATGCTCGCGGCGGCGGCGGTTCTCACGAAGACCGAGATGCTCCTCCCGATAATCGGGGGGCTGTTCGTGATCGAGGCTTTATCGGTCATGATCCAGGTCGTCGTTTTCAAGCTGACCGGGCATCGCGTTTTCAAGATGGC
>JACDAJ010000307.1 GCA_013695475.1 Rubrobacter sp. | reverse complement strand
GCTGAAGCCGGCCCTGGCAGCGCCGCCGCCGCTGCCGCCGCTGCCGCCGCTGAAGCCGCTCCTGGTGATGCTGCTAGCGCGGCCGATGCTGCTGCTGGCACCGCTGGTTCGGATGCCGCGGTCGCCTCGGGTGGCGTCCTCCCCGACACGGGCGGTGCTTCGCTGATCGCCCTCGGCGCGGGTGCCTTGCTCGTCGCTGGCGGACTTCTCGCCCGCAGGATCGTCAGGTAACAAGAGCTTCATAGCCGTCCGGTCTTTCTAGCCCGGTTCGGTGGAGCGGACTCCCTTCTTCGGGGGGTCCGCTTTTTCGTGTGTCGAACGCCTCTCTCTTTCGTCTTCCTTGTAATCGGGGGAGGTTGTGGCTATCCTCACGCGAGGTGCATGGATCATGAGTCAAATCATCTTCAAAATATCGGCGGGTTTTCTGGTCGTTTCCCTCGCATTGCTCGCATCCTCGCTTTATATATCCGAGCGGTACATCCAGGATCAGCAACAACTCGCCGCCGCCGGGGATGTCGAGGGGGCGATGGAGGCTTCGGACTCCGCCACCCGCTTCGACCCCTTCACCACCGAGCCTTTGCAAACCTGGGCTTCCATCCTCCAAAATCAAGGCCGGAACCCTGAGGCCGAGCGCACATTGCGCCGGGCCATCCAAAGGGAGCCGAACGACTATATCCTCCACCTCTCGCTCGGAAACCTCCAAATGGAGATGGGCAATTTCGCGGACGCCGAGGATAGTTTCCGGGAGGTTCTTCGCCTCAATCCCGAGACGAGCGCCGCCACGAGGAGCATCGCGCAGTCGCTCGTCCGGAGGGGGGATCTCGAAGCCGCGAGAATCGAGTACGAAAAGCTCCTCGAAGACGGTCAAATAGACACGCTCGGCCTGTACGACCTCGGGCGAATACTCGTTCGAACCGGGGACGCCGGACGCGGATACAACACCATAAACCAGGCCCGGATGCGCGCCGAGGCCGAACTCGAAACCCTCGAAGAAGGGCCGATACGCACCCAGCAAATAGACATCATCGAATCCATGAAGCTCGCCGCCGCCGACGCTCTCGTCGTCCGCCGAAACTACACCGCCGCCTACGAGCAAGTCTCCGAGAGCGACTCCGAGCAAGCCCCCGCCCTCCTTCAGTTGATCGCCACCGACCCCGAAGGCTATCGGGATTCCGTGATGGACAGTGAGATTTACTAACTCGGGCGACGGGGGGGGAGGCCGCCGCGAAGACCTCTCCGTCCGGGAACTCCTTTACGTCCTGTGGAGCCGGAGAATATTCGTCATCGGAGCCATCGTCGTCCTTCTCGCGGCGGCCATGATCTTCACCCTCTCGCGCCAGCCGACGTACACGGCGGAGGCCACGATAAACATCGCCCCTCGCCAACAAGAGCCGAGTCAAGCCGAAAGGGAAGCGTTCCTCGACGAAACCCTCGCCGTCGTCGCCGACGACGAACTCGTCGCCGAGGCCGCCTCCGAAGTCGGATGGACCGGGGAAGCGGACTTCCGCGAACGCCTCAAACCAGAATCCTTCGCCAACCAGGAAACGGCCGGGGTCATAGTGAGGTTCACCGGAGACACTCCCGAGTCCGCCGCCGAAGCCGCGAACGCATACTCCACCCTCTTCGTCGAGAAAGTCGAGCGACTCAACGAAAGGCGCATCGCGGGCGGCACCCTCGCCGCCGAGGCGAGCATCTCGAACGAAGCCGTAGCCCCGAACTTCCGCTCCAGCCCGAGGCCGCTCCTTTACGCCCTCGCCGCCGTCGGGGCGGGGGTTCTCGTCGGCGGCGCCGTCGCCCTCCTCCTCGAAGGCCGGGCGAGCAGTTGGCGCGACGCCCGCGACGCCGAGATGACTTTGAAAGCACCCGTCCTCGGGGTCATCCCGGACTATTCCACCCTCGAAAAAGACGCCCTCGAAAAAGACGCTCTCGAAAGGGAGAAGCCATGAGCCTCGGCTCCGCGAGGAGCGCCGAGGCTGGCATCCTCCTCGACCCCGGCTCCCCGCTCCGGATTTACTACGAGGAGCTCGCCGACAACCTCCTCGCCCTCGAAGACGTCAAAACCATCGTCGTGACGAGTCCGGAGCCGGGCGCGGGATGCACGAGCGTGTGCCTCGGACTCGCCGCCGCGCTCGCCGGAATGGGCCGCGCCTCCTCCGTCGTGGACTGCAATCTTCAAAATCCCCACGTCCACAAAATGCTCGGGGAGCCGAACTTCGTCGGCCTCACAAGCTGCCTCGTCGGGGAGAAGCCCCTCGAAAACTACGGCCACGAAGTCGTCCCGCGCATGCTCGTCGTCCCGGCCGGCCCCGTCCCGCCGTCCTCCGGAGCCGTCATGCGGAGCGGGAAGTTCGTCGAGTCCGTGCGGACGCTTGGCGAGGGCCGCGACCTCGTCGTCCTCGACGGCCCCACCGTGGAAGAAGTCATCCTCCGGTCGAGCCTCTCGTACGGCTTCGACGGCGTCCTCCTCGTCGTCCACGCCTCGCGCACCTCCAAGCAAGTCGCCCGAGACGCCACCGACGACCTCCTCGACGCGGAGGTCAACCTTCTCGGCGTCGTCCTCAACGGATGCCTTTGAATTTGAACGTCGTTACAACGGATCGTCGCGGCCGTCCCGCCCGCATTCTCGGAGGAAGCCCATCCTCCCCGGATTCAAATCGGAGGCACTCAGCCGAAAAGACCGCCGTCAAAAAGCGTAGGATGTACCCGTGAGCGAGCGCGAAGACAGAAAGCAGGAAACGGCGGAATTCTGGCCCGACAACCAGTCCCGCAGCCGCTTCCAGCGCGTCGAGAAGCCCGAGAAATCCCGCCGCCCCGGGCGCCTCCTCACCGTGGCGAAGGCACTCCTTTTGCTCGTGGTCATGGCCGCCACCGCGTACGCCTCGCTGAACAGCGGCTCCTTCGGGGAGATCCGGTGGCTCCCCATCGCCATCGGCTCCTTCGCGGTCGTCATCGCCACCCTCTTCATAAAAGGCTCTTATTCCGACGTTGCTCCGCTTGCCTGGATCCTCGTCGCCGCCCTCGCCGTCCTCGCCGCCACGAAGGGCCTCTCGACGACATGGACACTCAGCCAGTCCGAGACCATCCTCGAGACCATCCGAACCTCGATGTACCTCTCGTTCTTCCTCGTCACGCTCGCCGCCCTCTCGTCGGCCCGGCAGGTCGGCCCGATGATGGACATCACCGTCCTCGTTGTCGCCGCCATCGCCGGATACGGTCTTTTGCAGAAAATATACCCGCTCGAATACCCCGTCCTCTCCCTCGACGGCGTGAGGATGGACTCGACTCTCGGATACTCGAACACCGCCGCCGCCGTTGTCGCGATGGGAGTCGCGCTCGCCCTCTCGCGCATGACCCAGTCATCCGGCTGGATCCTCCGCGCCATATACGCCCCGCTCACCGTCGGATTCCTCGCCGCCCTCTATTTAACCGTCTCCCGAGGCGGCATCGGCTCGCTTGTGATCGCCCTCGCCATCCTCTTCGTCCTCTCCGAGAAACGCCTCCAAATGTTCATGAACCTCCTCCTCATCTCCGCCCCGACGGCGTGGCTCGTCTGGCGGATGCAAAGCCTCGGCGGCCTCCTCGGCTCCCAAACCCCCGAAGAGCAAAGAACCGCCGACGGGCTCGCCCTCCGCGACGACCTCATAATCGCCTTCATCGCCGCCTTCATCCTCCAAATCGCATTCACCTTCCTCGTGAAGAGATACGAACTCATGCCCCTCGGAAAGAAAGTCCTCGGAGTGGGCATCCTCGCCGTCGGCGGGATCCTCGCCGCCGCGGCCTCCATCGTCGCGCTCGTCCGGTACGGCGGCCCGGCGGCTCTCTTCGAAGCCCTCTTCGGCAACCCGATTCTCACCGACGACGGCGCGAGCCGCCTCCTCTCGCTGAGCATCGGCTTCCGCACGGATTACTGGAGCGTTGCGTGGGATTACTGGATGAACCACCTCCTCACCGGGAGCGGCGCCGGAACTTTTAGCTTCATCTGGCTCCAAAACCGCCCCGTGTCGAGCGGCGTCCAGCAAGTCCACAATCTCTATCTCGAACAAGGCGTCGAAACCGGACTCGTCGCTTTCCTCGCCCTCATCGCCTTCGTCGCCGTCCTCGTCGGATACACCGCCCGAGCCGCATGGAACGCCCGCGGCGACCGGAAGATACTCCTCTCCGGCCTCCTCGCCACGTGCCTCGTGTACCTCATCTCCTCGGCCATCGAGTGGCATTGGTACATCCCACCCTCCACCATCCTCTTCTTCGTCATCGCCGCCATAACCGCCAAACTCGCCACGATGCCCGACTGGCTCGCACCGGAACCGGATCCGACCCCCGAAGAACGGTGAACGCCCCGTACCGCCCCCGCCGCCCCGCCGAACTCCTCTCTGGAACTCTTTTCCTCGACCTCGGAGGCGACCACCGAGACACCATCCTCGTCGCCGGAAGCGGACGAAGCGGAACCACATGGCTCTCCGAACTCATAAACCGCGAAAACGAATACCGCTTCATCTTCGAACCCTTCCACCCCGGCAAAGTCGCCCCGTGCGAGCCCTTCCTCCGAAAACAATACCTCCGGCCCGAGGACGACCGCGCCATATACCTCGAAGCCGCCGGAAAAATACTCTCCGGAAAAATACGCAGCCGATGGGCCGACCGATTCAACCGCAAACTCCTCGCCCGCCGCCGCCTCATAAAAGACATAAGGGCGAACCTCCTCCTCGGATGGACGCGCCGCCACTTCCCCGAAACGCCGATTATTCTCCTTCTTCGCCACCCGTGCGCCGTCGCCGACTCCCGACTCCGGCTCGGATGGCGCGACAATTTGGACGAAGTGATGTCCCAAAGGCAACTCGTCGAAGACCACCTCGAACCCCTCGAAGCCGACATCCTCGCCGCGAAAGACCCCTTCGAGCGAAGCATTTTCCTGTGGTGCATAGAAAACTACATCCCACTCCGCCAGCCCGGCTCCGAAAAACTCCACATAGTTTTCTACGAAAATCTCCTCACCGACCCGGAGAGCGAACTCGCCTCCATCTTCGATTTCCTCCGAGAAAGGCCCCCCGAATTCCGAAGCGCGGACCCCCCGTCCATCCGCCGCCTCGCCCCACCGCGAACACCGGGCGCGCTTTATGAAGACGACCCGGAGGAGCGTCTCCGAACCGAGGACGCTCCATCGGAAGGCGGGAGCCGCATACCCGGCTCCGAACCCCGAAGCGAGCCGAAAAACCCGGCGGATCGCCTCCGAACCGGAGGGTATTCGCCGGGTGGCGAAAGCGAGACGCCGGATTCTCCGCCCGGCTCCGAAGCGTGGCGCATTTCCGGGTGGACGGAGCGGGTGGATGCCGCCCGCCGAAAAAGAGCCGTCGAAATAATGGGTCTTTTCGGCCTCGACCGGATTTACGGAGAGGATCCCATGCCGAGGCCGGAGGGAGTTCTCGAACCGTGATACGAGATGCGGACGATTACTTCGTGTTTTTGCACGTGAGGCCGTTTTTTTCGGCCTTCCCACCTCACGAATTAAAGCGGAGCGAAGCGCCCCCCGACTCACGAAGCGAGCGAGCATCTCACGGCCCGAGCGAAGCACCCGACGATGGATCCCCCATCCCGGCTCCCATATGAAGAAACCTCCGGTCGTCGTCCTCGCCGGGGTGAGGTGGGACTTTCTCTGGCAACGCCACCAAACCCTCGCCACCCTCTTCGCCCGAGCCGGACACCCGACCATCTTCGTCGAGACGACCGGACTCTCGAACCCGAAGCCGGAGAGAAAGTCCCTCGAACATATCCTCGCCCGCGTCTCGAACACCCTCCGAACCGCCTCGCGCCGGAAGCTCGGAAGCCGGACGCCGGACGAGGCGTTTCACGTCCCGGAGAAGAACCTCTCCGAAAACCTCTCCGTATACTCGCCGCTCGTCCTCCCGCCGACGGAAAGCCTCTTTCGCCGCGTGAACGAAAGGGTGTTTGTCCCGAGAATCGCGAGCGACCTCCGAAGAAAGCTCGGATCCCCGCCCATGATCCTCGCCTATCCGCCGACCCGGACGACTCTCGATATCGTCTCGCGCCTCGAAGCCCGGCTCGTTTTCTATGACTGCGCGGACGAATATGCGAGCTTCCCCGGCTCGCCCCGCGACATCGCCGCCACCGAGCGCGAACTCCTCCGCCGCGCCGACCTCGTCTCATGCACCTCCGAACCCCTCCTCGAACGAGTGAGGCGTCTCCGCCCCGACGCATTCCTCTCCGGGCCGGGCGTGGAATACGAACTTTTCGAGCCGCTCTCGCACGAAGGAAAATCCGGCGAAGTCCGCACGGTTTGCTATTTTGGGAACCTCGACGGAGCGCGGATGGACTTCGATGTCCTCGAAGCCATCGTCCGGGCGGGCTTCGAGCTTCGCATCGTCGGGGGATCGAAGGGTGCGCCACGCCATTTCCTCCGCTCCCCCGGCGTGGACTTCCGGGGGGAGGTCGCCCACCGAGACCTTCCGAAAGCCCTCTCCGGCTTGGATGCTTTCGTGCTTCCGTACAAAATGAACGGCCTCACCCGCGGCGTATCGCCCGCGAAGACATACGAATGCCTCGCCACCGGAAAGCCCGTCGTCTGTGCGCCGCTCCCCGCGATGGAGAAACTTTCGGAACACGTATACATCGCCCGCGGGCCGGAGGAATACGTCGAAATTCTGAGGCGTATGGACAGAGTGGAGACGGAAGAAAAGTCTCGGGCACGGCTCGAGCTCGCCCGCCGGAACTCGTGGGAGGCGCGGTTCGCGGAGATCGAGGAGGCGGTGTGGCGGAAGCTCGGATAAACATCCTCGGTGTCGGTGTGGACGCATTGACCCTCGGGGAGCTTCATGGCCGCATCCGGGGCTTCGTGCGCGAAGGGGGGCATGCCCTCGTCCTCAACGCCAACGCCCATTGTTTGAACCTCGCATACCGCGATCCCTTTTTGCGGCGTTTTCTGAATCAGGCGGACATCGTTTTCTGTGATGGGGCGGGGGTGAAGTATGCGGCGCGGATGCTCGGGGGGAGGATGCCGGAGAGGGTCACATACGCCGACTGGATCCATCGTCTCTCCGACCTCGCCGCGTCGGAGAACTTCTCCATATATTTCCTCGGCGGCAAACCCGGCATCGCCGAAAAGGCGGCGAGAGAGCTTCGGAAGTCCCGGCCCGGCCTGAAAATCTCCGGAACCCACCACGGATATTTCGGAAATAGCGGCCCGGAGAACGAGGCCGTCATCGAGAAGATAAACGCCGCCTCGCCGGACATCCTCCTCGTCGGGATGGGGATGCCCCGGCAAGAAAAGTGGCTCATGGAAAACCACAAAAAGTTGAATGCCCGCGTCTTTCTCACGGGCGGCGCGGTCTTCGATTATGCCTCCGGCGGGCTTCGGCGCGGGCCGCGCTTTCTGACCGGCAACGGCTTCGAGTGGCTCGCCCGCCTCGCCATCGAGCCGGGGCGTTTGTGGAGGAGATACCTCGTCGGAAATCCGTTGTTCGCGCTTCGAGTTTTCGGGCAGATTTTGCGGCGGAAACTTTCCGCATAGCGAAGCGGCTGCAAAAAACGGATCGGCTCCGGGAATCGGTTCGGCGTTATACTCCCTCTCCACGGAGGCGCATGGGATTTCTCACCGACACATCGAAGGCTCTTCTCGGGATGAATTCGCTCCGGCGAGCCGCGAGCGTCGGCGTCCTCGCGTTTTTGGACGCGGCGTCCCTCTATTTCGGACTGTCTTTGGCGGCCCGCCTCTTCCCGGACGCGGACTCGCTCTCTTTCATCGCTCCGGTTCTTCTCGCGGTGTGGGTGTGCGTCTTCGCGGCTTTCCGGCTCTATGACCGCGCCCCGGTCCGGCGGAGTCCCGGCTCGCTCGCCGGGGCGGCGATGGCGTGGGCCGGACTCTCCATCGCCGGGACATTCTTTTATCCGGGGAGCGGCCTCGCGCCCGGATGGGTGGCTCTCTCGGCGCTTCTCGGACTCGTCCTCGCCGCGTCGCTCCGGCTCTTCTTCGAGGGATGCGTCGAGCGGATATACCGCCGCGGCCTCGGACAACTCCCGGTCGTCATCGTCGGCGGGGAGGAGGGGAGGAGCCGCATTCGGCTCGCTATGGAAAGGGTTCCGGGCGCGTACTCCCCGGTCGCGGAGGTCGGTTTCGTCGAGAAAGGCTCCGGGGAGCGCGTGGACATCGCCGCGCTCCGGGAGGCGCTCGACGCGACCGGGGCGGGCGGCATCATCCTTGCCGATGCCGAGAGGCTCCCGGACGAGGAGTTCCTCGCTTTGCTCGAGTCCGCCCGGCTTCGCGGCGTTCCGCTCCGAGTCGTTCCGGGTGCGGCTTCGCTCCTCGGCGGCCGGCCCCGCCTCCACGGGAGCGTCGGACTCCCGCTCCTCGAAGTCCGGTACCCGCGCCTCGACAATACACAAAGGGCGTTGAAACGCACGATGGACGTCGCCGTGTCCCTTCCCGGCCTTATCCTTCTTTCGCCGCTGTTTTTGACCATCGCGCTCACGGTGCGGGGAACCTCGCCCGGCCCGGCCCTCCTCCGACAAAAGCGCGCCGGGGCCGACGAGAAAGTCTTCATTTGCTACAAATTCCGCTCGATGCGCGAGGATGCCGGGGACGAGCAAGCCGGACTCGAGGAAAAGAACGAGGCGGAGGGAGCCGTTTTCAAGATAAGAGGGGACCCCCGAATAACATCTTTCGGGTGGTTTCTCCGGCGGTGGAGCCTCGACGAGCTTCCGCAGCTTTTGAACGTCCTCAAAGGCGAGATGAGCCTCGTCGGGCCGAGGCCGCTTCCGATGCGTGATTTCGAGCGGCTCGGGGAGGATCACAAAAGGCGGCTCGCCGCGCCTCCGGGGATGACCGGGCATTGGCAGGTGAGGGGGAGGAGCGACCTTCCCTTCGAGGAGATGGTCCGCCTCGACCTCCACTACATAGAAAACTGGTCGCTCTCCTTCGACATGAAGATCATCGCAAAGACCCTCGGCGCCGTGCTTCGCGGCGAGGGCGCACATTGAGGCGATTCGCTCGCAAATCGCGCTTGTCGGCTTCTCAGCCTGTCAGCGCGTCAGCAAAAAAGAAAAGGTGAATGCCAGTCATCTCGAGATTTGGTCTCTCGCCGATCCGCGCCGATCCGCCCCTTTTCCCACTTCCGAACTACGAATGCCGCGAAGCGGCCACCCGGATGCACGCCGATTCATCGCGCCGAGAGCATGCCGCCCCGGAGAGTCGTTTCGGCGGAACGCCTCTTTGACACGGAATCCGGGCGGATGGCTCCATCGCCCGCTTTGGGGGCGGTGTCCGCACGTCCCCACTCCCGAAGCGAGCGAAGCGACGCGACCTCCCGACTCCCGCACAAGCGAGGATGCGAAGTCATTGCCCGGATTCCATATGAAGCTTCCCGCGAACTCCGGGTTTTCGCCCGGGCGCCTTCGGATTCGGCGTTTCGTGGATGGCATGGGATGGGAAAACGGATGATAATGCGTCAATATGGTTTATCGGCGGTCTTTGTGGAAGGCTGGGAAGGTCGGATGGCTTTCTTTGGTATTCGCGTTTTTTAGGAGATTTGGATGATTGAGAGTTTCAAGGTCGGAGTGGTCGGTTCGGGGTATGTCGGGCTCGTTACGGGGGCGTGCCTCGCGAGCCTCGGGAACGACGTTACGTGCGTGGATGTGGACGAGGAGCGCGTCGAGGGGCTGAAAAACGGCGTCATGCCCATTTACGAGCCGGGTCTCGAAGAGATGGTCGCCCGCGGTTATTCCGCCGGACGGCTCGCTTTCGCGACGGGGATCCGGGAGCTCGTCGGGGAGGCGGACATCGTGTTCATCGCCGTCAATACCCCGCCGGGCGACCACGGTTCGGCGGATCTCTCGAACGTCGCGGACGTGGCGAGGGCGATCGGGGCTTCCCTCGCCGAGGCCGGGCGCGAAAGCCCGCTCGTCGTCGTCAACAAAAGCACCGTCCCCGTCGGGAGCGGCGACTATGTTTCGATGCTCATCCGCGAGGGGGCGGACGGTGCGGACATGGGATATCGGGTCGTCTCGAACCCCGAGTTTCTGCGGGAGGGGAGCGCGGTTTACGACTCGTTTTATCCTGACAGGATCGTGCTCGGTGCCGATTCGCGCGACGCGCTCGATGTCATGAGGCAACTTTACAAACCCGTCATCGAGCAAAGTTTCCCGACGGAGATGGATCCCCGCCCGAAAACCGCCGTGCCGTTCGTCACGACCGACCTCGCGTCGGCGGAGATGATCAAATACGCCGCCAACGCTTTCCTCGCCACGAAGATAAGTTTTATAAACGAGGTCGCGACAATATGCGACCTCGTCGGCGCGGACGTGAACAACGTCGCCGCGGGCATCGGCCTCGATGGACGCATCGGCCCCCGGTTTTTGAACGCGGGGATCGGGTGGGGCGGCTCGTGCTTCCCGAAGGACGTCGCCGCGCTCCGCTCCATCGCCCGCGAATACGACTATGAACCCGTGATCCTCGACGCCGCCGTGACGGTGAACGAACGGCAAAGGCGGCAAGTGATAACGAAGCTCCAGCGAGAACTCCGCACCTTGAAAGGAAAAAGAATCGCCCTCCTCGGACTCGCGTTCAAACCGAACACCGACGACCTCCGCGAAGCCCCGAGTTTGGAGATCGCCGCGAAGCTCGACGCCCTCGGCTCGCGCGTCGTCGGCTACGATCCCGTCGCCGGGAAGGCCGCCGCCTCGGAGCCGGGCCTGAAAGTCGTCTTCGACATGTATGAAGCCCTCTCGGGGGCGCATGCGGCGGTCGTCGTGACGGAATGGGAGGAGGTTCGGAGCCTCGACCTCGAGAAGGCGGCCTCGCTCATGGAGGCTCCGAAGCTCCTCATTGACGGCCGCAATTTGTTCGACCCGGAGACGGCGGAGGGAAGCGGCCTTTCCTACCGGGGTTTCGGCCGCCGTGGCGCATAAAAAGCGCGCCCTCGTGACGGGTGGCGCCGGGTTCCTCGGGAGCCATCTTTGCAAACGCCTCGTCGCCGAGGGATACGACGTGATTTGCATGGACAACCTCCGGACAGGCTCGCTCGCGAACATTGCCAGCCTCCGCGACGAGCCGGGCTTCGAGTACGTGGATCACGACGTGACGACGTACATTCGCGTCGCCGGGAACCTCGACGAGATATATCATTTCGCCTCCCCGGCAAGCCCCGCCGACTTCGAGCGCATCCCCATCCCGATCCTCAAAGTGGGTGCCATCGGGACATACAATTCACTCGGACTCGCCCTCGCGAAGGGCGCCCGCTTCCTCCTCGCCTCGACTTCGGAGGTATATGGCGATCCGCTCGTCCACCCGCAAAAAGAGGAATATTGGGGCAACGTGAACCCCATCGGCGTCCGGGGCGTATACGACGAGGCGAAGCGGTACGCCGAGTCCATGACGATGGCGTACCATCGGCATCATCATGTGGACACGCGCATCGTGAGGATTTTCAATTCGTATGGCCCCTTCATGCGGCACGACGACGGGCGCATGATCCCGAACTTCATCGGGCAAGCCCTCGCCGGGAAACCCCTCACCGTGTACGGAGACGGCTCCCAAACCCGGAGCGTCCAATATGTGGGCGACCTCATCGAGGGCGCATACCGCCTCATGCAAAGTGGAGAGACCCGTCCCGTGAACGTCGGGAATCCGGTCGAGTATTCCGTCCGGGAGGTCGCCGAACTCATAATCGGGATTTCCGGCAGCGAGAGCGAGATGGTCGAGAAACCCCTCCCCACCGACGATCCGAAGCAACGATGCCCGGACATATCCCGCGCGAAAGAGGTTCTCGGATGGGAGCCGGAAGTCCCGGCGAAGAAAGGTCTCGAAGAGACGGTCGCATGGTTCGCCGGGCGAGGCAAATAGCCCCCGACGGGGTCCCGGCTGAAACTTCCGCCCCCGACGGGTATGATTTACTTTTCGAGGGTTGTTCGGAGAACGGGAGGTTTCGGGAGTGTCGGCGTTGTATTTGCTTTTGATCGTCGTCGTGGCGGTGGCGTTGCTTTTGTTTCTCGTCATGCGGCTTCGGATGCACGCTTTCGTGGCGCTTCTCATCATAAGTTTCGCCACCGCGCTCGCCGCCGGAATTCCGCCCGGCGACATCGTCGGAGTCGTCGAGGACGGGATGGGCGGGACGCTCGGCTTCATCGCGGTCGTCGTGGGACTCGGCGCGATGTTCGGCGAGATGCTCCGCATAACCGGGGGCGCCGAGCAAATCGCCCGCACTTTGGTTCGCGGTTTCGGTGAAGGGCGCATTCAATGGGCGCTCGGGTTGACCGGGTTCCTCGTGGCGATCCCCGTTTTCTTCGATGTCGGCCTCATTATTTTGATACCGCTCGTGTATACGCTCGCGCAGCGGGCTTCGCGCTCGCTCCTTTATTACGCGATACCGCTCATCGCCGGACTCGCCGTGACGCACAGTTTCATACCGCCGACACCGGGGCCGGTGGCGGTCGCGGGGATCATCGGCGCCGACCTCGGATGGGTCATCCTCTTCGGCATAATCTCGGGCATTCCGGCGGTCATCCTCGGCGGCATCGTCTTCGGCAAATACATCGCTGGAAAAATAGACATCGGAGTCCCGGAATATATGCTCCGCGAACTCGCGGAGAACGCGGAAGAAGAGAGGGAGACCCCGAGTTTCGGGCTGACGGTGGCGGTCGTTCTCGTGCCGCTCGTTTTGATTCTGATAAATACGGTTTCGGGGGTCGTACTCGCGGAGGACAGCCAGCTTTTGGGAATTCTCGCTTTCGTCGGGCATCCTTTCAGCGCGCTCACTTTGGCGGTTCTGCTCGCTTTTTATGTCCTCGGGACGCGGCACGGGTATACGCGGGACGAGGTTCAGAATGTGGCGACTCGGGCTTTGGAGCCGGTCGGGCTCATTATTCTCGTCACGGGGGCGGGCGGGGTTTTTGGGGAGGTTCTCGTCCAAAGTGGGATCGGGGACGCTTTGGCGAGCGTGATGGAGGCTTCGAATTTGCCGATCATACTCCTTGCGTTCGTGGCGGCGACGCTCGTCCGGATCGCGCTCGGCTCGGCGACGGTGGCGGCTGTGACGGCGGCGAGCATCATCGCCCCGGCTCTCGGAGGGATGGATTATTCGGCTCCGCTCCTCGGCGCGATCGTGATCGCCATCGCATCGGGCGCGACGGTTCTCTCGCACGTCAACGACTCGGGTTTCTGGCTCGTCAGCCGATACCTCGGCATGAACGAGAAGCAAACCCTCCAGTCATGGACGGTGATGGAGACGATCATCGGCCTCACCGGGTTTTCGGTCGTTCTTGTCGCGAGCTTCTTTTTGTGATGGGTGGTGTCTCGTCCACTTCGCCGAATACCCCGGCCATCCTTCTTTGGGCGACCTCGCCATTGCGTCCGGCGGGGAAAGGGCGCGGATCGGGATTTGACTATGATGCTAAGCTGACGTCGTCGAGGAAGGCGAGAGCGGAGGGGGTTTCGTGAGGGTTCTTGTTACGGGCGGGGCGGGGTTCATAGGGTCGCATGTCTCGGATCTCCTTTTGGAAAACAGCCACGAAGTCGCCGTCGCTGACGACCTTTCGAGCGGGAAGATGGAGAACGTCCCGGACGGGGCGAAACTCTTCGAGATGGACGTTCGGAGCGGATGCCGGGAGGTTTTCGAGGAGTTCCGTCCGGAGGCCGTCATCCATCACGCCGCGCAAATGGACGTGCGCCGCTCGGTCGCCGAGCCGGACTTCGACGCCGACGTGAACATCCTCGGGACGGTTCGCCTCCTCCAAAACTGCGCGGAGCATGATGTCTCGAAGTTCGTGTTCGCCTCGACGGGCGGGGCGATATACGGCGAGCAAGACGAGTTCCCGGCGACGGAGGAGCACCCGCAAAGGCCGATCTCCCCATACGGTGTCTCGAAGCTGGCCGGGGAGAGATACCTTCATTATTTCAACGCCGAGCATGGCCTTCCATACACCGCCCTCCGATACGCGAACGTGTACGGCCCCCGCCAAGACCCGCACGGCGAAGCCGGAGTCGTCGCCATTTTTTGCGGAAGGCTCGCGCGAAGCGAGACCTCGAAAATAAACGGAGCCGGGGAGCAAACCCGCGATTATGTCTTTGTTCGGGACGTCGCCCGCGCGAACCTCCTCGCCCTCGAAAGCGACGCGCCGTCGGGTGCATACAATGTCGGCACGGGCATCGAGACGAGCGTGAACGAGCTTTACGAACTCCTCCGCGAAAGCGCGGGCAAAGACCTCCCGCCCGAACACGGCCCCGCCAAACCCGGCGAGCAAATGAGGAGTTGCGTGGACGCCACACTCGCCGGTCGCGCCTTCGGGTGGAGGCCGGAGGTCGAAATATCCTCCGGCCTCGGGGAGACACTGCGGTATTTCGGGGCGTGAAGCGGATCGCGTTCGCTTCGCTTGTCAGCCGTTAGAAAAAAGCCCCGCTTCCATTTCGGAGCGGGGCTTCTCCGCGCTTCGCGGCTCTTTCACTTCGTCGGCGAGGCTTCGCCCGAGAAATCCCGGACTGTCGGGAAGCGTCTCCCGATGCCCGGATTTTGAAGGCTCGACACTTCCGAAATCCGCGGCCGGCCAGCTTTTTGCTTTTCGCTGGCAAAGCGAAGCGAAGCGAAGCCGCCTCACATTTCGTTCAATATGCGCCTTATTTTCGGGGCGTAATTCGGGTCGGTGGCCCATACGCCGCCGCCGAGTTGGCTGATTCTCGTCACCCAGTATCCTCGGCCGCTTTGCGCGGAACGCGCGTCATAATATCTCGCATGGGGCGTTCCGATGGTCGGGCGGTTCGTGTATGCGGCCATGTGGTTGACGTGCATCCTCACGCCTTCATAGGCGGTCGCGGGACGCTCGAAGTCGCGTGGTTCGTCGCCGACGTTGCCGCCTTTTTTGATCCCGGCCATGTTCCACGGGCGCGAGTCGCCGCCGTACCGTCCGTATCCGGTCTCGACCATCGCCTGCGCGACGAGGAAGTCCGGGGCGATGCCGACCCTCGGGCCGAGGTTGTAATAATGGGGGATGGTTTGCATGATGTACGTCGTGGCTCCCTTTGAGCGGGCATAGTTCGCCACCTTCGCCTGGCTGTGGATGGGACGGCCGAGGATCGCATCCGGGTTGCGGGTGGGATCCGGGTTTATCCTCGCGATCCTCACCGCGTCGGCGACGACCCGCCCGCCTCCATTCCCGTTCCGGGCGAAGATTGTTTTGAAATCGTCGCCCGCCGCGAGCCGGAACGACCCGAGCCTCACCCACCGTCCGCCATTCACCCTTTGATTCACCCGAACCCACTTCGTACCGGTGGTCGTCACGACTCCGATGGGCGTGGATGCGTTATGTCCCCTTCCGGCGGGCCACCGGGCGAACACCGCATACGGCCCCGTGGCCGGGGCGCGAACCTTGAAACGCGCCGCCTCCCCGGAGCCGGGTGTCGCATACGCATAGTTCGCCCCGAGTCGCTGCCTCGGGAAAGCCGCGCTGTTCGCCCACCCGGCGGGAGCCGAGAAGCGGTTCGGGTTTCCGTTATCCACCGCCATCGCATATGGCGCGCTCTCCGCCGGACTCGCCGCCCCGAACGAGACGACCGCGAACGCGACGAGCGCCGCGAGGACGACCGCCACCGAAAGCACCGAAAGCGTCTTGAAACCATCCCGGAGGCTCGCGCTTTTCCGGTCGCCCGGTCTGTGGAATGCCTCGTCGTTGTTCATGCGGATTTCCCCCCTCGCTCCATATGCGGCTCGAATGTGTGCCCCTCCAAATTATGCCCATGCATCATAAACCACTCGTGTGGCGAAGCGCATCCCCGAAACGTCATATTTTCGCCGGAAAAGATGAATTTTTTGGCTCGGATCATTCACCGAACGTCCACCGGGATGGGATACATTCCTCGAACGGCGGAAGCCCGACGGCGAGCATCGAGAAAATCCGCGAGTCGCGCATCGAAAAATGCGATCCACGCCGCCGCGACTTCCGGCCTTCGAGAGGTTTCGTGGATTATCCGGGTTAAAACACGGCCTGCGCGAGAAGCCCCACCGCCGCCCCTCCGAGAACGAGCCACGCTGAATTCACTTTGAAGCGGACGAGGAGGACGAGCGCGACGAGAGCGAGAAGAGCCGTGATCGCATCCACGACCGCCGCCCGCCCGAGTTGCAAAGTCACCGCCGCCATGAGCGCGAGCGACACCACGTTCACTCCGTCGAGGAGGCCCGCCATCGTCGGGGAGTTCCGGAGCCTCAAAATATACGGGCCCGTGATCGCCACGAAAACGAACGCCGGAAGGAAGATGCCGACGGTGGCGAAGATCGCCCCCGGAACCCCTTCGAGCAAATATCCGACGAACGTCGCCGTCGTGAAAACCGGCCCCGGCGTGAACTGCCCGATGGCGACCGCGTCTATCAATTGTTGCTCATCGAGCATCCCCGGCCCCACAAACTCCGACCGCAAAAACGCGAGAAGCACATACCCGGAGCCGAATAAAACGGAGCCGATTTTGAGGAACGAGAAGAATATTCCGCCCACCCCCGAGAGAGTGGCCGCCGTCGCGGTTTGAAAAACCGCCATCCCGACCGGAATCCCGAACGGAGCGATCGAGTTCGCCCCCCCGAACCCCCCGAAAACACCCCTCGCCCGACCCGCCGCGAGGACGACGGCCGCCCCGATGAGAAGGAGCGGTATCTCCCCGAGCATGCCGAGGAGGTATGCGATGAGTGCCGCCGCACCGACGACCGCCGTGACCGCGCCTTTTATCGCGGTTCCGAGAAGCCCGTAAAGAGCATGAGCCACGATGGCGATGATGACGGGCGATATTCCGTATAAAAGAGCCTCGCCCGCCGGGGTCTCCCCGTACCGCGCATAAAGCATCGCGAGGACGAGAACGATGGCGGTCGCCGGGATTATGAAGCACGCCCCGGCGAGGAGAAGCCCGCGCCATCCGGCCCGCATCCTCCCGATATGGATGGCAAGCTCCGTGGAGTTCGGGCCGGGAATCAAATTCGTCGCCCCGACGAGGTCGAGGAATTCCTGCTCGGTGAGCCATTTTCGCCTCACGACGACCTCGTCGCGCATCATCGCGATGTGCGCCGCCGGCCCCCCGAAAGCTATGAACCCGAGCTTCGTGAAAAGGAGGAAAAGCTCCCGAAGCTCACTATTTCGCCCGTCGTTTCGTTCGTTATTCCGGGTTCGGGTCATGACCCTCGACGACCTCCCGGTGAAGCTCACGGATCATGCGCTTCCCCTTCTCCAATTCCTCGACACCCGCCTCCGTCGCCGCGTAGTATTTCCTCACGCGGCCGCCCTCCGTGCGCTCCTCTTTTTTG
This sequence comes from Rubrobacter sp., assembly GCA_013695475.1. Classification (GTDB taxonomy): domain Bacteria; phylum Actinomycetota; class Rubrobacteria; order Rubrobacterales; family Rubrobacteraceae; genus JACCWD01. The sequence continues at coordinate 3,877 of JACDAJ010000307.1, read as the reverse complement.
AGAAGCCCGTCGCGCTCCATTTTGTGGAGGGCCGGATACAGCGTCCCGTAACTCAGGCGGTATCCGTGGCGTTCGAGTTCCGAGAGCATCCACGCCCCGTACACCGGAGCCGACGCCGCATGGTGGAGGATGTGGAGCCGCATCGCCCCAAGCTCGAACTCTCTCATAACTATGAGTGTATCGAAATACGATAACGGGATGCGAGAATATTAATGAGAGATTTATAATAAAGTAACGTGGGTTTGAGATTTCCGGTTTGATTTGGAGAGACGGTTTTGGGTCGCAGTTTGACGCGCAGGCAGTTTTTGAAAGTCGCGGGGGCCGGGGTTGGCGGGGCGGCGATGCTCGGGATGGGTTCGGCGTGCGGTGGGATGAGTTATCTTCCGAGTGGAGGTTCGAGGATGAACGTGGTCGTAGTTTTGCTCGACAGTTTGAGGAAGGATCACGTCGGGGTTTATGGCAATGACTGGATCCAAACCCCCAACCTCGACGCACTCGCGAATGAATCCCTTCGTTTCACACAGGCATATCCCGAGTCCATACCGACGATACCCGCGAGGCGGGCCATATTCACGGGTACGCGGACGTGGCCTTTCCGGGATTGGGTTCCGCAAAAAGGCGAGACCTTCTTTCCGGCGGGGTGGCAGCGGATACCCGAGGAGCAAGCGAGCCTGACGGAGATCCTCTCCGACCAGGAATTCCAGACCGTGCTCATCACCGACACGCAGCATATGTTCAAAGCCTCCATGAACTTCCAGCGCGGCTTCGATGTCTTCGATTATATCCGCGGTCAAGAACGCGATCGGTGGCGAGCCATAAACTCCGCGAACGCCGATCTCGTCGAGCGCATGACCGTCGCCGGAAACGATCAAAACATGATGGACAAAGTCCGCCAATACGTCGCGAACACATGGTACCGGGAAGGCGAGGAGGACTATTTCGCCCCGCAGGTTTTCAGGCGTTCGATGGATTACCTCGAAATGGCCGAGGACGGCCAGCCGTTCTTCCTCGTCGTTGACTCTTTCGACCCGCACGAACCGTGGGACCCCCCGAAGAAATACGTCGATCTTTACGACGACCCCGACTATGACGGCCCCGACCCCACCGCCCCGAACTACGACACGAGCGACTATCTCGAAGAGCGTGAGATCGAACGCATGCGCGCACTTTACGCCGGAGAGGTCACGATGACCGACAAATGGTTCGGCGACTTCATGAACAAAATGGACGAACTCGGCTTCATGGAGAACACCCTCGTCATGGTCATGAGCGACCACGGAGTCTCCCTCGCCGAACACGGCTTCACCGGGAAAGTCGCCCGCGCAATGTGGCCGGAACTCACCGACATCCCGTTCTTCATACGCCATCCCGAAGGCATCGGAGCGGGCGAGACGAGCGATTTCTACGCCTCGATCCACGACATCGCCCCGACGATTCTTTCGCAAGTGGACGTCGAGCGTCCCGCCCAAATGACCGGACAAGATTTGACCCCACTCCTCGAAGGCGACGACCCGGAGGAAGCCCGCCCGCACTTCACCCTCGGATACGATGACCACTCGTGGACGAGGGACGACGACTTCATCCTCGTGTGCCGCTCCGACGGCGAGGAAGCCCGCCTTTACGACGCCGAAAACGACCCGAACATGGACGACGACATCGCGGGCGACAACCCGGATGTCGTTCGCCGCATGTACGACGAATACATTCTCGCCGACGCGGGCGGCGAACCGCCCTCGATGTACTGAAATGAAAGTCTGAGATGAAAGCCCTTCGGAAAGCCCTTCGATTCCTCCTCGAATGGAGCTTCCTCCTCCTCGTCCCGGCGGGCGCTTTGTGGGCGCTCTCGCCGCTCGGCGTATACCTTTCGGACTATGCTTTCCAAACCCCGAACGTTTTCTGGCGGCTCTTCCCGACCGCCCCGCTCCTCATGGCTCTCGGCCTCGCGGGGGTGTTTTTCTTCGCCATGGGGGAGAAGGGCATCGCGGCGAAGGTGGGATTTTGGACGGTCGTGGCCGGAGCCGTCGTCACCATCGCGGGCGCTTTCGGGAGATATTATTTCGGCCTCGACGACGAATACATCATGACGGCTCCCGCGTGGAGCGCGATGCGAACCGGACTCTTCGTCCTCGCCGCCGGGGCCGTCGTATTCGGCGCGGCGTCGGCGAGGGAGGGGAGTTTGCCTTTGTGGGGCGCGCTTCCCTTCGCCATCGCCGCCGTCGCCGGACTCGTCTCCGTCGTGCGGGATTTCGGGGGAGCCGGAGCCGTCATGTGGATTTCGTTCGGGGTCGGGTGGGCGTGGCTCGGACTCTCGCTTTTCATAGCGAAGGCCGCCGGATATTTGAAAGAACGCCGCGCCGCGAAAGCCGGGGACTCCACATCCTCGAAAACACCCGCGACGTATATATAATCTCTCGCCGTGAACCCCGAGAATACCCCCGACGAAAAGAAATCCCCCGCCGAAGCCTCCGACGCGCCCGGAAAGCTCCCGACCGGAGAGGATTCGAACGTCGCCCGCGTCGCCCGCGGAGCCGGGATAAGCACCGTCGGACAGGGAACGGGGCGCGTCCTCGGGTATATAACGCAGTCGCTTCTCGCTCGGGGACTCGGGGCTTCCTCGTTCGGGCTTTATACGCTCGGGGTCGGGGTCGTGACGGCGGCTCAGATCATCTCGCAGTTCGGCCTCGACAACGGCGTCGTCCGGTACGTCGCGCACTATCGCGGACAGGATGACACCGCCCGTGTGCGAGGGACGATCCTTCAATCCGTCGGCATCACGTTCGCCATGAGCCTCGTCGTCGCGACCGCGATGTTCTTCGGGGCGGGAACCCTCGCCGGGTTCTTCGAGGCGGGCCTCGAACCCGTCATAAAAGCGTTCGCCTTCGCCCTTCCTTTCTTCGCCACGATGAGCATCCTTTTGTGGACGACACAAGGTTTCCAAACCGTCACGTACGCGACGTACACACAGCAAATCCTCCGCCCGCTCATATATTTCATCCTCGTTGTCGCGGTGTATTTTGTCGGCGCGAGCCTCACGAGTGTGGTCGTGGCGTATGCGATCTCGATGGCGTGTGGCGTCCTCATCGGGCTTTATTTCCTCCGGCGGCTCTTTCCACCGCTCTTCGATGGGAAAACCCGCCCGAAGTTCGAGACGAAAGCACTTTTCGGGGTGTCCATCCCGATGAGTGTTTCGCGGGCGACGCAATATGCGAATAATTGGACGGCGGTTCTCGTACTCGGGCTTTTTCACCCCGCCGGACTCGTCGGTATTTTTCAGGCGGCGTTTCGGACGGCGACCCTCGCGACGCTCGTGAGGTTCGCTTTCAACGGGATCTTCTCTCCCATCATATCGAGCCTCCACTCGCAGGAGATGACCGACGAACTCGGGCGGCTTTATAAAGACGTAACGCGGTGGACGTTCACCGGGGCGTTCGCGCTTTTCCTCGTCATCGTGCTTTTGGCGGGGGAAATCCTCACGGTTTTCGGGGGGGAGGAGTTTCGGGCGGGACTCACCGCGCTCGTGATCGTGGCTGCGGCGCAACTTTACAGCGCGTCGGTCGGCCCGGCGAACCGGATGCTCGCGATGACCGGAAACCACAATATTTTGATGCTCGCCACCGTGACCGGCGCGCTCACCGGGGTGGCGGTTTGTTTCGCGCTCATACCTTCGTTCGGCCTCGTCGGGGCGGGGTTCGGGGCGGCGGCGGCGATCCTCACCGAGAACACGCTCACCCTAATCTTCGTGAAAAGGCGCGTCGGTTTTTGGCCGTATAGTTTCTCTTTCTGGAAGCCGCTCGTCGCCGGAATCGTCGGAGCGGGACTCGCGTACTCCGCGAAGCTCGCGCTCCCCTCCATCGGCCTCATATTCACGGTCGGGATG
>JACDAJ010000286.1 GCA_013695475.1 Rubrobacter sp. | reverse complement strand
TCGCGCCCCCGATGGCGAGCGCGAGGACGGTGTTCGTCCCGATCCTCATCCCCGCATAGTTCGCCGCGCCGGGCGACAACCCGACCGCCCGGATGCGGAACCCGAGCTTCGTCCGCCAGAGAAGGAGATATATGACGAGCGCCGCGAGGAGCGCGACCGCGAGTCCGTAATTCACCCGCCCGAGTCCGAGGCCGATGGCCGGAATACGAGTCGCCGCCTCGATGGTCTCGGTGCCGGGGACGATGCCTTCCGAGCGGAGCGGGCCGAGCGCGAAGTACGTCGCAAGGTTGATGGCGATGAAGTTGAGCATAATCGTGGTGATGACCTCATGCGCCCCGAACCGGGCCTTCAAGAAACCGGGTATGGCACCCCACATGAAACCCGTCAAAACGCACGCGAGAAGAACGATCGGAATCGCCGCGAGTCCGAGGAAACCGACCGAGACCGCGAGCCACGCGGCGGTGATCGCCCCGATGAAAACCTGACCCTCCCCCCCGATGTTGAAAAGCCCCGCCCGGAACGCGACCGCGACGGCGAGGCCCGTGAAAACAAGCGGCGTCGCGTTCAAAAGCGTGCGTCCGATGGCGGTGGGATCCCCGACCGCGCCTTGAACGAGCGAGATGTACGCCGCCACCGGATTGTTCCCGCTGGCGAGCACGAGCAAAGCCCCGATGACGAACGCGATAAAAATGGCGATGAGCGGAAAGACGAGCGCGCCCCCCACTCCCCGGAGGAACTTGCCGAAGGCGGAGCCGCCCTCGTCCCTCGGTTCCCGGCTCTCCTCGCTCATGCTTCCTCGTCCATGCCGCGTCCGGCCATGAGGAGGCCGAGTTGCTCGTCGGTGGCGTCCGGGCCGACTTCGCCGGAGATGCGTCCGTTATAGAGGACGATCACGCGGTCGGAGAGGGATCGAACCTCTTCGAGCTCGAGCGAGATGAGGAGGATCGCTTTCCCCTCGGCGCGTTGTTTCAGCAATTGTCCGTGGATGAACTCGATGGCCCCCACGTCCACGCCGCGCGTCGGCTGCGAGGCGACGATCACGCCGGGGTCGCCCGAAAGCTCGCGGGCGAGAACCGCTTTTTGCTGGTTGCCGCCGGAGAGCGAGCCGGCGCGGGCGTCCGGGTCGGGGGGGCGCACGTCATAGGCGCGGAGGTTCTCGGCGGCGCTCCGGCGCATCGCCTTCGGGAAGATCCAGCCAAAGCGCGACGAGAACGGAGCCTTCTCATAAGTCTTCAGCGCGTTGTTCTCCGAGAGCGAAAAATCCTGCACGAGCCCTTTCGACCCGCGATCCTCGGGAACATACGCGAGTCCTCGTCCCTGCCGACCGTTCGCCCCGACCTTCGTGACGTCGTCGCCGTCGAGAAGCACGACGCCCGACTCGACCGGGCGCGTCCCGGCGAGGGCTTCGGCAAGCTCGGTCTGCCCGTTCCCGTCCACCCCGGCGATGCCGAGGATCTCCCCGGCCTTCACCTCCAAACTCACGCCGTGGACGGCGACCGATCCGGCGCTTCCCTTCACCACGAGGTCGGTGGCGGAGAGCCGCACGCCGCCGATCTCGGACTCCTCCTTGCTCACCCGGAGGAGAACCTCGCGCCCGACCATGAGCTTCGCAAGCTCGCCCTCGTCCGTCTCGGAGGTCTTCACCGTAGCGACGACCTTCCCGTCGCGGATGATCGTGATGTTGTCCGAGACGCCCCGAAGCTCCCCGAGCTTGTGCGTTATGAGGATGATCGAGAGTCCGTCGCCCACGAGTTCCTTGAGGACGGAAAACAAGTCCTCCGTCTCCTGCGGGGTGAGGACGGCGGTGGGTTCGTCGAGGACGAGGATGCGGGCGTTCCGATAAAGGGCTTTCAGTATTTCGACCCGTTGCCGGACGCCCACCGAGAGGTCGGCGACGCGCGAGCGGGGGTCAACCCGGAGGCCGTACCGTTCGCACAATTCCTCGGTGTCCTTCATCGCCTTCGCCATGTCCACGCGCCCGCCCTTCGTCGGCTCCGCGCCGAGGACGATGTTCTCCGCGACGGTGAGGCGCGGGATGAGGGTGAAATGCTGGTGGACCATCCCGACGCCGCGCGATACGGCGTCTTTCGGATCCTTTATTCTCACCTCTTCGCCTTCGATGGAGATCGAGCCTTTGTCCGGCGAATAAAGGCCGTAAAGAATCTTCATGAGGGTGGACTTCCCGGCCCCGTTCTCGCCGAGGAGGCCGAGTATCTCGCCGCGCTTCAAGGTGAGCGAAATATCGTCGTTGGCGGTTACGGGGCCGAAAGTCTTCGTCACGCCCTTCATTTCGAGGACGACCGGGGCCGCGTCCACGACCCCGGCGGCTCCTTCTCTCTCCGTCAAGCCGAAACCTTTACTGGGGCGTGTCGGGGACTTCGATGTCTCCGTCTATGATCCCCTGCGTGGCCTCCTCGACCTGATCCTTGACTTCCTGCGGAACCTGGTCGTCGTAGTCGCCGAAGGGGGCGAGTTCGTAGCCGCCCTCCGCGAGGCCGAGATCCTGGACCTCGCCGCCGGGGAACTCACCGTTTTGCTGCGCCTCGATGGTCTGGAAGACACCCGAGTCAACGCCCTTTATCGCCGAAGTGAGGATCGGCGCGTCGGGGGCGCTCGCCGCCTGGTCGGAGTCGGTGCCGATGGCGAAGACACCCTCGCCGCTCGCCGCCTCGAAAAGCCCCGCGCCCGTCGCGCCGGAGGCATGGTAAATGACATCCGCGCCGTCGTTTATTTGCTGGAGCGATATCTCATTGCCGCGAGCCGGGTCGTTGAAAGCCTCGGGCGTGGTTCCCGCGTACTGGACGATGACCTCGCAGTCCGGGCAGACCGACTCGACCCCGGCCTCGTACCCGG
>JACDAJ010000256.1 GCA_013695475.1 Rubrobacter sp. | reverse complement strand
GGGGTGATCATGTTGGCGCTGGCGACGGCGATCATCCACATTTACCTGTTTCTTATCGAGGGTTTTCTGGGGAACGGGGCGATGCTGCCGTTGTTCCAGTTCCTTTTCGTCGGCAACTTCTTCGCTTATGTCGTCCTTGTCGCCGCGCTGTATTTGCCCATCTCCTCCGTGGCGCGGTTCCGGCCTGTCATACGCGCGTTTTTGATCGCGATTGCCTTCGCCTCTATTTTGTCGTATTTCCGCGTGGGGGTATTCGATACCCTCGGCAACATTGACAAGGTCGTCGAGGTTTTGCTCATCGTCGCGGCGACTGCCGACGCGGGGATGTCCGGGGGGGAGTCCGGCGGCGGGCGGGGCGCGATCCTGCAACTGGTGATCGGCCTCGCGGCCGGACTCGGGATGTTTCTGTTTTTGAGCCTGTTCATCGGCTGAGGGGTGAGAGTGAGAGGAACTTCGTCGCCGACTGACTCGCTTCGACGTGTTCTCGCTCTGATGGTGCTCATGGCGGCCTTGCTCGTGTTCGCCGCCTGCGGCGCCGAGCAAAACGCCGGACAAGAACCCGCCGGACAAGAACCCGCCGGACAAGAACCCGCCGAGCAGGAATCCACCGAGCAGGAATCCACCGAGCAGGAATCCACCGAAAGAACCGCCCCGCCGGAGGAGCCTCCCCGCATGCCGGAGGATCCGCCCGAGGCTCCCGAACCCGCCGAATCTCCGCCACTCGAAGAGGAGCCGACGGGGGAGGTCGTGGATGTCGGCTCGCCCGTGGAGGGGGTCGTCGCCGATCCCGAAACGGGCCTCGTCGCGATGGGGACGAGGGAGGGTGGGAACCTTCTTCTCGCGGACGGCGAGAGCGGCGAGGTCGAGGAGAGGGTGGACGTCGGGGGACGCGCCCGGCACCTCGACCTCGCCGAACCCGGTGGGCCGGTTCTCGTGCCCGTCGAGAGGGAAGATGCTTTCTTCGTCGTCGGGCTTCCCGATGGGGAGATCGTCGAAGAGGTTCCCGTCGGGGACTTTCCGCACGACGCGGCGGCTTATGAGGGGCGTTTTTTCGTTCTCAACGAGTTCGAAAGCACGGCATCCGTCATAGAAAACGGGGAGATCACGGAGACGTTCGAGACGCCGTTTCAGCCGGGGGGAGTGGCGATCACGGACGATGGCGTCGTCGGCATCGTCGGCGTTCGCGGCCTCGCCGTCGAGTTTTACGACGCGGAAACCCTCGAATCTCTCGGACGTCTCGAAGCGGGGGAGGGGCCGACGCACATCGTGGCGGGTTCCGACGGGCGTTTTTACGCGACGGACACTCGCGGCGACGCGCTCCTCGTGTACGACGTCTCCGGTTCGGAGCCGGAGATGGTCGAGAGCATTCCGCTCGAAGGGGGTTCCCCGTACGGCATCGCCATTGACCGCGAGCGCGAGGAGTTATGGGTCACGCTCGCCGCCGAAAATGGCGTGGTTCGGTACGATGTGGGGGACGGTTCGCCGGAGGAGATGGAGAGGTATCCCACGGTTCGCCAGCCGAACACGGTGGCGGTGAATTCCGAGAGCGGTCGGGTGTTCGTCACCGGGAGTGAAGGCGGGGATTTGCAAATCTTCGATCCGGGGTGAGATCGGGGCGAAAAAGGAGGAGTACACAAAATGAGCGGAAAGAACGGCGTGTGGACGGCGCTCCTCGTCGGGGCGATGATGCTCGCGGCGGTCGGCTGCGGAGGTTTGACCGAAGACCCCGGCCCCGTCGAGGACGAAGGCGCGGACGGATCGACCCAAGAAACCACGCCCCCCGAAGAGACGACCGCCATGGAAGAAACCACGGACATGGAAGAGACGACGGCGATGGAGGACACGGGTGCGATCACGGGTGTCGTCACCGACGAGGAGACGGGGGAGCCGCTCCCGAACACGTACATCACGGTCGGGTGGGACACTCTGAAAATAGTGGGCATGACCGACGAGGAGGGCCGGTACACGGTGGAGAACGTCCCGGCGGGGGTGGACGCCCCGACGTTCGGCTTCCACGACGGGGGGTACCGGTACCGAGCGAGCAGCTTCGACGACGACCTCGAGATAAACCTCGAACCCGGCGAGACGTACACGTACGACTTCTCGCTCACGATGCTCCCCGCCGAGGGACAGCCCGAACTCGAAGAGCCGACGCTCAGCGACGAGGAAGCCGCTCCCGGCGACACGGTGACCTTCCGCGTTACGGCGAGGAATGGGTCGGGCGGGCTTTCGCCGGAGATCTTCGCCGCGAACCCGGATTTCAGGAACCTCGCGCTCCTCGAACCGACGGACGAGGAGGATGTTTACGAGTCCGAATTCACCATCCCCGAGGACACTCCGCCCGACGAATACACCTTCGAGTTCTTCGCCGCGAGCAACGATTGCTTCGTGAACGGGGAGTTCCCCACGGCGACTTTGACCGTCACGGAAGGATGATGCCGAGTCCGGCAAAACACTCATGCGTTCGGCGGGGTGGGGGGATGGACGGATGCCAGATTATTCAAGCGGGCTTGGCGTGAGCTTTTCGGCGGCGTAGTGTTCGTATCCGACGG
>JACDAJ010000092.1 GCA_013695475.1 Rubrobacter sp. | reverse complement strand
TGACTAATAAATTAGTAAGTAGAGAGCCATTTCAAGTAGCATTTATTGGGCTAATGTTCGTTGCTACTATTTCCTCCTTAGTGTTTCTTTATAAATCAAGAGATAAACTTTGGCGGGGAGTATTTGCTACTTTAACTGGTGCAGGTTTAGTTATTTTAGGCTGCCAAGATGGAGTCTACAGGCTTTCAAACGAGTGGTACTGGTCGCATTACTATATTGGAATTGTGGCAGCATTACTGATGATTTTTTCATTAGCGATCGCACCTTCAATTTATAAAGACAAATCCCATCGCTGGCGCGTCATCCATACTGTTTTAAACTGCGTTGCTTTACTGCTATTTATTGGACAAGGAATGACCGGGACGAGAGACTTATTACAAATTCCTCTTAGCTGGCAAGGACCATATATTTATCAGTGTGACTTTAATAACAAAACCTGTCGTACCCCGCCCACAAAAGGATAGAAATTTTATAGAGTAGCAGTGCAGAAAATTAAGAGAATTTGGCAAAAAATAGATTTTTTTTCCTTGCAAGTGCGGCTGACTATTGGCATTACTGCGGCTTTTGCTGTGGGAGTGGGTACTATTGCGATGTGGACAACTTGGCAAATGCAGCAAATTTTAATTGATGGTAACAAGCAGAATATAGAGCAAATTGCTGAACGTTTGCCGGGTGATGTGGAAGTTTATAGCGAAATGTATTCTCTAGAAATAGGGTTGCAAAAAGCGATTGCAAATCGGACTACAGGCAAAACTTTAGTATGGGTTAAACGTAATGATGGCGCTAATTCTGTAAAAAATTTAGTCCCTTCAGATAAAGCAGCGATTACATTAATGTCACTAATGCGATCGCCTCTTAGTACCAGAGTGTACGAAATAGGCGATCGCTATTTTGTAGTATGCGGCAAATTTTTACAAGTTAAAGGGCAGCGATTAGGATTATTATTTGTAGCTCAAGATATCTCCTACGAACAACAGATGTTTTCATCCTTAGTCCGAAATTTGGGGATTGTCAGCTTAATTGCTTTAATAATTATTACCATTGCGATCGCCATTTACATTAAAAAATCGCTGCAACCATTGCGCCGTATCAGTCAACTAGCTGAGACTATATCTGTAAACGATCTAAGTCAAGCACGCTTGCACCTCCATCGCGCACCTACGGAAGTCAAAGAGTTAGCCCGTACCTGTGACATGATGCTGGATCGTTTATCGGAGGCGTGGGAGCAACAGCGCCAGTTTGTCGGTAATGTTTCTCACGAATTGCGTACACCTTTAACGATTGTGCAGGGTTATTTGCAAAGCGTTCTCAAACGCGAAACTAATTTAACTCCTCCTCAGCGAGAAGCCTTAGAAACCGCCGCAATGGAGGCAGAAAGCACTATCCGTTTATTGCAAGACTTGCTAGATTTAGCTAGAGCGGATGCTGGTTATTTGCATATTCAGATTGAACCATTAGTGCTAAATGATTTAGTTATAGAAGTAGCAGCAATGGCGATGCAGTACAGAAGTCGCATTATTACCTTAGAAACTAGCCACGAACAAATTTTAGTTAAAGCCGATCACAGCCGCCTTAAACAAGTATTACTAAATTTGATTGACAACGCCGTTAAGTATTCTGACCCTCACTTTGCGATCGCTCTAGTATTAGAATCAAAGGCAGAAAGTGCCATAATTCACGTATGCGATCGCGGTTTGGGCATTCCCTTACAACAACAGCATCTTATTTTTGAGCGTTTTTATCGTGTAGATGAAGTCCGCAATCGTTCTACTGGTGGCTGTGGGTTGGGTTTATCGATTGTGAAAACTTTGGTTGATAGTATGGGTGGTAGCGTTACAGTCCGATCCACACTAGGAGAAGGTAGCACTTTTACTGTGACTTTACCCAGTGCGGCATAAATTATGACAGCACATATTTTGCTCGTAGAAGACGAAATTAAATCAGCTAAATTTGTTCAATTAGAACTAGGTTATGAAGGCTACGAAATTAGTGTAGTTCATGATGGCATAGCGGGATTAACCACCGCGCGGGAATTGCAAGTTGACTTAATTATTTTAGATTGGATGTTACCGGGGTTATCGGGCATAGAAATTTGCCGCCGCTTGCGGACTACAGGCGATAAAGTCCCAATTATATTGTTAACAGCAAAAGACGAAGTAAGCGATCGCGTTGCTGGTTTAGACGCAGGTGCAGACGATTATTTAGTTAAACCTTTTAGCATTGAAGAATTGTTAGCTAGAATCCGCGCGCGGCTAAGACAAGGACAGGAAATAGACGCAGATAGGTTGGAATTTGCTGACCTAAGTTTAAATCGGCGATCGCGCCAAGTGTATCGCGGCGCGAGACTAATTGAATTAACCGCTAAAGAATTTGATTTACTAGAATACTTGCTAGTGCATCCTCGGCAAGTGATTACGCGCGATCGCATTTTAGAAAAAGTCTGGGGTTATGAATTTATAGGCGACTCCAATATTATTGAAGTCTATATTCGCTATCTGCGTTTGAAGTTGGAAGCAACGGGCGAACAGCGCTTAATTCAAACAGTGCGTAGCGTGGGTTATGTGCTGCGCGATTAGACATATAGAAAATTTTAGGCGATCGCTTTATTTAAGGTACTTACACAGAATAATTCTAGATAATGCCTAGATAAAAGCGCTAAACAAAGTAACTCTAATTTCTATCCCGATAAGCTAGTTATATAATCACTAGTTGAGCAGGCAGCAATTCTACTTTTTCACTACACTAAAGGAACAAATTGAGGCGCATAGTTGTGAACAATGTTGCACTAGTTCTGGCTTTGATAATGATTCTGGGTGCTGGCATCGCTTTAGCCAGTACTACGAGCTACACCACCTCTGTTACCAGAGTTTACACTAATGATCCTTTCTTTGGGGGCTTCATTAAGCAAGCTAATGGTAGTACTACTGAAACTATCCAACTAGAAGAGGTTGGCATTCCCCTAGAAGAAGTTAGCAATCGGCGCTTAAACACTGAAGTAGAGCTAAAGGTTGATCGGGGTACTGTTTGTCTTGAATTGCTAGATAACAAAGAGCAACCTACAACTTCAGTAGTATCAACACCTGGAAAGCCAGCTTTAGTTAGAGGAGATTGGTTCGCTGATGCTTCTGGTGTCATGAAATATCGCATAATTGCAACCGAAGCAGAAAACATTAACTATTCATTTACAGTAAGTCACAAAGATGGTTGGTCAATTGAGAAAATCTACTAGCGGCGGGTGAACGGGGACATTAAATTTCGCTCGTTAGCAGGCAACCTCAATTCTATTATTCAGAGAGTTATATAAAACGATCGCTAGTTTAGCTCAAGGATGAAAATAGAGCAGTAAGTAGCATTGCAATCCCTGCTGACACAAATAAACCCGTTAAGTTTATTGCCATTAACACCTCTAAAATTGCCTGAGAAAATGGATTGAATGCGATCGCCGCAAACATGACTAGACTCACTTGTCGATCTGGGAGTAACGTTTTGAGCGAAAAATCTAGGATAATTCAAATCCTTGCTATCTCTGGTAGCCTCCGTTCTGTTTCCTCAAATAAAGCTTTACTTTGCGCTGCTGTTGCTTTAGCACCAAAAGGCTGTGCGATCGCTATGTATGATTGACTGGGCGATTTACCGTACTTTAACCCCGATATTGAAGCCTCAAATCCGCCTTCAGTAATGGACTTTCGCACTCAATTACAAAAAGCTGAAGGTGTATTAATTTCAAGTCCAGAATACGCGCATGGCGTACCAGGCGTATTAAAAAACGCTCTAGACTGGGTAGTCGGTAGTGGAGAATTTGTCCGTAAGCCTGTAGCATTACTAAATGCGTCACCACGAGCAACCCATGCACAGGAATCTTTAAGTGAGATAATTTCTACAATGGACGGTCGTATCATTACGGAAGCTTCAATTACCTTACCACTTTTAGGTAGAGGGCTTGATGAGGCAGGAATTGTTGCTGATGTTGATATTTCTCGCCTCTTACAATCCTCTTTAGTAGCATTCGTTGCAGTGATCACGCGTGGCATTAACTAACGTGTAACCCTTGAACATACGTCTAAATCCGTCTGTAGGTATTACTTTACCTAGAAACAAAATATTAAAATTAGCTAAAAGTGCGATCGCCATGACCTATCTTGAAACCGCCGCCCAGTTTTATAGTGATGTAGCCGAGACTCCTCAAGTTGGGTTATGTTGCGTTCAAAGTACCCCTTTGCAGCTACCAGGGTTAAATATTCCCACCCAGATGCAAGAAATGAATTATGGCTGCGGTACTACCGTCCACGCTGCCGAACTTGTAAACCAACCAACGGTGCTTTATGTTGGGGTTGGTGGCGGCTTAGAAGCCTTGCAGTTTGCTTATTTTTCTCGCCGTGCGGGGGCAGTTATTGCCGTAGATCCAGTTCCCGCTATGCGCGAAGCCGCCGCCCGTAATCTACAAATTGCCGCTCAAGAAAACCCCTGGTTTGAGGCAAATTTTGTTGAAATTAGAGCCGGGGATACTTTTAAATTACCTGTGGCTGACGCTTCGGTAGATGTAGTTGCCCAAAATTGCTTGTTTAATATCTTTGAACCTGCGGATCTTTCGATTGCCCTGCAAGAGGCGTATAGAGTCTTGAAACCCGGTGGACGCTTGCAAATGAGCGATCCTATTGCGACACGTCCTATTCCTTCTCACCTCCAACAAGACGACCAATTAAGAGCAATGTGTTTATCGGGGGCGCTTACTTATGAGGAATATATAGCACGGATTGTTGATGCAGGCTTTGGACAAGTG
>JACDAJ010000236.1 GCA_013695475.1 Rubrobacter sp. | reverse complement strand
CCGCCGGAGTATCCGGACTCGACTTTCTCGACGCCGCGCAACTCATTGAACACGGCTTCGACGCACCAGAAACAGCCGCCTCCGAGGGTTGCGACCTCGTATTTTCCGTTCTCCATAATTGCCGCCTTTCGTTTGCGAGGGCATATTTTACAATGCGCTCGGAGTCTCTCGAAACGATCCCCGCCGAAACATGCGCGCTTCGGATGGCGGCGATGTGAGTGGAGTCCCACGAAAGCTCGTCGGCGGGAGGTTGCGCGGGAGGAAGGTATGGTATCTTTTCGGCGTGATCGACCGGATCGAGAAAAGCGGGTACCGCTTCGCGAGGAGTAAATCGGGACAGAGGTTCCGAGACCGCTTCCGCCACCACCAGAGCAAAAAAAGGGGCCGGTTCCACCCCGCGAGGCTTTTCTATATTATCGGCGGCCTCGCGCTCATCCTCGTCAGCATCCCCTTCGGATGGCTCCCCGTCCTCGGATGGGGAACCGTCTTCCTCGGACTCGGCATGATCGCCGGAGAATTTTATCCCGCCGCCCGCCTTATGGACTGGCTCGAAGTGAAGGCGAGAAGGATCTTCCGCCCCGTCGGAAGAATCTTCGTCAAGCTCCCGTTATGGGCGCAACTCGCCACGCCCTTCGTCGTCGCCATCCTCACCTTCCTCCTCATGTTCAGGATATACTCGATGACTTTCGGCGGGTGAGGATTTTCTTATAGGCTGAGAGCTTATCCAAATTGCTCTCCAAAGATCCAGCGGTCAGCGCAGCATATCTTTAACTTCTTTTATCGTGTAAGCGGACTTTTTCCTATGAAGCATCGCGTGGCAGTTTGGGCAGACTGGGCGCATATCTTGGACAGGATCTACCTTATAGCTTTCACCAATATCAGCGAGAGGCTTGAGATGATGAACGTGAATAAAAGCCTCGCCGACCTCACCGTACACATCCTCAAAGTCAAAACCGCATATGCAGCATGAGAAGCCATAGTGTCCTATGCAGGCTTCACGAGCTTTTGGATTACGCTCGTAAGCATTGACTTTTATTTGACGCAGTGCGCCTTCGTAATAATGGATAACCCCTTTCACTTCTTCCGGTATGTACTCAACGGATTTTTTGGCTTGTTCCTTACCCAAAGAGTTCAAGAATTCTTTCCACGTATCTTCCAGCGGAGAGACTACTTCGTCCCTCACAGAAATACCCCCGCCTTGTGGAGTCCATAATTGATCTGTGGAAATGCTTTTGAGGGTTGCGAGGTCGAGAATCTGTTCCTTGTCGGGGTTTAGCAAAATATCCATATCGATGTCTATGTAATTCGCTTTCTTGGATTCGCTTGTATCCCAATGCTCATACTCATATACATTGGATATAGCCCATCCAGTGGCGAATATGCCGCGAGGTTCGCTACCGAGGCGAACAATAAATAAGCGATCACCGAACTCGATTTTCTTATTAGTGCCGCAACTCCACCTATCTTCCCGATAGCCATATTCTTCTATCTCCGACACACATTCTTGCAGATCCTCCCAATACCATTTGTTCGGATTCCAATTGAGTAAATAGGTTGACGAAGTAGGCTCAGTCATTTTCATTCAAACCTGTATTTCCGTCATCTTCCGCGCGTCGAGAAGCTCGTCGAGCTTTTCCTCCGATAGATCGGTGTTCTCGCGGGCGACTTCCCGGATCGTTTTGTCGTTTTTGTACGCCTCTTTTGCGAGGGAGGCGGCTTTGTCGTATCCGATCTCCGGCGCGAGCGCGGTCGCGAGCATGAGTCCCTCCTCGACGAGGGCCGGGCCGCGATCCGTGGCTTCGAGGCCGCTTATGCACTGCTCCGTGAGGTTGTCCGCCGTCGCGGCGAGAAGGGATATGGACTGGAGAAGGTTGTGCGCGAGCACCGGGAGCATGACGTTCAGCTCGAAGTTCCCGCTCGCCCCGGCATGCGCCACCGTCGCGTCGTTGCCGATGACCTGCGCCGAGACCATCGCCGCGCTCTCCGCGATGACCGGGTTCACCTTGCCGGGCATGATGGACGAGCCGGGCTGAACCTCCGGCAAAGCTATCTCCGCATAAGCCGCCCGAGGCCCGCTCCCGAGAAACCGGATATCGTTCGCTATTTTGAGGAAACTGACCGCGACGGTCTTCATCGCGCCGCTCGCGAACACGGCGCCGTCCATCGCGCTCTGCGCCTGGAAATGGTTCTCCGTCTCCCGAACCTCGACGCCGAAACGCGACGCGAGCCTCTCGCAAACTTTGCCCGCGAACTCGGGATGCGTGTTCACCCCCGTCCCGACCGCCGTTCCTCCGAGGGCGAGTTCGGCGAGGTCGGACTGCGCTTTCTCGATACGCTCGACGCCGCGCTCGATCTGCCCGGCATACCCCCGGAATTCCTGCCCGAGTCGTATGGGAGTCGCATCTTGAAGATGAGTTCGCCCCGTTTTGACGACATCATCAAATTCGGACGCCTTCGCTTCGAGGGCGGATTCCATCCTTTCGAGCGCGGGAAGGAGGTCTTCTTTTATCCCGATCAAAGCCGAGAGATGGATGGCGGTCGGGATGACATCGTTCGACGATTGTCCGCGGTTCACGTGGTCGTTCGGGTGGACGGGCTCCTTCGAGCCGACCTCCCCGCCGAGAATTTGGATCGCCCGGTTCGAGATGACCTCGTTCGCATTCATGTTCGTGGAAGTTCCGCTCCCAGTCTGGAAAACATCCACGACGAAATGCTCGTCATGCTCCCCGGCGACGACCTCTTCGGCGGCCCGGACGATGGCGTCCTTCAAATCGCCGTCGAGGCCGCCGAGTTCATTGTTCACCTCCGCGGCTTCGAGTTTCACGGCTCCGATGGCTTGTATGAAGCGGCGCGGAAAGCGGATGCCGGATATCGGGAAATTGTCGAGGGCGCGTCCGGTTTGCGCCCCGTAAAGAGCTTCGGACGGGACTTCGAGCTCCCCCATCGAGTCTCGTTCGGTGCGCTTTCCTGTGTTCTCGGTCATATCCGCTCTCCGTCCGGTCGTTTGTGAGATCGTATAATCTCCCCTTCAAGCGAGCATTATACGAGGTGATTTTTTGGATTCTCATACCCTGCTGACCCATACGCTCAAAGAATGGGCCGTCGCCGTCGAGGCTCTCGAACGCGGCGACGCCACACTCATAGTCCGAAAAGGCGGCATCCGCGAGAAAGCCTTCGCCGTCCCGGACACGAAGTTCCTTCTTTTGCCCGGATACGAACATCAAAGGCCGGAACTCGTGAAGCCGGAGTTCCGGGGAATCCTCGAAACTTCGCCCGAGAGAAGCGACACCGGCCCACTCCATTTCACCTCCTTCGCCGAAGTCGTCGGAGCATATGAGATATCGGAAAAAGAGGAACTCGAGGCACTTCATCCGCATCATATGTGGACGCCGGAGTACGCTGAGAGCCGTTTCAAATGGCGTCCGAAAAAGCCATTGACCGCGCTTGTTTTGCGGACGTATCTTTTGCCGAAGGAGGTCGTGCTTCCCTTCCGGGACGAATATGGGGGATGCAAAAGCTGGATCGAGTTGTCCGGGTCCGTCTCGACCGAAGGGGCGAGTCCGGCTCTTTCTGACGCGGAGTTCGAGCGGGTTTCCTCGCCGCTTTCAGCGAGGCTCGAAGAGTACGCTCCCGCCCGGATCGGATAATTTTGGCTCCGGCGGCATTCACGGGGCTTCTCGTCGCGCTCCTTCTTTTGGTGACGTGGTACACGATCTATTCGTCGAACAAAGACCTCGTCCGGGCGAAGGCGTGGGGCGACCTCGCGCGTCGGGCGGCTCCGTTCATCGCGCTCATCCTCATGGCGTTGAGCCTCCTCGCGCTCCAGCAAATAACGCAGGACGACACGGTCATGATCGCGTGGCTGACGGTGTTCGCCGTCCTCGTCGCCACGTCGAGCTTCCTCGCCGTCCCGAACGCCGAAAGGAAGGCGAACCGCGCCTTCCGCCGCGGCGATTTCGACGAGGCCGTGAGGCTGTACGAAGAGATGTCCGAGAAGAAGCCGCTCGCCCGGAACCATGCCTTCCACGGGGCGGCTCTCGGGGCGGCGGAGAGGTTCGACGAGTCGCTCGACGCCTCGACGAAGGCCATAGAAACCGACCCGCAGTACGGCCTCGCGTACTATAACCGCGCCCTCGTCCTCCTCCGCCTCAAAAAGAAGAGCCGCGCCAGAAAAGACTTCCAAAAAGCCGGGGAGTCCGACGTGCCGCGCCGCTTCAAGCGGGCCGTCCGAAAACACCTCGAAGATTTGAAGAAATGACGGGTCGCTTCGCATTCGCTCCGCTCCGGGGAGTCGGGAGTCGGGGAATCCTCGACTTTCTCTCCCCGGATACTTCCGCCCCCCACCCGATGAACTCTCGACGGGAGTGGGAAGTCGAACCGTTCGAGCCTTTCTCCCCCCCGGACATTTTCACCTCCCCGCGCGAAGCCGAGGGCGACCTCGTATTTCCGCAGGCACGGCGAGTTCGAGCCTTTCTCCCCCCGGACACTTTCGCCTTCCCGCGCGAGAGACTCTCGATGGACTCGATGGGAGCCGGGAGTCGGGGGGGCGAGATCTTCTCCACCCGGACCCCTTCGCCTCCCCGCTCGAAAGACTTTCGATGAGAGCCGGGAGTCGAAGAGGTCTCGATTTTCTCCGCCCGGACACCTCCGCCTCCCCGCTCGGAGGAGCGGCGTCCGACTCGGACGAGGCATTGTCGGCGCGGAGCTTCGCCTTCGAGCTTTTCCCGACTCCGGACTCCCGAGGCGCCGCGAGGCGGCACGGCTCCCGACTCCCCGGAGCGGAGCGGCCATGAACCTTTTTTATTCCTCCATCGCCGCGCTCGCGATACTCGCGGGGTTCGCGTTTTTCATCGTGCTTCAGAATCGGGATTTGTGGCGGGCGGAGGCGTATCGGGAGTTTTTCCTCCGGCTCGTTCCGGCGATTGCGACGGCGGTGTTCGTGGCGGGGCTTCCGTTCATCATGGATCAAGCCCGGGTCGAAGACTACGCCGTCGTCCTCCTCGTGTACCTCGGGGGCGCGGCGACCCTCACGGCCCTCATGGCCCGCGCCGTCGCCCGAGAGGAAAGGCGGGCGACGGCGGCATTCCGCAAAGAGGAGTACGAAAAGGCGATCTCGATGTACGAAAGCCTCATCGAATACCGCCCCCTCCCCCGATATTATTCCGCGCTCGGGGCGTGCCACGACGCCGCCGGAAACCCGCACGACGCTTTGGAAGCCGCGGATCAAGCCATAAAACTCGACTCGAAGCTCGGCATCGCATATTTCAACCGGGCGTCCGCCCTCTTCGCGCTCGACGAGCTTACGCGGGCGAAAAGCGACCTCGAAACCGTCTTCCTCGTTGACTCGAACCGCCAGCTACGAAGCGCCGCCACCGAAGCCCTCAAAGCGTTCGGCAAAGACTGACGGCGGGTTGCTTCGCAGATTGTCAGCACGCTTCGCTCATCAGCTTGTCAGCTTGTCAGTTAAAAACAAAAACTGAAATGCGCGTGGTCGCGCGGAACCGATCATCGCGCAATCCGCTGCGAGGCGGAATCAAATCCATCACCCTCGCTTTCCGGAGACCGGACTCTATCGCAGACGTTCGGCAGTTCGCATTCGGCTTTGCCGCGCACACGCTTCGCCTCGCTCGCCACAAGTCATACCGAGTCCCGGTGAAGAGTTCGGTACTCGGCGGGTTCGTGAGCCACGAAGCATTTGCCCGGACTCGACATCGGCTTTTTGTTTTTGGCTGACGTGCTGACAAATCCGATGTGCAAGTTTCAGTGGATGATGAGTTCCGAGAGGCGCAGCGAGCGGAGGCCGAGTGCCCGGCGCATGAAGACCGCGATCGTGTGGCTGAGGATCTTTCTTATGGACCGGGAAGCCGGGCGCCAAGTATCCCTCGCCCACACCTTCTTC
>JACDAJ010000212.1 GCA_013695475.1 Rubrobacter sp. | reverse complement strand
AGCGGGAGATCCTTCATAACCGCCTTCGACCACGGAGCGAGCCTCCGGGTTCCACCCGAGTCCGGGAACGGAGTCGAGATGGTCGAGAAAATAATCGCCGGAGACCCGGACGGAATCCTCATCACACCCGGTTTGCTCAAAAGATCGTCGCACCTTTTCGCCTTCCGGGGCGCGCCCGTCCCCATCGTGCGCGCCGACTGGACGACGCTCGACGAGCGCACGAAAGACCTCGGCGAGCATTATCGAGTCATCCTCGATCCGTCCGACGCCGCCGCGCTCGGAGCCGGAGCCGTCGTGATGTTCCTCATCCACGGCCCCGAGGAGGGCGAGATGTTCGCCGACAACGTTCAAGCCATCGCCGACGCCGCCTCCGAGGCGCGCGAAGTCGGGCTTCCATTAATCGTCGAGGCCACTTTGTGGGGTTCCCGCATCGAGGATCGCAAAGACCCCGACCTCCTCGCATACGTGTGCCGGATGGCCGCCGAACTCGGAGCCGACGCCGTGAAGACCGAGTACACCGGAGACCCCGCCTCGATGGCCGAGGTCGCCCGCGGATGCCCCGTCCCCGTCCTCACCCTCGGAGGAGCGAAAAGCGGCTCCGAGGAGGCCGTCGTCGAGGCGGCCCGCGGAGCCATCGAAGGCGGCGCGAAAGGCATAATATTCGGAAGGAACGTGTGGATGGCCGACGACCCGGTCGCCATGTCGAAGTCCCTCCGCGATGTCGTCCACAGCGTACCGGCGAGGAGATGAATCATGGAGATACTTTGCGTCGGAGACCTCTTCCTCTCCTCGGAGAACTTTCGGGAGGCGATGGAAAACGCGCTCGGCGAAGGCTCGCACGAGATTCGGGAAGTCATGTGGGCGGGGGAGAAGGCCGAGGAGCAGCATCATCTCCAGCAAATCATGGAGGTCGAAGGCCCGGAGGCCGTCCCGACTCCCGATGAAATCGTCGCGGCCGTCGGAAGCGCGGAGGTCATCGCCGTCCACTTCGCCCCGATCCCGAAAGCCGTCCTCGAAGCGGGCGACGGTTTGAAAGCCGTCGTCGTCGCCCGCGCGGGATTCGAGAACGTGAACGTCGAGGCGGCCAACGAGCGCGGAATCGCCGTCGTCCATCTCGTCGGGAGGAATGCCCCGGCGGTCGCCGAGCAAGCCATCGCCCTCATGCTCGCCGAGACGCGCGACATCGCCCGCGTGGACCGGGGCATCCGCGAAGGAAAATGGCCGAAGAAGTTCCCCGCCACGCCATACGACCTCTTCGGAAGGACGGTCGGGCTCGTCGGTTTCGGACAGGTCGCCCGCCAACTCGCGCCGCGCATCTCCGGCTTCGAGGTGAAATTGCTCGTTTACGATCCATACGTGGACAAGGAGACCATCGAATCCTTCGGCTGCGAGAAGGTGGACGACATGGACGCCGTCTTCCGCGAGTCGGATTTCGTGAGCCTCCACGCCCGCCTCACCGAGGAGACGAGGCGCTTCATCGGACGCGAGCATTTCGACCTCATGAAGCCGACCGCCTTCTTCATAAACAACGCCCGAAGCCGGATGGTCCGCTACGACGACCTCTTCGACGTTCTCAAAGAAGGCCGCATCGCCGGGGCCGCCCTCGATGTCCATGACGACGAGCCTCTCGGCGAAGGGAATCCATGGCTCGAACTCGAAAACGTGACCCTCGCGCCGCACATCGCCGGAAGCACCACGAGCACATGGGAAAACTCCGTCCTCATGACGGCGGAGGCCGTGAAGGAAATCGTCGAAACGGGAAGAGCGACGAACACCGTGAACGCCGAAAGTCTGGAGGGGCGATGAGTCCGTATCTCCTCGGCATTGACAGCGGGAACACGAGCACGAAGGCCGTCGTCTTCGACGAGGAAGGCTACGAGCGGGGCGTCGGGAGCGTGAACAACGAGCAAATAAACCCGCATCCCCGGTGGGTCGAGCAGGATATGGAAAAGGCGTGGGAGAATTGCCGAACCGCCGTCCGGCGGGCGATCCTCGCCGCCAAAATAGACGGCAAAGACATCTCCGCCGTCGGGATGTCGGGCCACGGCGACGGTGTTTATTTGGTGGATGAGCATGGCGATCCAGTATGGAACGGCATCCATTCGATGGACTCTCGGGCGCATAAACTCCTCGCCCGCTGGAACGAGTCGGGAGTCGGCGACAAAGCCCTCGATTTCAACGGGCAACGTCCCTTCGCCGCCCTCCCGCCCTCCCTCCTCGCGTGGTTCAAAGAAAACCAGCCCGAGGTTTTGGATCGGACGCGGTGGGTTCTTTACGTCAAAGACTGGCTGAGATTCAAACTCACCGGAAAGTTCGCCACCGACCCCTCCGAAGCGTCGAGCGGATTCACCGACGTGAGAACCCAAAACTATTCCGACGACGCCTTCGACATATACGACCTCGAAGAAATAAAAGGAAAGCTCCCGCCCATCGCCGGATGCACCGATGTCGTCGGCGGCGTGACCGAGGCGGCGGCGCGTCTCACCGGACTGAAAGCCGGGACTCTGGTGGTTTGCGGGGCGCACGACGTGGATTGTGCTTCGGTGGGAGTCGGGTGCGTGGAGGTGGGCGACCTCACCATGATCGCCGGCACGTGGTCCATAAACGAGGTCGTCAACGACGAGCCGACCTTCAACGAGGGGGCCGCATGCCGCAACTTCGTGAAGCCCGGCCTGTGGCTGAACATGTCCGCCTCCCCGACCTCGGCGACGAACCTCGAATGGTTCGTCCAAAGAATGTGCCCCCTCGAAGCGAAGTACTCGAAGGACATGGGCGTCTCCCCGTTCGCGTTCGTGAACGAGGAGGTGAAGGGCGTGATGAACGACGATTCGCGCGTCTTTTACCACCCGTTCCTTTATTCATCGCCGCACGGCGACGACGCGACCGGGGGCTTCTTCGGCCTTCGCGGCTGGCACACCCGCGGGCATCTCCTCCGGGCGCTTTTCGAGGGGGTCGCGTTTAACCACAAAACCCACGTGGACATCCTCCGAGGCGCCTTCGACGTGAAGCGCGTGAGGCTCACCGGGGGCGGTTCGACGAGCCGGACGTGGTCGCAAATATTCGCCGACACGCTCGGCGAGACCGTCGAAGTCACCGGGACGGGCGAGACGGGCGCGCTCGGGGCCGCTCTGTGCGCCGGGGTCGGGACCGGGGTATACGACTCGCTCGAAGACGCGACCGGGAGCGTCGTGCGGGCGTTCCGGACCCACGACCCCGACCCGAAGAACAGCGAGAAGCTCGCCGAAGCCTATGAAACGTACATGTCCCTCGTCGAAAGTTTGGAGCCGGTATGGCACCGCACGGGATAGTCGCTTCGCTCCGGTTGTTGGTTGTTGGTTGTTGGTTATTGGCAAAAACCAGAGACCGAAGCGAAGCGACCTTGAGCAAAGCGAGTACGCCGTGATCCTGTGCGTCGGCGGAACTCCGGCCATGCAACGAACCCTCTCCTT
>JACDAJ010000082.1 GCA_013695475.1 Rubrobacter sp. | reverse complement strand
GGGCCGGGCGAAGCGCTATCCGGCCATTAAGAAGGCTGCTTGAAGCCAATACGGACGACGGTTTCGTCGTCCAACGCCGAACCTGTAAGTGTCCTTCTGTCTCGCACGCTTAAAACGCAAGCTCAGGCGGGGAGACGCGCTGACCCTGGAGAACCGCCGGGCGAGGGTGGTCGTGGATCGCACGACCGGATGGCTGTCGGAGTTTACGGACAAGTCGCTGGATCGAGACTGGGTGGACGACGGATCGCGCGGTTCGTTCGGCCATTACGTCTACGATGTTTATTCCTGCGACGACATACTTCGTTACTGGAGGAAGTACAACCGCGGCGATTCCCAGTGGAGCATAGACGACTTCGGAAAAACCGGGTATCCGGCGTCCCAGGGGAGGGAGACCTTTGTTCCGCGCGTGGACTCGGTCGAGGTCGAGAGGGGGGAGGTCCGGGCCACGGCGGTTTGCCGGGGAAGCAACGACCCTGACTCGGTGGGCCGATACGGCAACGCCGCGGGCATAGAGTGGCGATACACGTTGTACGACGACGAGCCATACGTGGATGTGGAGTACGAGTTGCTCGGCAAGCCGGAGACACCCCTCGCCGAGTCCGGACACGTCGTGTTCCCGCTGCGAGCGAATGACCCCCGCTTCCGCATAAACAAGATGGGGAGCGTTATAGACCCGCGAGAGGACATCGCACGCTCCGCCAACACGCTTCTTCATTGTTGTGAGAACTGGGTGGATGTCTGCGACGACCGCTCCGGGCTGGCGATGATCCCGTTAGATTCGCCCCTGTTCTCCATCGGGCGCAACGCGATGTGGGACTTCGAGCCGGAGTATCGTCCGAGCGGCCCGACCTTGTTCTTCAACCTGTACAACAACTGGTGGGGAACCAACTTCCCGCAGTGGGTCAGCGGCGATTTGCGCTTCCGCTTCCGGCTTCTTCCCCACGCGGGAGACTGGCGCGAGGGCGAAGTGTGGAGGACGGCGACCGAGACGATGAATCCGCCGCTATGCTTCGATGGCCGCTCCTCGGAGCGCGAAGAGGGGGCGTCGCTCATCGTGGGTGACCTCGACGGCATGTCGGTGACGGCGTTCAAGCCGGCCGAGGACGGCGACGGGTTCGTGTTGCGCGTCCGGGACTTGCTGGGGGTCGCGCGCGTGGTTCCCATATTTTTGTCCGAGGTGGTTGCCGGAGTGGATCTTGTCAACTTGATAGAGTACGGGGGTGAAAAGCTGGAGTGGGCGAACCGCGACCGACGGAAGATCCACCTCGAAACCAGGCCGTTCGAGGCGCATACGCTGAAGCTATACACTGGATAACGGAAAGCCCCGGCAATGGAGGACTACGCGAGGCGCCTCGCGCCATGGAATTGCTCCACGCTTCTTGACAATACGTTTATGTCTTTATATATTGATGTCAATACATATTTACCTTATGGAGATATGGATTGGGTGAGCAGGTGTCCGGAGTATTAGCAAGAGTCAAGCTCGACCACGGCAGTCCGGTGCCTTTGTACCATCAGGCGGCCCGCGCTTTGGAAGAGGCGATAGAGGATGGTCGGTTGCCGAGGGGGGGCAGGCTCGAGGGTGAGATCTCCCTGGCGGAGCAGTTGGGGATCAGCCGCCCGACGATGCGCGAGGCCATAAAGCGCCTCGTCGAGAAGGGCTTGCTCATAAGAAAGCGGGGCATCGGGACGATGGTCGCGCCGAAGCCCGTGCGGCGGGCGGTCGCTCTGACGAGCTTGTACGACGACCTGAAAGAGTCGGGGAGGGAACCGAGGACGCGGGTACTCTCATTCAAGGAAGTTCCGTGTCCGCCGGAGATCGCCGATCAATTGGGGATCGCTGCGTCCACTCCCATGCTGCGCTTCGAGAGGTTGCGCGTCGCGGGCCTCGACCCCATAGCCCTCATGCGAAACTTCATCCCGGTGGATCTTTTGGAGATAGACACGGGAAGCCTCGAACAGAGTGGGCTTTACGAGCTGATGCGCGAAGGCGGAGTCACGCCGCATATGGCGACGCAGGCCATCGGGGCCAGGAAGGCCGGGAGCGAGGAGGTCGAGCGGTTGGAGATCGAGCCAGGCGACCCGGTTTTGACGATGAGCCGCGTAGCTTACGACCCGAACGGCCGCCCCATAGAGCATGGCTATCATCGCTATCCGGCGGAGTCGTACTGGTTCGAGATGATGCTCATGGAACTGTGACAAGCGGTTTGCCTTTCAGCCGGCTTCTTGGAGGACAGCGGGAAATGAATGGAGGACTCGCTGACATAGTGGGATACTAGCGAAACTTGGGAGATGGGTTTGGAAAGCTCATCGAAGAAAAGGGGAGAGGAAGCAGCGATGAGGAATACAAACAGTCTGCGGATGACCGGAGACGCGATGGTACGCGGCGACCGGAAGGTGGTTCGACCCCACAAGTGCGGAGGCGTCTCGTGAGCGCGGGAGCCGGGTCGGCGGATGTCGGCGGGACGAGGAGCGGGGCGGCTTCCGAGCGGACGATACGGGGGGCATTGACTTTGATCCGGATCGGGCCGGGGATCATACTTCTTCTTCTCGCCGTCGGGTTCTCACTCCTCGCGCCGGAGTTCCTGACTTTCCGGAACCTCACCAACATCTCTCTGCAAACTGCGGTTCTCGCGACGCTCGCCATCGGCATGCTCTTCGTCATCCTCGTCGCCGGAATTGACCTCTCGGTCGGCTCGGTTCTCGCCCTCTCGACCGTGACCGGGGCGCTCGTTTTCTCGGCGACTCCGGAGTTCGGCGGGCTGGTGACGATTCCGGTCATCCTCCTCACCGGGGCTGCCGTCGGAGCGATCAACGGCATCGCGCTCGTCAAGGGGAAGATGCCCCACGCCTTCATTCCGACGCTGGCAACTTTCTACGCGGCGAGGGGACTCGCGCTCGTCCTCGCCGACGGGCGGGCCATACCCGAGGCTCCGGACATCGCCGTCACCATCGGCTACGGTTTCATAGGGCCGGTGCCGTGGGCCGTCATCCTCGTCGCCGTCCTCGCGGTTACAGCAATCATAATACTCAGGAAGCTGAAGTGGGGGCGTTGGATCTACGCGGTCGGGGGCGACAAGGAGGCCGCCCGAAGAGCCGGCATCCCCGTGGACAAAGTCATCATCTCGGTCTTCATCATCAGCGGACTCATGGCCGGATTCGCGGGCCTCATCACGATGGGCCGAACCGCCTCCGGCTACCCGACGGCGGGGGAGCTCGCCGAGCTTCAGGCGATAGCCGCCGTCATCATCGGCGGAGCCAGCTTCTTCGGAGGACGCGGCACAGTTGTCGGGGCGTTGGTGGGGGCGCTCATCATCGGCGTTCTGCAAAATGGACTGAATTTGCTCGGGGTGAGCACCTTCTGGCAGCTTATCGTGAGCGGCATCATCATCGCCGTCGCCGTCGAACTCGACGTTCTCAGACGGATGCTCGAGCAACGGTTCCGGACACTTCAAGCGAAGGGCGCGTAAGGTGGAAACGACGATGCAGCAAAACGAGAAGACCGCCGAAGCGACACCCGTCGTCGAGGTCGAAGGCGTCTCGAAGAGGTTCGGGGCAAACCTCGCCCTCGACGACGTTAGCCTGGAGCTTCGCAAGGGGGAGGTGCTCGCCCTCCTCGGAGACAACGGGGCCGGGAAGTCCACCCTCATCAAGTGCCTGAGCGGGGTCTATCGCCACGACGAAGGCGTCATCCGGGTCAATGGGAAAGAAGTCAATGTGGACTCCCCGATGGAGGCTCGGGAGCTTGGTATAGAGACTGTTTATCAGGATCTCGCGCTCTTCGACAACTTCAACGTCGTCGGCAACTTCTTCGCCGGAAGGGAGCCGACGAAGCCGAAGTGGCTCCCAAAGTGGTTCGCAAACTGGGGCTGGGTCGAGGACAAGGCGATGTCAAAGGAGTCGGAGGAAATCATCAACGATCTCCAGGTGAACCTGCCGGAGGCTGACGTCGAGATCGGCTTGATGTCGGGCGGCCAGCGACAGGCGGTCGCCTGCGCGAGGGCGATGGCGTTCGGGGATCAAGTCGTAATCCTCGACGAGCCGACCTCCGCGCTCGGCGCGAGGGAGTCCGGCAACGTACTTCGCCTCATCCGGGACGCCGCGAACCAGGGACGCTCGACCATCATAATCTCCCACAACCTCGACCATGTCATGCAAGTCGCGGACCGGGCAGTCGTTTTCAGAAGGGGCGTGAAGGTCGGCGAGGCCATCCCAACCCGCGAAAACCACGAACGACTCGTCTCCATGATAGTCGGCAGCTCGGAGGGAAAGGTCGCCGACGATGGGGAGGAACCTGGGTGAGAGCTTAGCGGCTTCCATCGTGCGGGAGCGGGAAGAGCCGCGAATCGAGAAAACACGACTCGCGATTCGCTACTCGCGATTCGCGGCAAAGCGACAGGGAAAGGAAGAGCATGGACTCGAACGGAACGAAACTCAGGTGTTTGGCGCTCGTGGCGACATTGCTGTGCGTCTCCGCGCTGATCGCGGCTTGTGGCGGCGGACAGGGTGGGGGAGATGGCGAGGATGGTGGAGTCACCGTCGGATACGTGCCGAAGGCTCTCGATCAGGAATTTTGGCTGACATCCGAGGCGGGGGCCGAGGCGGCGGACGAGGAGCTCTCCGACACCGAAGTCCTCGTTGACGCGGGGTCATCGGAGGCGGCGATAGACGAGCAGATCGCCGTCATAGAGGACATGCTCACCCGCGGCGTGGACGCCCTCTGCGTCGCCCCGACCGCCCCGGACCAGCTCATACCCGTGCTGACGCGGGCGAGCGGCGAAGTTCCGGTGCTTCTCGTGGACACGGACATCCCCGGCTGGGACGGGAAGACCTCGTACATCGGGACCGACAACCTCGAAGGCGGCCGCGTCGGCGGGGAGTACATCGTCGAGGAGCTTGGCGGCTCCGGGACTATGGCTGTGCTCGAGGGCGCGCCCGGCAACAATGCCACCGACGCCCGCTCCGAGGGGGCGGTCGAGATCGCCGAAGAGGCGGGCATAGAGATAGTCGCCAGCGTAACCGCCAACTCCGACCGCGCCGAGGGCGTGAACGTCATGTCCGACATCCTCCAAAACAACCCCGATGTCGAGGCCGTGTTCTCGGCGAACGACCAAATGGCCCTCGGCGCTTTGGAAACTCTCCGGTCCCGAGATCTCGCTGAGGACGTAACCCTCGTTGGCTACGACGGCACCGAGGAGGCCACCCAGATCATCATAGACGGCGGCGGCATGGACGCCACCGTCGCCCAAAACCCCTACGACATGGGAAGCACCTGCGTCGAGCAAGCCGCCGCCGCCGCCAACGACGAGGAGATCGAAGCGAACATAGACACCGGCGTCACCCTCGTCACCGAAGAGAACGCCGAAGACTATCTCCAAGAGTACCGCGAACGACTCGAAGGAGGAGGCGGCGAGGAGACCACGAACTAGCGCGACCCGAGCCGGAACTCGGCCTTCATCACGCCGGGTTCCGATCCGTATTTGACCGGACACGAACGAGAGAGGGAGCATATTGAACGCACATGCTCGCCGCGTGCGAACCACCGGGGTTTCGTACCGGATACGCTCGACCATCGCGGGTTTTTCCACGACGCGCCCATCCGACGGCGCTCCCGTAGAGACGGCCCGGCGGGCCGTCTCCCGCCCACAAGCTCCTCCCTCCGTCGGGAAACGCTCCGGTGAAAGGAGGCGCGCCACCGGGAGACGCGCCGCAGGGAGACGCGCCGGTGGCGCGTCTCTACGACGAGGTGGTGTGCCGGGCGAAAGCGGCATCGTTCGACCGGGCTTTGCATCGAGGCCGGAAACCGGGATGGGTTCGTGAGTACAAAATCCATCGCCGTAGGCGTGATCGGAGCCGGAGGCATGGGCTGTCGCCACGCCCGGAACCTTCACGAGATGGTCTCAGGCTCTCACGTAGTCGCCGTCGCCGATGCCGATAAGGGGCGAGCGAGCGCGGTCGCCGCCGAGTGCGGCGGAGCCGGAGTCTTCACCGACGCCGAGTCGCTCGCGCGCGACGATTCGGTGGAAGCGGTCGTTATCGCTTCGCCGGACCATACGCATGCTTCGCTCGCGCTGGAGTGCGTCAGGCTGGGAAAGCCCGTTCTCTGCGAGAAGCCGCTCGCAGTGAGTTCCGGAGAGGCATTGGAAGTTGTCCGGGCGGAGGCGGCGCTCGGTCGGAAGCTCGTGCGGGTCGGGTTCATGCGGCGCGACGATCCCCGGCATGCGCGGGTGAAGCGGATTGTGGATTCGGAGGAGATCGGGCGACCGCTTCTGGTAAAGGGGGTTCACCGGAACGCCGCCCCCGGCCCCGGCACGACGACGGCCTCCGTAGTCAGGAATTCCGCCGTTCACGACTTCGACTCCGCGAGGTGGATGATGGGGGAGGAGATCGAAGCCGTCCACGCCCTCGGCGCGGCGACCGACCCCGCCAGCGGCATCCTCGACCTCCAGACTTTCCACCTCGCCCTCTCCGGCGGAGCCCTCGCCGCCATCGAGGTCTTCGTCGCCGCCGACTACGGCTATGAAGTCTCCGCCGAAGTCGTCGGTGAGCGGGGAACCGTGAGGACGGCTCCGCATGACTCTCCCGTCGTGAGGCATCGCGGGTCTATCAGCCAAGCAACCGACGCCGACTGGCTCGTCCGCTTCGAAGAGGCGTATGTCATGGAGCTGCGCAGGTGGGTCGGGGATCTGCGAACCGGCAAGGAAGACGGCCCGGACGCCTGGGACGGATACGTTTCACTCCTCGCCGCCGATGCCTGCGTCCGCTCCCTCGAAACGAGGGAGCCGGAGCGGATCGAGCCTGTCGAGAAGCCCTCGCTATACGCGAAGAAAGGCGCGAGGGAAATCGAAACCGAGAAGGTTGGAGGACGTTCACTGTGAGGTCGCTTCGCTTCCGGAAGTGGGGAATGGGGAGTGGGGAGTGGGGAAGTTCTCGACTCTCTCACCTTCGATACCCTCGCCTCCCCGCCCGACGGACTCTCGGCGAACTCGAAGGGACGCTTCAGCGGCGAGAGATTCGGTTCCGTGCTTTTCCCTACTCCCTACTCCCTAAGCGAGCGGCTCCCTACTCCCGAGGAGCGAAGCGATGAGGGTCGGCGTCATCGGCGCGGGGCGCATCGGGCGGATGCACGCCCGGTTCATCATGGAGAACCCCGAAGTGAAAGAGCTTGTCGTCGCCGACGCCGATGCCGGTCGCGCCGAAGCCGTGGCGAAAGAGGTCGGTGGCGAGGCTCGCCAGATAGAAGAGACCGTATCCTCCGGGCTGGACGCGGTCGTCATCGCCGCCTCCACTTCCGCGCATGCCGGGCTTGTGGGGATGTGCCTCGATGCCGGGCTGCCGACGTTTTGCGAGAAGCCCGTCGCCGCCGGGTACGAGGAGACGGTCGGGATCGCCCGGCGCGTCGAGTCGAGCGGGACGGTCCTTCAAGTCGGGTTCATGCGCCGCTTCGATCCCGGCTACGTCGAGGCGCGGCGACTAATATCGTCCGGATCCGTCGGAACCATATATTCCATAAGGCTCGCGACCCATGATTATGAACCGCCGCCGGAGTCGTACATTCCGACCTCCGGCGGCGTCTTCCGCGACATGCATGTCCACGACTTCGACGCACTCCGCTTCCTGACCGGGGGCGAGGTCGAGGAGGTATACGCGACCGGGAGCGTCAGGAAATTCCCGATGTTCGAGAAGCACAGCGACGTGGACACCTCGGCGATCATGCTCACCATGGCCGACGGCGTGGTAGCCGTCGCGACCGGAACCCGCCAGAACGCGCTCGGCTACGACGTGCGAACCGAGGTGATCGGCTCCGACGCCAACCTCGCCATCGGCTTCGATTCCCGCGTCGCGTTGCGCTCCACCGAGCCGAACCACATTCTTGCCGAGAAACCGGGATGGTCGGGCTTCCCCGAGCGTTTCGAGGTCGCGTACCGCGCCGAGATGGATCATTTTTTAAGGCTCGCGACGGGCGAGGCCGAAAATCCATGCACCGCCCGAGACTCGCTCGAAGCGCTCCGGGTCGCGATGGCCGCCGACCTCTCCAGAAAAGAAAGACGACCCGTGAAGATGGAGGAAATCCGATGAAGAGAGACGTGAAAAGAAGGATCGCGGGCGCGCCCATCTCATGGGGCGTGTGCGAGGTCCCCGGCTGGGGATGCCAGCTAACCCCGGAACGGGTACTCAAAGAGGCGTACTCTCTCGGCCTCGCGGCGATGGAGTCCGGCCCGCCCGGCTTTCTGCCCGACGACCCGGAAGCCACGTCAAAGCTGCTCGGCGAATACGACATGGCCCTCCTCGGCGGGTTCGTGACCGCCATCCTCCACGACGAGGCGCTCCGCGAGGCGGAACTCGCCGCAGTCGAGCGACGGGCGAAATTACTCGAAGCTGGCGGCGCGGAAGTCCTCGTCCTCGCCGCCGTCACCGGACTCGAAGGCTATGACGAAGCGGTCGAACTCGAGGAGCCGGGTTTGCGCAGCCTCTTCGACGGCATAGCGAGGATCGAGGAAATAGCGGAGAGCCGCGGCCTGACCGTCGCCGTGCATCCGCACTTCGGGACGCTCATCGAGCGCGCCCGCCACGTCGAGCGGCTCCTCGAAGGCTCAGACGCCGGGCTTTGCCTCGACACCGGACACCTCGCCGTCGGGGGGGCGGATCCGGTCGAGGTGGCGCGGGAGTACGCCGGGCGCGTGGAGCTCGTCCACCTGAAGGACGTGGATCTCAATCTGTCGAACGCCGTCGCTGCCGGAACGAAGTCATACGCCGAGGCCGTGCGAGAGGGCATGTATCGTCCGTCGGGCGCCGGGGACGTGGATCTTGAATCCATCATCGGCTTCGTGGAGGGGGGAGGCTACGGTGGATGGTACGTGCTCGAACAGGACGTGATGCTCGACTCGGAGCCGGAGGGCGAGGGGCCGCTCGCCGACGTTCGGAAGAGTTTGGAATTTGTGGAGACGCGCCTCGGCGCGAACGCCGCGTCTTCCTCGTATGGGGCGGGAGGTACGGCGTGATGCCGGGATCGTATGACCAACGACAAATTCGCCCGGACCACCAACAAGTCGTAGAGACGCACCACCGGCGCGTCTCCCGGTGGCGCGCCTCCTTTCGCCGGGATGTTTCCCGGCGGAGGGATGGGCTTGCGGACGGGAGACGACCCGCCGGGCCGTCTCTACGGGAGCGCCGTCGGACGGGTTCGTGGGCGAAATGTGTCGTTGGTCGGAGAGGTTCGGTATGAGTGATTCGCTGGAGATGATCACGATGGGGAGGATCAGCGTGGATCTCTACCCCGAGCAAATCGGCATGAGCCTCGCGGAGATCCGGACGTTCGCCAAATCCCTCGGCGGCAGCCCGACGAACGTCGCCGTCGCAGCCTCGCGCCTCGGAAGGTCGGCGGCGGTGATAACAAAGGTCGGAGACGACGGGTTCGGCGAATATTTGAAAAGCGCCCTCGCCGGGGAGTTCGGGGTGGACACGAGGTACGTCGGGACGGATCCAAACTTGCGGACGCCTCTCGCGTTCTGTGAGATCTTCCCACCCGACCATTTCCCGCTCCTCTTTTACCGCGAGCCGAAAGCCCCGGACATTAACCTCACAGCGGACGGCCTCGACTTCGACGCCATATCCGCCGTCCCGCTTTTCTGGATGACCGGGACCGGCCTCTCCGACGAGCCGAGCCGCTCCGCCACCCTCGCCGCCCTCGCGGCCCGCCCGAAGGACGGAAATCACCACACCGTCTTCGACCTCGATTACCGCCCGATGCTCTGGCACTCCGAAGACGAGGCGCGGAGATTTTACGGCGAAGCCCTCGAACACGCTACGGTCGCCGTCGGGAACCGCGACGAGGTCGAGGTCGCCGTCGGAACCAGCGACCCGCTCGTGGCATCGGAGAGGTTGCTGGAGGCCGGGGCGAGTCTCGCGGTCGTCAAGCAGGGGCCGGAGGGTGTGTTCGTTCGGACGGCGGAGGAAGTTTTGGAAGTGCCGCCGATCACGGTGGACGTGGTGAACGGCCTCGGGGCGGGGGACGCTTTCGGGGGCGCGCTCTGCCACGGGCTCCTCTCCGGGTGGAAGCCGGAGCGAATGGTCGCGTACGCAAGCGCCGCCGGGGCGATAGTCGCGTCGAGGCTCGCCTGCGCCGACGACATGCCGACGGCGGAGGAGGTGGAGAGACTACTCGAGGAGGCCGGGAGTGTTTGACCCCGAGATCTTGCAAAAATCGGCGGCGGAGCTTTCAGCGAAGGAGATAGTCGCCCGCGTGAGCCATACGAGGGCCGTGAATCCGGGAGCGATACTCGACGCGCTCGCCTCGCGCGCCCGGCGTCCGCTCCTCGGAGAGAAGGGTTCGCTCTTCCTCGTCGCCGCCGACCACCCCGCACGCGGGGTAAGCCGCGTCGGCGAGGATGCGATGGCGATGGCCGACCGGGGCGAGTTGCTCCGGCGACTCGTGCTTTCTTTGGAGCGTCCCGGCGTGGACGGCCTTCTCGGCAGCCCAGATATCGTCGAGGACCTCGTCCTCCTCGGCTCCCTCGGAGGGAAGGTCGTGGTCGGCTCCATGAACCGGGGCGGCCTCTCCGGCGCATCCTTCGAACTCGACGACCGCTTCACCGGATACACGGCGAAGTCCATCGCCGGATCGAACCTCGGCGGTGGGAAGATGCTCCTTCGCATCGCCGACGGAGAGCCGGAGACCGTGCGAACCATCGAGGCGTGCGCGAGGGCGGTCGGCGAACTCGCGGAGCGCGGCTTGATGGCGATGGTCGAACCGTTCGCGAGCCGCCGGGAGGACGGGCTTGTAAAAAACATATACGAACCGGAACCCATGATCCGTGCCGTCGGCATCTCCTCGGCGCTCGGGGAGACCTCGGCGCACACGTGGCTGAAGCTACCGGTCGTGGGTGATATGGAGCGGGTGATGGCGGCGACGACCCTCCCGACGCTCCTCCTCGGCGGCGACCTCGGCCCGGACGCGGAAGAGACGTTCTCCGGGTGGAGGAAGACCATGGAGATCCCACAAGTCAGGGGCCTCGTCGCCGGACGCTCGCTCCTCTACCCACGCGACGGCGACGTCGCCTCGGCGGTGGACGCCGCCGCAGCCATCGTCGCAAATCGCCCCGAACCCGCGAGAAAGGCGACACGATGAACGCGACGAAGACGGTGCGGCTGACGACGGCGCAAGCCCTCGTCCGCTTCCTGGCGAACCAGCATGTTGAGCGCGACGGCGTGGAGCAACGCTTCTTTGCGGGTTGCTTCGGCATCTTCGGCCACGGCAACGTCGCCGGGGTCGGACAGGCTCTCCACGAATACTCCGACGAACTCACGTATTACCAGCCACGAAACGAACAGGCGATGGTTCACACCGCCTCGGCATACGCCCGGATGAAGAACCGTCTTTCGACCTTCGCATGCACGACTTCCATCGGACCCGGCGCGACGAACATGGTCACCGGGGCCGCGCTCGCCACCATAAACCGTCTGCCGGTGTTGCTTTTGCCCGGCGACGTGTTCGCTTCGCGCGCCCCGGATCCGGTGCTTCAGCAACTCGAATCGGCGCACGACGGGACGCTCTCCGTCAACGACTGCTTCCGTCCGGTGTCGAAGTACTTCGACCGCGTATACCGCCCCGAGCAGATCATCCCCGCCGCCATGAGCGCGATGCGCGTCCTCACGGATCAGGCCGAGACCGGCGCGGTGACGCTTTCGCTTCCGCAGGACGTGCAAACCGAAGCCCACGACTTCCCCGAAGAGTTCTTCGAGAAGCGAGTGTGGCGTATAGGTCGGCCGCTGCCCCACGAGACCGAACTGGAACGCGCGGCGGCGATGATCCGAAACTCCGGGCGGCCCATGATCGTGGCGGGCGGAGGCGTAATTTACTCGGAGGCCGCCGAAGTTTTGCGACGTTTCGTCGAGACCACCGGAGTTCCGGTCGGCGAGACGCAGGCGGGGAAAGGCTCGATGCCATACGACCATCCATGCGTCCTCGGTGCCGTCGGGGCGACGGGGACGTTCGCGGCGAACCGTGTCGCCCGCGAGGCGGATGTCGTGATCGGGGTCGGCACCCGGTGGAGCGACTTCACCACCGCCTCGAAGACCGCTTTTAAGAACCCGGACGTGAGGTTCGTGAACATAAACGTCGCCTCCGTCGATGCCCACAAGCACTCCGCACTCCCGCTGACCGGCGACGCACGTCGAACCCTCGAAGCGCTCTCCGAAAAACTCTCCGGCTTCCGGGTGGACGATGTTTACCGCGATCGGAACACTCGTCTTTCGAAGGAGTGGGACGAGGAGGTCGAGAGGTTGTATACGCGGGAACACGAGCCGCTCCCGGCGCAGAGCGCGGTCATAGGGGCGGTGAACACCATCTCCGATGCGCGCGACGTGGTAGTGTGCGCGGCGGGTTCGATGCCGGGAGATTTGCACAAGCTATGGAGGACGCGAGATCCGAAGGGCTACCATGTCGAGTACGGCTACTCGTGCATGGGGTATGAGATCTCCGGCGGCCTCGGAGTCAAGATGGCCGACCCCGAGCGCGAAGTTTACGTGATGGTCGGAGACGGCTCGTATTTGATGATGAGCTCGGAGATCATCACCTCCATTCAGGAAGGCTATAAGCTGACCATCGTCCTCGTGGACAACTCCGGCTTCTCGTCCATCGGCGCGCTCAGTCGCTCGGTGGGATCGCAAGGTTTCGGCACCCAATACCGCTACCGCGAGAACGGCTCCATCGGCCTCGATGAAGAAGGTGGCTCGGGCGACGTTCTTCCCGTGGACCTCGCGAAGAACGCCGAGGGCTTCGGGGCAACGGTGATGAGCGCGCAAACGGTCGGAGAACTCAAGGAGGCGCTCGAAGAGGCGAAGAAGCTCGACACGACCGTCGTGATCCACGTCCCGGTGGACCGCTATGAGGGTGTCCCGGACTACGAGTCTTTCTGGGACGTGCCGGTGGCCGAGGTTTCGGGGATGGAGTCTGTTCGGATCGCCCGCAAGGAGTACGAGGAGAACCGAAGGACGGAGCGTCGTTATCTATGAGAGGAACGTGAGAGCGTGTCGGATTTGATCGTCGGCAGCGAAAGCCCGGACACGGACGGCAGCGTACTCAAAGTGACGCCGGAGTCCGCCGGGTGGAATCACGTCGGCTTCGAGATCGTGAAGCTGGCGGAAGGCCGGAGCGTGGAGCGAAGAGCGGACGGTGTCGAGGTGTGTCTCGTGATCCTCTCCGGCGCGTGCAATGTCTCCGCCGGAGAGAACGAATGGGAGGATGTCGGCGGGAGAAAGAGTCCTTTCGACGGGTTGCCGCACGCCGTGTATCTGCCGCCTGGAACAAGCTACCGGGTGGAGGCCGGGACGGAGGATGTCGAGGTGGCGATATGTTCCGCTCCGGCGGAGCGCGGGGTGGATGAGCGTTTGATCGGCCCGGAAGATATCGAGGTGAGTACGCGAGGTTCCGGCAACTCGGAGAGGGAAGTAAGGAACATCCTCATGGACTCCCAGCCCGCTGAGAGCCTGCTCGTCGTCGAGGTCATAACCCCGAACGGCCACTGGTCGAGCTACCCTCCGCACAAGCACGACAGGGACGACCGCCCCAACGAGACGTATCTGGAGGAGACGTACTATCATCGCGTCCGCCCCGAGCAAGGTTTCGCCATCCAGAAAGTCTATACCGAGGATCGTTCCCTCGACGAGACCCTCACCGTCCGCGACGGAGACACGGTGCTTGTGCCTGCGGGCTACCACGCCGTATCCGCGCCACCGGGCTACGACCTTTACTACTTGAACGTCATGGCCGGGCCGGCGCGCGAGTGGAAGGTAAAGAATGATCCCGAGCATGAGTGGTTGGTCGGTTGAGCTTCGGGACGCTCCGGGCTGTCCGTCTCTGCAGTCACGTATGATGGGTCACGGGAACCATTGGGAAGGAGAAGCGGATGGGAAAAAAGAGGATCGCTGCGGCGAGGACGCTCACGCGCCGACGGTTTTTGAAGGTCGGCGGGGCGGGGCTCGCGGGAGCCGCGCTTCTCGGCAGCGGAACGCTGGCGGCGTGCGGCGGCGAGAGTGGAGGGGGGGGATCCGGTGAGCTGGTTTTCTTCACCAACCCCGACACCACTGGGACGATGGCGCGGCTCGTGGAACGCTTCAACGAGCGCGGCGGCGAGGTTCGGGTGGTGCTCCGCGAGGGCAACGCCGACACCGGCCAGCGCTTCGACCAGCTAAGGACGCAGTTCCAGTCCGGAGCCTCGGAGATAGACGTTATTCTCGGGGATGTCATATGGACGGCGCAGCTCGCGGCGAACGGCTGGATCTCCGACCTCTCCGACCGCTTCTCCGAGAGCATGCCCTCCGACTTCCTCCCCGGCTCCGTGGAGGCCATAACATACGACGGCAAAGCCTACGGAATGCCGTGGTTCACAGACACCGGTCTGCTCTATTACCGGACTGACCTCCTCGAAGAGCGCGGCTTCTCCGAACCTCCGGAAAGCTGGGACGAACTAAAAGAGATGGCCGAAAGAGTCACCCAAGACGCAGACGTGGATTTCGGGTTCGTCTTCCAGGGAGCCAATTATGAGGGCGGGGTTTGCAACGGTTTGGAGTTCATCTGGGGCCACGGCGGCGACGCCCTCGATCCCGACGACCCGACGCGCGTCGTCGTGGACAGCCCGGAGGCGGTCGCCGGGCTGGCGGCGGAGCGGGGCATGATCTCGGACGGCATAGCGCCCCAGTCCGTCGCTACGTACACGGAGGACGAGTCGGCCGGCTCTTTCCTAAACGGCAGTGCCGTCTTCCTCAGAAACTGGCCCTACGTGTACTCGCTAGTCGGCGAAGAGGGCGAGTCGGCGCTCGAGACGGGACAGGTCGGCATCTCCGAGCTGCCTTCCGGCGAAGGCGGGCCGGGCTACGGCACGGTCGGCGACCAGCCGCTGTATATCAACGCCTCTTCCGAGCACCAGGAGGCGGCCTGGGAGTTCATCCGGTTCCTCGCCGAGTCCGAGCAGCAGAAATTCCAGGCGATCGAAGGCTCGTTCCTGCCGACGCTTAGCACGCTTTATGAAGACGAGGAGATCCGGGACAGCGTGCCAGTGGTCCCCCTCGCCCAGGACGCGCTCCAAAACACCCGTCCGCGCCCGGTCTCGCCGTACTACTCGGACATGTCGCTGGAGATGGCCGAGCAATTCAACGAGTGCCTTAACGGCCAAGTCTCGCCGGAGGAGGCGGCGGGGAACCTCCAGAACGCGATGGAATCCATCATCGAACAGGGCGAGAATGCTTAGGCAGTCGTTGTATACGAAGGAGGGATGCGCGTGAGGGTGGGCTTGGTCGGGGCCGGGTTTATCGGTGCCGTTCATTTGAATGCCTACGCG
>JACDAJ010000081.1 GCA_013695475.1 Rubrobacter sp. | reverse complement strand
CATCTCGACGAAATCCTCGACGCCGAGAGCGTGGATGCGTTTTTTCAGTTCGTCTTCGAGGAGCCCGCCGCCGATGATGCGGCACTCGAAAACCCGGCCCCGGTCGGCGAGGACTTTGCACGCCTCGACGAGGACGGGAAAGCCCTTCTTTTCGACGAGACGCCCGATGGAGACGATGCGCGGCGCCCGCTCCCGAGGCTCCGAGTACGGGAACCCTTGGAGTTCGAGGCCGTTGTAAATCCGGCGCACGTTCGAGGCCGCCATGCCGTACCGGTTTCGCAAAAACTCCACGTTGTAGTCGCTCACGGTTATGACGCTCGCGGCGTCGGAGAGCTTCCTCTCCATGTCCTCGCGGACGACGTACTCGTGGAAGATGTCTTTGGCGTGGGCGGTGAAGGAGTATGGAACTTCGGCGAAGTGGCTCGCGAGCCTCGCCACGGCGGTCGCCTCGGTTCCGAAGTGGGCGTGGAGGTGGGTTATGCCCCGGAGCCGGGCTTCGCGGGCGAGCCACGCCGCCTGAAGGACGAGTTCCGGGCGCGTGTCCTTCGCGTATTCGAGCTTCGGGAAGATGTCCGGGATGGCCTCGCTCGCCTCGCGGATGGTGTCCCAGAATTCGACGAGGCGGGCGCGGCGGGCGGCGAGGTACGTCACGCGGGAGCGGACGCGGGAGATCGCATCCTGAAAACTCGTCTCCTCGGGGAGCCGGAGCGAGAAGATGTCCACGTCGAGTCCCGCCGCCTCATGCGCCAAAATCTCATTGACAATGAACGTCTCGGAATAACGCGGATACCTTTTGAGGACATACGCGACCTTCACAGCGCGCCACCCGTGAAAGCCGGGAGTGGGGGTGCGCTCGGTTCGCTTTTCCGGGATGCTCCCGCCTTCGCATCCGATACCGGATCCGGATGATCGCCATGGCATTGCTTTCGAGTGGCGACGGGCGTGGCGGCGGAGCATGCTCCGTCTCCACGGAGACTCGCCTCCGGCGGAGCCCCTTCAAATGACACGCCCTCACCGGGTTCGATGGGTCGCTTCCGTCCCGGCTCGCGGCGAATGGACTCCGCGCCGCCTTCCACGAAGAACGAGTCCGGCTCGACCGGGAAGACGACCGTCGCGTTGTTCGTGGAATAAAGGTTCTTCACGGCGTTTATGGCGCGTTCGATGCTTTTCGCTCGGGCTTCGACTGTGAAAGTGGAGCCTTCGTCCTTCACTTCGACGGAGATGTTTATCATGGGGCGGTTGTTTTTCGCGGCCACGGTCACGCGCCGATCGCTTCGGAGGCGGCTTGTTTTCTGAAGGAGCCGGAGCGGACGAACTCGACGGCCTTCGAGGCTCCGGAGAGGTCCACGCGGACTCTCACCCGCGGCGTGCCGCCGACCTTCATGAGTTTTTCGACTTTGGCGCGGAGGGTGGCGGGGGCGAGGTCTTCGGGGTGGATCATT
This sequence comes from Rubrobacter sp., assembly GCA_013695475.1. Taxonomy (GTDB): domain Bacteria; phylum Actinomycetota; class Rubrobacteria; order Rubrobacterales; family Rubrobacteraceae; genus JACCWD01. The sequence goes on along the minus strand of JACDAJ010000081.1, from coordinate 16,075 downwards.
TCTATGAGCCCGAGGGCGGACAGACGGCGGGCGCGTATGAGCTGCTCGACCCTCGGCTCGACGCGGGGGACGATGACGGCGGGCTTCCTCGCCGCGAGAAGCTCGGTGGTCGTGTTGTATCCGCCCATCGCGACGACCGCCCCGGCACCATGGACGAGCGCGGCCATGTCCGTCCGGAAATCGGATATCTTCACCCGAAGCCCCTTCGCGAGGTGTTCGAGAACCTTTTTGTCCTCGTCGGCCATGAGCGGGCCGGTGATTATGATCGAGTCGAAGGAAGGCTCCCACTCCCGGAGTCCTTCGAGGTACGTGCGTATGAGTTCGAAGCCATCTCCGCCTCCGCCCGCTGTGACGAGCGCGTATCCCGGCTCGAAGGGGAGGTCGGAGGGGAGTCCGCACTCCTCGCTCTTCCCGATGTATCCGACGTATCGGGTGCGGTCGAGGGTTTCCTGCGAGAGTCCGTATTCGGGGAGCGGATCGTAGACTTCGCGGGGGCCGTATACGAGGATGAGGTCGTAAAGCTCTTCGATGACGGTGTGGACGTCCTTCTCCTCCCAGCTTTTGCGGACGAGGTACGGGTCGTCCATCACGTCCCGCAGCCCGAGGACGGTGAGGGTGTCGGGACGCTCCTCCTTGAGGAACTCGAGGGTCGGGACGACCTCGCCCTTCATGCCGAGGGGGGCTTTGTCCACGATGAACACGTCGGGGTCGAAGGATTCGGCGGCGGTGCGGATGAGGCTCGTCCGAAGATCCTTCAAAACCTCGAAGCTCACAGACATCCGGTCCGCCTCGTACATACCGCCGCCGACCTTCACGGCGGAGGGGAGTTTCAAAAGGTCGATTCCCTTCGTCATCCGGTACGCGCCGGAGACGGTGGAGCCGGTGAGGATGAGGACGTTCGTTCGCGGGTCGCGCTCGACGAACGACTCGGCGAGGGCGAGCGTGCGCCGGAGGTGTCCGAGTCCGAAAGAGTCGTGGCTGTACATGAGTATCTTCATTATTGGCGTGCCTCTCCAGCGAGTTTGTCGTCCGTCGTCGGCTCCATCGTGGGCATAGTGTGTTTCACGAAAGTTAAAGGCGTCTGAGACGGAGATGAAATCTCTCTAATTTTCGGGCGAATCGTGCATTCTCCGAGGCCGCCCCTCCGAAAAGCGAAACTTCCATTCATGATTTCCCCCTTCTTTCGGTTGCACAACTGTTAAATAGATGCGCCGCGCTTCGGGGGAAAATACTCCGAAGCCGGGGGACGGCCCCCACATTAGAACTTTCTAATTTCAGCTCGTCCGCAAAAAACGAAAAGCCGTCCGGCTGGCGCCGAAGCCGGGCGGAGAGCCGCGGCGATGAAGCGCGCCCGGCATGATATGCAATGTGGGTGAAGGGATCCGCGCTCGGCGGGTTCGGGAGTCGGGCAAAGAGGGGCGCGATTTTCGGGAAGTGGTTGTCCGGATCCCATATCAGACCGGAAAAACGAAGAACCCCGCCAACGAAAGGCGAGGCTCTTCGTACCCGAGGAGGCTATGCTCAACAAACTTTAATCGTCATCGTCGTCATCGTCGTCATCGGAGGCTTCTGCGGGCGTTGGGTTGGAGCCTGAAGTTCCTCCGCAGCCGAGGCTGGCGCAGGGATCCATATGGCGGCCGAGCATTTCCACGTAGCCGGGGTTCGCGGCGTCTATGGAGTAGCCGGTCTCTTTGATGAGATCCTGCACGTAGTCCGACTCTATATCGGGGTTCTCGCCGCGGACGAGGGCCGCCTGGCCGGAGACGAAGGGCGCGGCCATCGAGGTGCCGCTCCACTCCGCGTACCGTCCGCCCGGATACGTGCTGTATATATCCTCGCCCGGCGCGGAGAGGGATATCCACTCCCCGAAGTTGGAGAATTCGGACTTCGTCGCGTCCGCCGCGTCTACGGAGGCGACGGAGAGGAGATCGTCGTCGGCGGCGGGGTAGTGGTTCGCGCTGGAGTTCTCGTTCCCGGCGGAGACGACGACGACGGCTTCGTATCCTTCGCCGTCGTCTTCGGAGACGTCTTCGATCACGTCTTCGAGGAAATCGGACTCGTAAGCGGAGCCGAAGCTCATGTTGATCACGTCCGCGCCGTGCTTGGCCGCGTCCATCGCCGCCTCGGCTATGACGAAGCTGTTGCCCCGCCCGTCGGAGTCGAGGACGCGCATCGGCATGATCTCCGCCTCCGGCGCGACGAGGCGCACGATCCCCGCGACATGCGTCCCGTGTCCGACCATCTCGTCCACGAGTCCGTCGCCGTCGTTGTCCTTGCCGTTGCCCCGGTCTTCCGGATTGGCGTTGTCGTTGACGTAGTTGTATCGCTCGTCCGTGAGGGCGTCGGCGAGTTCGGGGTGGTCTTGATCCACGCCGGTGTCGAGAATCGCCACGACCGCGCCGTTCCCCTCGCCCACCTCATGGGCTTCGGAGACCCCGAGGGAGTCGAGCGCCGACTGGCTCCGGTACGAAGCCGGGTCGGAGGAAGTCGCGGGGGCGCCGTCGCTGCGAGCCCTATATCTGGGATTGCCTTCGGGGGCTTCGTATATATAGTCGAGCTCGGCGTAGAGGAGCCGAAGGTCGGAGTCCATCCGGTCTTCGGTGAGTTGCGTGCCGGAGCCTCCGGGGAGGTCGAGGAGGTATACGCCCCGGCTCCCGAGGAGCTTGTCCTTCGTGGCGGTTCCGTAGTCGCGGTTGATCTCCTCGATCGTCGCGCCGCCCCCGGTGAGGGGGTCGGGGTTGAGCTTGACGACGAGTTGCCCATCCACGAAATCTCCGCTCGCGTCGTCTCCATCGTCGTCGGCGTGGGCGACGCCCACAGCGACGGCGAAGCTCATCATCAGCCCCAGAAAAAGAGCCGCGGCGAACCTTCCCGCGGCGGACTTCCCGATCAGTTTTCTACGATCTTCCACAATTGCCTCCCGAAACCGTACGAATATGCTTCCATATGAAAGCAATGCCGCCGGATACCCTATCTGATACACCGAATCCACCTGAATTCTCCCAGCCTTGAATTAGACGGGGATTAGAATCCGTCGCTCATCGCTTTCCAACGAGGACGAAGGGCGCCCAGTAATATGGATGTGGATGGCGTTCTTTGACTTCGAGCTGCGCGTCCCGGAGCGCCTTCGCCGGAGACTCGCCGCCGAGAAGCTTTTCGTACCATCTCGTCATGAGGGAGGCGGTGGTTTCGTCGTGGGCGAGCCACAGGCTGACGAGGAGCGTCGCGGCCCCGGCCCCGAGGAAGGCGCGGGTGAGTCCGAGAACCTCGTCCCCTCCGACGACCTGGCTGCGTCCGGTCTCGCACGCGCTGAGGGCGACCGTGGCCCCGGCGAGGTCGAGGCCCACGACGTCGGCGGCTTTGAGCCATGCGTCGTGGAGCTTGAGCGACGAGAACATCGGGTTGTCGGAGCGGAACATGCCGTGGCACGCGAGGTGGAGCGCGCCGCTGCCGGAAGCACCTTCTTCGAGCGCGGCCACGGTCGCGTGTTCGCCCACAAGCGCGTCCGTTTCGGGGAAGAGCCGGGCGACGGCGCGGGCCTCCCGCACGGACGCCGGTATCCGTTTGTCCGCCACGCCCATTGCGAGGACGCTGTCCATCGCTCTCGGCGTTCTCTCGTGGCAGAGCGAGAACACCCTCGCGCTCGGGGCGTACGAGATCTCGAACCGGTCAATGAGGTACCGCTCGCCGTCGAAGAGCGCGTGGAAAGGCGTTTGATGGAGCGGCCCGTGAGGGACGATTATGAGGTTCGCGCCCTCGATGAAACCTTCGAGCGGCCTCGCGAGCATGTCATACAAAGTGGAGAGAATCCGGCGCGCCGACTTTTCGAGGAGGATCATGTGCCTCTCCGGTATCTCGACCCCGGCTCCGAGGCGATCCCACTGTGCGTCCAACCTGCGGAGGAGATTCTCGGCCTCCCCCGCCCCGCATAAATCTCGCGCGACCCGAACACGGTCATCCGCGACGACGAACGCGAGGACTTCGTCGCCGACGACGTGATAGGCGACGAGCGTCGCGCCGGGGGGAGGACGGTCGAAGCCGGAATCCGGGACACCGAACATGTCCGGGGTTTCGCTCGAAGACGAGGATCTCAGTTGCAGGCGCCCGATCTCACGCTCAAGCTCGACGGCTCGTCCTTGCAAATCACGCGGGGAGACGCTCCCGTCCTCGGCGGGGGTGAGAAGTTGGTTGTATATGTCGTTGAGTTCCGCCTGCATGGTCTGGAACATCTCCCTCATCCCCGGCTCGATGGCTCTCGCGGACTCCTTCCCGACGATGCCCGTGAGGAGGTCTATGAGGGCGCGCGACTTCGCCCTTTCGGCGACCGCGAAGGCTCGTCGCGCCTCCACCTCGCCGTCCCGGTCGAGGTGGAGCTTCAAAAGTTCTTCATAAGCGGCGGTTTTGTCGCGGAGGAAGGAAGCCCGCATATTTTCCTGAGCGACCGTCCCCCGAAGGCCTTCGATGTCGCCGATCGCCGCTTCGAGAAGCTCCTCGGCCTCCCGGTCGCGCCCCTGAAGCGCTCGAAGCCGCCCGAGGCGTTCATTGAGCCGGTACCGCATTTGCGGAAGCGAGAGGCGCTCCGTCAAACGCCGGGCTTCGAGGAGGTGTGGCTCGACCTCGTCCGCGACGGGGAACAGCAAGTCAGCGAGGCGAAGGTGCGCGTAGAAACGCTGAACCGGCCAATCTTCGCCGGAGACGAGATCCATAGCGGCCTCCGCTTTCTCTTTGGCGGCTCCGTCTTCCCCTCGCGTCGAAAGGAGCGCGGCCTCCTCGAGCATCACCCCGGAGAGCATCGGCGCGTTCCCCGCCTCCTCGAACAGCGACGCCGCTTCCTCCAAAGCGCTCCCGGCTTCACCCATCTCCGAGCGAGTCATTAAAGCAGAGCCTATTCCCCACAACGCTTGCGCCCGGTCGTGTGCCATACCCGCATTCCGAAGCAGTCCCTCGGCCTCACGATAGGCCGCCAGCGCCTCGGCATACAAGTTCAGTTCCATGTAAGCGTCAGCGGTGTGGCGCAAAAGTAGATACCTGTCCGAGAGAGTCTCGAAGGATTCCAGAGAACGTCGTCCCTCCTCGAAGGCTTCGAGACTTCGCATGTAATTTCCCAAACGGAGGTGGGCCTCTCCTAAATTCACTATGGCTTTAGCAGCCAGCAAAGGAGAATTCGCTTCCCTGAAAATAGCAGCCGTTGCCTCATGGGCCTCGAGAGCTTCCCTTGCTTTGCCAAGATTGAGAAGGATCGCCCCCCGGTTGCTCGATATTTCGCCCATGCGCTCGGTCATGCCGAGGGCTTCATACAATCGCTCCGCGCTCGAGTAAGCGTCGAACGCCTCGTCGTATTGTCCCATGTATTCCAGACATCCGCCCCGATTCTGATGCACCAGCGCGAAGAGCAAGTCTTTCTGTTCCTGCGTCGGGTTCACTTGCAAATAGCCTTCGTCGTTGAGGGAATCCAAAGTCGCCTGCCCCGTGTCGAGAGTTTCCTGATAACGTCCGAGTTCGAGGAGAGCGGCCATTTTCCCCACGTTTGTGCGGAGCGCTTCGACGTTCATTCCGAGGGCGGCGTACCCATCGTGGGCCAACTTCGTGAAAGCGAGGTCTCCTTCGAAGTCGCCGTTTATGTTGCGCGACCCGGCGACTATGTAGTTCGCGCGTGGCATGGCGGCCGGGGCGTTGGCGACGTCGGCGAGGTTCCGGCAGAGTTCGGCGAGGCTTTGCGCCTTGCCGGGGTCGCTGTCAAGCAGGTTGTCGGCGGTGTCGAGGAGGCGGTCGAGGCCGCCGGGGTCGAGAAGGCTTCGGGAGCGCAGGAAATCGATCCGCCGCTCGCGGGTCGGGAGAGCGAGCAACTCGTCTACCAAGCTTGCTTCGGTCTCGGTTTCTCGGGACATGGGCGGATTCTACTAAAACGGCGGCTTTCTAATCTCTATTCAATGCGTCCCTGATGTTTCGAAGGCATGATAAAGAAGTTGTTTGTGGACTGAGGGAGCGCGAGGTTTCGCGCTCCCGAGAAGGAGGGAACATGACGGGATCCACCACACTGCCCACCGGTATTTGCCGCGCTGCTCATGTTGCTGCTCAGCGCCGTGGAACTCGCGCCACGGATGAGGTCTTTTTCTCTGGAAATGTAGCTTGAAGAGCCGGGGTTTTCCCGGTTTTCGAAAGGCTCCGGGGTTTCGTCGAAAGTGGCGAGACCCCGTTTTCGTTAGGAATCAGCGAAGCTGGAAGGGCGGGATGAGGATCTCGTACCGCTCGGTGGCGAGGATCATCTCGTACGTCCCCTCGGAGACGCCCTCGAAGGCGAATTCCCCGAGGTCGTCGGCGAGGGCCGTCTCCGAGGCGCCGATGTCGCGTATGAGGTGGACGCCGAACTCGTCCGGCTCCACGTCGTCGCCGTTCGGGAGAACCTGCCCCATGAGGTCGAGCCCCCCGCCCCGGCGAAGCCGGACGCTGAACGAGACGTCGGCGAGGTCGGTGGAATACACAAAGTGCCGCTGCGCCTCGGGAGCCACGGACCTCACGCCGAAGGCGGGCTGCATCCCCCCCTCGAAGGTGAGAGTGGCGAACAGCCGCCGGAGAGGGCCGGGCTGGCGGCGCCCTTCGGCGAAGCCCTCGAAGCGGCGGGAGATCTCCGCCCGGACCTCCGAAGGCGGGGAGTCGAGGACGATGCCTTCACTCGCTTCGCCGAACGTTCTCAGCCATTCGGCCTCGGCGCGGGCTTCGTCGTCGGCGGCGACGCGGGCGGCTATGGCCTCCGCCTCTTCGGGTGGGAGTCGGTCTTCGATCCAGTCGAGGATCTCATCGAAGCCTGGTTTTCTTGAGTTCGACATCTCGCTTTCTCCGGCTCTGTTCGTGGTTTTCTGGTCTCGCCCTAGTAATGCGTGCTTCGACCCTGGGAAATACATGGGGCGGGATTTCCCCTCGGCCACTTCATTCGAGGTCTTCGAGAGCCTCCTTCAAGCGCTTCAGGCACCGCGCCCTCGTCGGGCCGATGCTCCCGATGGACATCCCGAGCTTTTCGGAGACCTCCGTGTATGAAGGCTCGTCCTCGTCGAAATAGAGGGCGGTGAGGAGTTCCCGGCATCGGCCTTCGATCTTCGAGAGTCCTTGATCGAGCCACTCGATGGTCTCCCACCGCTCGGGGGCATCGTCGCCGGACTTCCCGAGAAACAGGACCGTGCTTTCGGCGACATCCCCTTCGGCGACGTCTTCGGCTCCTCCGGCTTTTTCGCGGTGGGTCTTTTTCATCATTCGCCATGTGTGGCGTCGGGCGACGGTGGAGAGCCACGCCCCGAGGCGGCTGTCGTCGCGCATCGAGTCCATGCTCCGCATGAAGATGGTGAATGTGATCTGGCATATGTCCGCCGCGTCCTCGCGCGAGAGCCCGTAGCTGAGCGGGATGGAGAAGACCAGCCGCTCGTACTTGTCCATGAGGTTTTCCCACGCCCGCGCGTCGCCTCCGCGACAGCTCCGGAGCAATTCCGGATCCGATCTTCGCATAACCGGAGATGATACCCGCCCGCCCGCCCCGAAACCAAACCGGACTCAGAGTGGGTCGGCGGGAACTTCATCGTCGAACTGAGGACGAGCTTCTTCCAGCATTTGCAAAGCCTGTCGCTCGGCTTCTTCGACCGCCACCAGCTCGGGGACGTCCTCTCGCGCGTAACCGAGGACGTGGAGGAGATCGAAGAACTCGTCCTCTCCGGCGTGGCCGCCGCGCTATCGTATTTCTTCCAGCTTATTTTCTTCACGGCGGCCCTCTTCTATTTGGATTGGCAGCTCGCGCTCGTCTCGCTCTTCGTCGCGCCGCTTTTCTGGATCGCCGCGAGGCATTTCTCGCGCAAGATCAAGCTCGCCGCCCGCGAGGAGCGCCGCCGCTCAGGCTCCATAAGCGCCGTCGCCGAAGAAAGCCTCTCGAACGCCGCGCTCGTTCAGGCGTACAACCGCCAGGACGAGGAGACCGCCCGGTTCCACAGCGAGAACGAAGGCAGCTTCGAGGCGCAAATGGCCGGAACCCGCCTGAGCGCGCTCTTCTCGCCGCTCATCAGCATCATCGAGCTCGCCGGGGTACTCGTCGTGATCGCGTTCGGGGCGTACCAGTTGTCGCAGGGGAGGATCTCGATAGGCGGGCTGCTCGTGTTCCTCGTGTACCTGAGCATGCTCTACAAGCCGATCAAAGGTTTCAGCAGCCTCCTCAACGCATACTACGCGGCCTCCGACGGAGCCGAACGAATCATCGAGTTTTTGGACGAGAAACCCTCCGTCGTCGAAAGGGAGGACGCCGTCGCCCTCGAAGGTGCCGAGGGGCATGTCGAGCTCGATGGCGTATCTTTTTATTACCCGGACACGGAGGCACCGGCCCTCGAAGAAGTCTCGGCGAGCGTCGGGCCGGGCGAGGTGCTCGCGCTCGTCGGGCCATCGGGGGCGGGGAAGTCCACGGTGGCGAAGCTCCTCCTCCGTTTCTATGATCCCGAGTCGGGGGCGGTGCGGCTCGACGGCCGGGATCTGAGAGACCTCACCCTCCGCTCGCTGCGCGAGAACGTCGCGGTGCTTCTCCAGGAGACGCTCGTCTTCGACGGGACGATCCGCGAGAACATAGCCTACGGCAAGCCCGGCGCGACGGAGGCGGAGATAAAGGAAGCCGCCGAGGCCGCCGACGCCGACGATTTCATCCGGGCCCTGCCGAAAGGCTACGACACCGTCATCGGGCAAAAAGGGCGGCTCCTCTCCGGCGGGCAAAGGCAAAGGGTCGCCATCGCCCGCGCCATGATCAGAAACGCCCCCGTCCTCATCCTCGACGAGCCGACGACCGGGCTCGACGCCGAGTCCGGCGGGAAAGTCATGGATCCGCTCCGGCGGCTCATGAGCGGGAGGACGACTATCGTGATCTCCCACAACCTCCTCACAGTACGCGAGGCGACGAAGATACTCGTCCTCGAAGACGGAGCTCACGGAGGAAGGCACGCACGAAGAATTGCTTTCGCAAGGCGGATCGTACGCGAGGCTGTACAGCCTCCACGACGAGACAACCGTCTCGAAAGCGTGGTCAGCGGAGATATGATAGAGGCAATGGAACGAACCGACTCGGATTTCACGTACACCGACGCGACCGACACCGAGGATTTCCTGAAAGGCGGCCCGCCGGGGCTGGAGCCGGGCGAGGCCATCGCGCCCGGATACACGGCCATCGCGCACCTCCACAGGAGCAAAAATTTCGACGTGTACGACGTGTGGAGCGAAGAGCGGGCCTCGCGCTGCATAGTGAAGACCCCCATCCCCGACCGCATGACCGAGAAGGTCGCGCGGGGGCTTTTCCGGGAGGGGCGGATGCTCGGCAAGTTCACGCACCCGCACATCGTGCGGGCGTATGAGATTATAAAAGAGCCGCGTCCCGCCGTCGTTGTGGAGACCCTCACCGGGAAGACGGTCGGAAACCTCATAGACACGAGTCCGCGGCGGCTGCCGTTAAAGGCCGTGGCGCACCTCGGGCTTCATCTTTGCTCGGCGATCCATTATTTGCATCATCACGGGATACTCCACCTCGATCTCAAACCGTCGAACATCGTCTCGGAGCGGGGGGTGGCGAAGATCATAGACCTCTCCATCGCCCGCAAGCCCGGACGCGGCAAGAAGTGGGAAGGCACTTTTTACTACATGGCTCCGGAGCAAGTCCGGGGGGAAATGGTGAGTCCCGCCACCGACGTGTGGGGGATTGGCGCGGTCCTCTTCGAAGCCGCGACCGACGAGGTTCCTTTCAACTCCTATGTTGACGAGGAGGACAGCGATGCCTCCGAAGCCTCGGCGAGCGGTGAATACACCGAGCACAAAGACGAGGACTACGAGCAGATCCAACGCCGCGTCGAGCCGGTGAACAAGCACCGCCGGATTCCCAGAAAGCTCGCGGAAACCATCGAAGCCTGCCTCGAGCCGGAGCCGGACGACCGCCCGACGGTCGCGGAACTCTCCCAAAGGCTCGGCGAATTCCTCGAAATTAAAGCTTTCTAACAGCCGCCTCATCCTCGTTTAACCCGGTCGGGGGAGAATCCCATCATAGACATAGACCGACGATACGAGGAGGTTGACGATGGTGGGCAAGGTTATAGAAAAGCTGATCTGGGCGGTCATCGCACTTATGGCGCTCAGCGTCGCCACGGTCGCTTGCGTGCAATTCGACGAGGCGAAAAGCGGACAAGGCAGCCAGTCCATACAAAACGCCCAAAACGGAGAGATCCGCGCCGAAAGCAACGACGACACCGAAAGCGGCGACGAATCCTTCGAGAACCTGCGCGACAACCGCGAACGCGAAGACGACGACAACGCCGACGATGACTCGAATGGCAACGCCGACAACCAAAACGACGGCAATGCCGACGGCGCCGCGAACGCCAACGCCAGCGACGGCGACAGCGGCGCGGATGACCGCGATGACGACGCCGATGGCCGCGGCGACGATGGCAATATGGATGACCGCGACGACCGGAGCGAGGGTCAAAGCTCTGGCGGGAGCGCCGTAGCCAGCGAATCGGCCCCGGCTCCGGCGGCGGTGATCCCGGCTCCCGCCGAGCAGCCCGCCCCCGTCTACTTCGACGACGACGACGGGTACGACGACTACGATGACGGGTACGGCGGATACGACGATGACGACGACTATGATGACTGAGTAAGCTGGGCCGGGGCTTCCGAAGCCCTCTCTCCCGTGATCCTCCCGAGCCGTCCGCTTTAGCGGGCGGCTTTTCGCTTTATGCACAACCGCGCCCCGATGCTCTAAACTAACCTTTCGTAAGAAAGGGGTTCTCGAGTATGAGTCGCACAAATCAAGGTCCGCCCTCTGTGAAAGTGGACAAACCGTGGGGCCGCTTCGAGCAATATACGCACAACCTCCCGTCCACGGTGAAGGTCATAACGGTTGCGCCGGGAGGCACTCTCTCGCGCCAATACCACCACATGCGCGACGAGTTGTGGGTCGTCCTCGACCCCGGCGCCCGCGTCGAACTCGATGAGAAAGTCATCACCCCGGACGCGAGCGAGAAACTTTACATTCCGAGAGGAACCGTCCACCGTCTCTCGGCGGTCGGCGACGCCGATGTCCGGGTACTCGAGATTTCCTTCGGGGAGTTCGACGAGGACGACATCGTCCGCCTCGAAGACGTGTACGGACGTGTGGATCCATGACCCGCACGCCACCGGGTTCGTAGCCTCGAGACCCCCTTGAACCCCAGGGATGAAGAACACCGCCGCGAAAGCCGCTCCCACCGCGAAGCCCCGGAGGAGAAACCGGATCGAAGCACGCCGGAACCATCGTGGCGCCGGAACTCCGTGAGAACGTGGGTGTTCCTCGCCGTCGGCCTTTTCCTTCTCGCCCTCCTTCTCGCGGGGGGGCTTTTTTTGTGGCGCTCGCTCGGGGACACGCTCTCTGGGACGAGCGCGGCGAGCGACTCACTCGACTCCGGCCCCGAGCCGAGCATCCGCCTCTCGAACGGCCACGGGCAAATCTCCATCGAGGGCGTCGAAGACCTCGAAGCCATCGAGTACGAAGCCACGAAACACGCCGTCGCCCGCGACCCCGCCTCCGCGCGGGAAAGGGCCGCCGATATCGAAGTGGACATCTCGCGCGATGGCTCGGACTTCGACATAGCCACGAGCGGCGGCCGGAACACCGGGGCGGACTACGCCGTCCGCGTCCCGCCCGGCGCGAGCGTCGAAGTCTCCTCCGAGGCCGGGAGGGTCGAGGTTTCGGGACTCTCGGGAAGCACGTCGGTCGTGGCGGAGGCCGGGGACGTCTCCGTGCGGGACGCGGGGGGTTCCATAAGCGTCGAGGCTCCGGCGGGGGATGTGGAGATAGAAAACGTCACCACCGAGACCGGGCAAGTGAACCTCGAAGTCGGCTCCGGGGATGTCGATCTCACGGATCTCGTAATCGGAACTTTGGAGGCGGGCATCGAGTCCGGCGACGCGAGCCTCTCGGGCCGCTTCTCCGGCGGCGGAAGAATACTCGTCCAAACCGGGAACATAAACGTGGCCGTCCCGAGCGAAGACGCCCGCAACCTCTCCCTCGAAGCCCGCATCGGCGCCGTCGAACGCGACGAAGCCGGGGAGGACGGGGGATCGGAAACCGAAGCTCCGGAAAGCGAAACCGACAACGAAGCGGACGGGGGCGGGTAATGCGAAGCGGACGCGGCGGCGAATACCGGAACGATGGATACAGATCCGAGTCGCCGGAGCATTTCCGGGGGGCGTTGCGGGAAGTATGGCTCGCGCCGGGGCGTTTCTTCCGGAACCTCGACCCGGAGGGAGGCCCGATCCGCCCGACCATCTTCGCCTCGCTCGTGCTTTACGCGAACCTCGTCCTCGAAGCCGTTTTGCAAGCGGTATGGCTCCGGGAGCTTTCATACTCGCTCATATACGCGCCGCTCCTCGGCCTCGTCGTCGCGGTGATACTCGTGCCGATCATGCTCTCGATGCTCGCCGCGCTCGTCCTCGTCGTCCTCGACGGCGGCCCCTCGCGAGCGAAGTTTTCCCCCGTCTACCGGGCGCTCGGATATGCGTCGGGCATCGGGATCGTCGCATGGGTTCCATACGGCCCGCTCCTCGCCATCCCATACGGAGCATACGTCGCCACCGTCGGAGTCAAAGAAATTCTCAACGAAAGCTGGAAAAAAGCCGCGCTCGCGACTCTCATTCCGCTCGGGGCTTTGATCCTCATAATCGTCATCCTCGCGGGGCAGTCGGAGGGGTTTCAGTTTTTGGTGAATCCGCCGGGATCGTAGCTCGCTTCGCTCGCGCTGACAAGCTACGACAGCGATTCCACCGCCATCGCCGTGAGCAACGCCGCTCCCCGCGGCAATATCTCTTCGTCGAATGCGAACTGAGGCGTGTGAAGCCCCGACACATCCCCCACTCCGAGCCACACGTACGCGCCGGGAACCTCTTCGAGCATATACGCGAAATCCTCCGCCGCCATCGAGGGTGCTTTCGCCTCGACGGCGTTTTCTTCGCCGAATAGCCCCGACGCGACATCGAGCGCGAAGCTCGCGGCTTCGGGGTCGTTCTTCGTGACGGGGTATGAGAATTTATAGTCGAGGGTCGCGTCGCCTCGCATGCCGTTCGCGACTCCTTTGGCGAGTTCCTCCATCCGGTAGGGTATGAGATTTCTTACTTCGTCCGACACGGTTCTCACGGTTCCGCCTATTCGGGCGGTTTCGGGGATGATGTTGAAAGCCGTCCCGGCCCCGATCTCCCCGACCGTCACAACCGCCGGCTCCACCGGATTGACTTCCCTCGAAACGAGGGTTTGCAAAGCGGCGACGATGTGCGCCGACATGACCACCGCGTCCGATGCGAGATGCGGCATCGCCCCATGTCCCCCGGTTCCCCTCACCTCCATCTCGAAGGCGTCGGCGGCGGCCATGACCGAACCGCCCTTCGTGGATGCCACCCCGAACGGAAGCCCCGGCCAAAGATGGAGCGCGAAAATGGAATCCACGCCCTCGAGCGCGCCCTCCTCGACCATGACCTTCCCGCCTCCCCCGCCTTCCTCGGCGGGTTGGAAGAAGAATTTGACCGTGCCGTTCAGGCGATCCCTCATTCCGCAAAGAGCGTGGGCCGCGCCGACGAGCATGGACGTGTGGCCGTCGTGGCCGCATGCGTGCATCTTCCCGTCGGTTTCGGAGGCGAAGTCGAGACCCGTCTCCTCGTGGATCGGGAGCGCGTCCATGTCCGCCCGAAGCCCGACCGTCGGGCCGTCTCCCCCGCCTCGCAAAGTCGCGACGACACCGTTCTCGGCGACTCCGGTTTGTATTTCGAGCGGGAGTCCGTCGAGGGCGGCGACGACTTTCTCGGCGGTTTTCTTCGTGTCGTATCCGAGTTCCGGCTCGCGGTGGATGTCGCGCCGGAGGGCGACGATCCTCTCCCCGAGTTTGTCTTCGACCTCGTTTATGAGTCCGTCGAATTTCTGGGCGACGCTCATGGTTCGCTCCTCTCGTGCCGTTTCGCTGGTGGAGTTTACAATCTCACACGCTCGAACTCCGCGTCCACCCGCTCCCACAACTCATCCTGCGAAATCCCGAGCGAAGCCGCGTCCCGCACAATCTCCCGAAGCCGCTCATAAACGGCCTCGACCCGCCGCTCCCTCGAAATTTCCTCGACGCCTTCGACCACGATGGTTCCAACTCCGGGGCGGCTCTCGACGATTCCCATCCGACGAAGCTCGTTGTACGCTTTCACGATGGTGTTCGGCGCGATCGTGAGTTCCTCCGCCAGAGCGCGGACGGTCGGCAGCTTGTCCCCGGCGCGAAGCCCCCCGACTTCGAGGGCGTGCCGCACCCGGTCTACGATCTGGACGTAAATGGGAACCCCACTCCTCGTGTCAACCTCGATCCAGATGACTCTCTCCTCTGCATCATTGTCTTATATTTATGACACAATGATACAGAGGAGAGAGTCGGTGGTCAAGAGACGCTTTTTCATTTGGTAATTGGTTTGTGGTTATTGATTATTGGCAAAAACAAAAACCCAATAACCAATAACCGGGAGCGAAGCGACCCAACCGGAGCGACCGAAGGGAGCGACAAGCGAAGCGACTTCACGGGATCCAGATCTGGTCCGGCGGCTCTTTCGTGAGGGATGAGAGGATGACGTTTTTCACTCCGGCCCGCCACAGTTCGCGGGCTACGACGGAGGCGTCGGACATGCTTTTTCCGGGGCCGACTCCGGTTATGAGGACGGTGGAGCGGGCTTTGTCGGGGAGGTTCGCGAGGGAGCCGTCGGCGAGGGCGAGGGCTATGGCGCGGGCTGTGATGCTTTGTCCGGGGCCGACTCCGGTGAGGGCGGAGAAGAGTTCCGGGCGGTGGACGTTCTCCTCGGTGGCGGCGAGGCCGAACGCGCCGATGTGCGACACCCCGACGACGACGGTCGCCGAGGCGGGGATGGGCGGCTCGTGCTCGGCGGTGCCTTTCATCCATTTGCCGCGCGCGCCGTCCGCTTCGACGAGGACGACGTCCACTATGTTCGAGAGGGCGGCGACCTCGTCCGGTTCGACGCCGCCGATGCGGTTCTTCGAGATGATGGCGCTTCCGGCGACGACTGTTTTCGAGTTCGAGAGTTCGGATTTTATCTTCGCGGTTCGTTCGGCGGGGTCTTCGGAGACGGCGATCGGGCCGATGGCTTCGGCTTCCTCGACCATGAGCTTCGTTGTCGGGACGACTATGACGGAGAGTCCGGCGGCGGAGAGTTCGGCGGCTGCGGTCCGGATCGCGCTAGATTTCCCGCCCGCCCCGACGAACGCCGCGATGTCCCCGGAAGAGATGCCGATCGCCTCGCAAAGCCTCAAAACCGACTCCCTTCCCCCTGTGAACCCAACATTTAGTAAACTCCATCCCATATTACATCAAGGAGTCGGATTTCGTGCTTTATGCTATGTTGGATACGAAAAATCCGGGAGTCGAAACAAGTTAAAATCCGAAGCGCGACGGGTAATGACACGGGAAGTTTCCGGGATGAAAGGGGCGATGCATGACGGAGCAAAGACAGAGGCTGATGGAACCCGACAGTCGGGATCCCTCGGACCGGAGCATAAAAGAGATAGTCGAGGCGATACGTCCGCAACTACAAGAACTCACCGACAAACAAGTCGAACTCGCGAAAATGGAACTCGCTCCGGTCGCCCGGAAAACGGGGCTTGCGAGTGGATTGTTGTCTGTGGGCGGGGTGTTTTTGCATCTCTTCCTCGTGTTCATGTCCGTCACGGGGATATACGTTTTGAACGAGGTTGCGGGGCTTCCGGTGTGGGTATCGGCGTTGATCGTCTCTGGTATACTGCTCGTCATCGGGTTGGTTTTGGCGGGGGCGGGGGCGAACATTCTCAGGAAGCTCGATCCCAAACCGCACCATTCGATACGGACGTTCCAGCAAAATGTCGAGTGGATCAAGGAACAGTTCAGATCGTGAGCGAGATACCAGAGCGCATAGAGCGGGAGATGTTCGAGATCCGGAACCGCATGGCTCCGGACGTGAAAGACCTCCGCAAACACACCGAACCCCAAGCCATCGGCAAACAAGTCGGCGACAAAGTGAAGACCCG
>JACDAJ010000159.1 GCA_013695475.1 Rubrobacter sp. | reverse complement strand
AACGACAACCACACCCTCGTCCCGCAGCCGCACGTCATCATGGAGCAGGACAAGATGTGGACCCTCGACAACATCCGGGGCATCGAGTTCGCAAGCCCCAACGTACTCCTCAACCAAATGTCCGACGAGGAGCGCGAGAAGCACATCGAAGAATACAAGGCAGGCTTCACTATAAACAACTCGCTCTAACCGGACACTCAGAGCGACACTCGAGGAGCCGGGATTTCCCGGCTCCTCTTCTTTTCGCCGGAAATTCCAGCAATGTTGGAAAAGGAGGCACTTCCAAAACCGTTCCGAATATTTTGGAAATATAAACATATAGAAACATATTGACTAAGCGATGTATCGTCTATACGATCTCTTTTTACCGAAGGGGTTCGGAGAAATTGGAAAGCAAGGTCATACGTCGAAGGGGCTGAGGAGCCGAACTATGGGGAAAAAGCACAAAGTGTACTTCGATCCGGTTGACATCGAGATCGAAGTTGACGAGGAGGAGACCGTCCTCGACGCGGCGTTCCGGCAGGGTGTCATTTTGATGCACGGCTGCCGTCAGGGGCAATGTTCGGCTTGCAAAGCGTTCCTCCTCGACGGGGACCTCGAAATGGATCCCTTCTCGACCTTCGCTCTCAACGAGGCGGAAGAGGAGGAGGGATTCGTCCTTCTTTGCAAATCCTACGCGTACAGCGACCTCGAAGTCGAACTCATCGCGTACCACGAGGACATGCTCGAGACGGGCATCCCGATACAGATGATCCACGCCGAAGTCGAGGAGATCGAAGAACTCACCCACGACATTCGGAAGCTCGTCCTCAATTTGGTGGATCCCCCGGAGATGAACTTCACGCCCGGTCAATACGCCGAGTTGTATATCCCCGGAAGCGAGACGCACCGGGCGTATTCGATGGCGAACACGACGACGACTTCACAGCGGGCCGAGTTCATCATAAAAATATATCCGGGCGGCCGGTTCTCCGGGATGCTTGACGGCGAACTCAAGGTCGGAGACAAGATGCGGGTGAAGGTTCCGTTCGGGGTCTTCTCGCTGCGGGAGAAGTCCGACGGCGACATCGTCATGGTCGGAGGCGGCTCGGGGATGGCTCCCATATTCTCGATACTCCGCCATATGGTCGAGACGGGGAACGAGCGGAAGGCGACTTATTACTACGGCGCGAGGACGAAGAAAGACCTTTTCTACCTCGACGAACTGAAAGAGATGGAGGAGAAGCTCCCGAACTTCAAATTCGTCCCGGCGCTTTCGGAGCCGGAGGACGGCGACGAGTGGGATGGGGAGACGGGGATGGTCACGGATGTCATGCAGCGACTCGAAGGAGATCTCACGGGCACCGAGGCGTATCTCGCGGGGCCGCCGCCGATGGTGGACGCGGCGGTGCCGATCCTCGAGATGATGGGCGTGGACAAGGAACATGTCTTTTTCGACAAGTTCACGACGACGGGCGAGATGGAAGGCTCCGAGAAGAAGGAAGAGAGCGGGCCAACCTTCCCCGGAATGCCGGGATGACGAACACTTTGGGAAGGGAAAGGGGTGGTGCCTTTGTACGGATGACGAAGATGGGAACGCAGTAAACAAACGAGGGCAACGAAACAGGGAAAGGAGGTTGCCCGTCTGTGACTGAGGAAGCTATTACCAAAGGGGCCGGGAGGGGATCGAGGAGCATACCCCCCATCGTCTTGACCGACGCCGAGGCCGGAGCCGCCGAGTTCGCGGGTACCGACAGTCGGTCGTACAACTATTTCGAGCCGAAAGGACGGAGGGCGACGAAGTACGAGGACGTCACGGTGGACGTTCAGCCGGATCCGGACAAATACCTGACGCAAGGCTGGATCCTCGGCTGGGCGAACGGCGATATCGGATACGATGCGAACTGGACGAAGATAAAGTCCTCCGACTGGCACCGTTTCCGCGACCCGAACGAGGAGTGGGAGCGCACTATATACATCAACGGCTCGAACTCCGTGCGCCAGGTTCGCCAATCCATCGAGAACGCCAAGTCCGAGAACGTCTTCGAGGACTGGAAAAAAAGCTGGCTGACAATTCTAGCCAAGCACATGAGCGCGTTCGCCCACGCCGATCACGGACTCGGCATGTACGTATTCATGCCCGCTCAAAGAATGGCGATGAGCAATATGCACAACAACGCCATCGCGGTGAACTGCATGCACAAGCTCCGCACCTCGCAGGATATTCTCCTTTACAACATGGAGCTTGAGGAGATATTCGGCGACGAATTCAACGGGACGATCCACCAGGAAGTCTGGATGAACGACCCGGCGTGGCAGGCCGTCCGAGAGAACGTCGAGCGCCTCATAAACGCGAAAGACTGGGCCGAGACGACCTTCGCCTCGAACATCGTCTTCGAGCCGCTCGTGAGCGAACTCTTCCGCAGCCAGTTCATGATGCGGTTCGCCCCGGCGCACGGCGACTCGCTGTCTTCGACGATCATCGGCGTGAGCGAGCGCGAGTTCAACGAACGCGACCTCAAATACACGATGGACATGATGAAGGACATGCTCGAAGACCCCGAGCACGGCGACGCCAACCGGAAGACCATGGAGGAGTGGCTCGGCGAGTGGGTGCCGTACAGCATGGCGGCGGCGAAGGGACTCGAGCCGATATGGTCCGAGCCGGAGATACAGCCGAACAGCTTCGACAGGTCGTTCGAGAGGGCGAAGGCCCGGTTCGAGGCGATACTCTCCGAGCTCGGCCTCAAAGTTCCCGAGGGTGTGAAAGCATGAGCGAAAACAAATTGGAGTACGAGCGCACCCC
Source organism: Rubrobacter sp. (assembly GCA_013695475.1). Taxonomy (GTDB): domain Bacteria; phylum Actinomycetota; class Rubrobacteria; order Rubrobacterales; family Rubrobacteraceae; genus JACCWD01. Next base: position 631 of record JACDAJ010000159.1, on the reverse strand, counting down.
GTCGAACATGTGCGGCGTCACGATGAGCGCGGGCGTCGAAGGAAACGCCGTCGCCGAAGTTATGGGCGAGAAGGAAGGCGTGGAGATCACACGCTTCCCGGCCATGGTCCGCATAGACGCTTCCGACAAGCTCGAGTTCGACCTCGACGAGATCGCCGAAGCCCTCGGAGTGGAGGAATTCACCCCGGAGGACTTCGAGATCGAAACCTCCACCCACTACGGGCGGATGGTCAAGATGGACGACCGCGTCCTCCTCTTCGCCAACCCCGAAGACGCCGCCGAAGCCATCGGCTTCGAACTCCCGGAGGTGAATCAGTAAAAACCGGGAGCGAAGCGACCTCGCTTCGTGAGTCGGAAAGAGGGTGTCTCCTTTTCGGGGACACCCCCTTTCTTTGGGAAACCTCCGATTTATTCTCGCCCGCTCCCCGAAAAACGTGATTTCTCGGTCGGGATCGGTGCGAAGTCCGGCATGGCGGAGCCGCGTTCCTCTCATGTCCGCCGGGTTATTTCCACAACGTCCGCGCCGCCCGTTCGGGGGAGGGGAGGTTTCGGAGGCCGCGCCATTTGCCGCTCAGAATGCCGCCTCCCCTCCCGACGTGGGCGATGATCACGGAAGTCGGCTCCCCGAGTC
>JACDAJ010000157.1 GCA_013695475.1 Rubrobacter sp. | reverse complement strand
GAGGTTTTGGGTGGCGGCATTGATCCCGAACCATTACGGAATCTCAGGGTCCAGGACGTGGCGAAGGCGGCGCTCGCGGAGTTCGGCGACGAGCAGCAGAAGATACGGCTCTGCGTGGGCGTCGTAGGGAGCGGCCGAGTGGGTATTCGACAAGGCTCCCCCGAAGTCCCGGAAAAGGTGGAAGTACCGGCGCCGGAGCCCGCAGACGACGCATCGCTCTTGGCATTCGTAGACGGACTGCACACCAGAGAAGGGGTCCGGGCGGACCTGGAGGCCATCTTCGAGAGAAACCCTCACGCTGTCGCGATCTTGGACGACTGCCGGTACGCCTGGGGGCCTTCCATCCAGGCGGGGGTCGTGGATTTTATGGAGAGAGCCGAGCAGAAGTACCACTTCCGCCTCTTCGGGGACCTGGGCCCGGGTTTGGCAACCAGCAGGCTGGGGATCGTTTATCCTGACACGGATGCCGACGAAACCGGACACTCCTTAGCCGAGCTCAGCGAGTTGTTTAGCGAACGGCTGGACTTGTTACGATTGCTGCGCCGGGAAGAAGAGTTAGTCGACGTCGCAAACGAATTTAACCGCGAACTCAAGCAAGCCCGTGCTCAATTGGCGGAAGCCGAAAAACGCAACTCCCAGCTTACGGAGCGTAATTCTCACCTAACCACCCATTACTCTAGCCGACGTTACCAGCTCGCAGACATCCTTACAGAGAATGCCCTTCAGGTACCCGGAATACGGAAGCTGGCACAACGTAAGCCAGAGCAGTAGGAGGCTATCTTTTAGCTCTCATAGAGTTCTTTGAGCAGAGGAGCCGTTATCCTCTCGACGATCTGGACCTGTTTCGGGTATCGGTAGTAAACTGGGATTGCCCCATTAGGACGGCTCTCCCGTGGGCGATGCTGGTTTCGAACCAGCGACCTCTGCCGTGTGAAGGCAGCGCTCTCCCGCTGAGCTAATCGCCCGAAATGAAAGCCCGAAGGAACGCCCCGAGCCACGGGCAATATACCATTTCAACATTCGCTTGTTAAGCGGCGGGGCGTGTGTCCGGAGGGTGCGGGACGATATACTCTTCGTTTCACAGTCTCACAGGATGGAGGATGCTTTGACGGAGAATGACGTGAAAAGTTCAGGCGAACTCGAGCGGCTCGTTTCCGAGCTTCGCTCGCTCTCGGGCGACATCGAGTCGTGCGCGGTGATCTCGAATGACGGCAAGCTGCTTTATTCGTCCCACCCCGAGGGCGTTGACCGCGAACGCGCCCGCGCTATGCTCTCCGCGCTCGTCGGCCTCTCCGAGAGGATGGCCCGCGAAGACGGCAAAGAACACACCACGCAAGTCCGCGTGAAGACCGGGTCGGGGCATTTCCTCATGGCGAGGCTCGAAAACGGCGGAGCCATAGCCTCCACAACCGGGACGGACGCCCGCGTCGGACTCGTCCTTTACGACATGCGGAACGCCCGAAGCGGAGTCGAGAAAGCAATGAGCGGGGAGGGAAATTAAATGAGGAAGCTCTTCAAAGGACTCGTTTTTCTCGGGGTCGTCGCGGGCGCCGCCGTCGCAATAAAGAACGTCCTCGAAGGCGGCGAGGCTCCCGGTGAGGAATCCGTGCAAATAACCTTCGACGACGGTTCCACGAAGGGACTCGCCTCGAACGCCATCGAAGGCCAGGAATTCACCGACATCGCCCGCAAACTCGTCGAGATCGGAGTGTGAAAGCGTGAGAAGCGGCTCGCTTTCAGCTTTTTTGAGATGGCGACAGTCGAGCAACGGAGCCAGTCCGGGGCGCGGCTCTGAACAAAGCCACCGTAAACGAATGGCCGCCTCCGGTGCGGCTCGCACCCGACAAAGCTGACCGGACAGCCGCGAAGCGAGATGACGAGCGAAGGCTCGAAGTGCCTCTTCGCAGCGGATTTCGTGAGGCGCGTCGCGTCTCACGAAACCCCAAAGAAACGAAGTCTTCATCCCCACTCATGCCGGGACGCGAAGCGACCCCCTCACGCCTCGACTACTTCGACGAGTTCCGCTTGTGTGATGATCCTGTCGGAGTAGTCCGGGAGCGTGCATGTTTGCAGCGTGAGGATGTTCTTCCCTTCGACGGGTTCCGTGACCGAGAGATCGGAGCCGTCCGTCACGAACTCGTCGAAGACGCGGTACGTGTACTTCGCGCCTTCGGAGTCGGTGACGAAGATCTCATCCCCTTCTTCGAGGTTTTGCTGGTCATAGAATGCGAGGAAGCTCCCCGAAGCCGGATACCCGAGGCGGTGTCCCGCTATGTACACGTTTGACTCTTCCTGCCACGGAAAGCCCGTCCCGTCGAGGTGAATCCCCGCGTTCTCCCGGAGAGCGTCGTGGTCGTCGCCCCTCGCGGTGGGGATTTCGTCGGCTTCGATCCTCTCCATCCCCGGCACGTCGAGCGTGAGCGTTTTGTCCTCCGGGCCGCCGTCATCCCCACCGGACGAACTTTGTATCTCCGGTACATTGAACCCCCCCGAGCCTTCGCCGTCCGACGACGACAATGTCGGAAACGTTCCCCCGAGAAAGAAAAAGCCGATCAAAAGCAGCCCGGCACCGACCATCGTGAAACTCACGACCCAAGAAATTATTCTTCGCAACTTCATTCCTCCAATTTATTAGTCGAGCTTATTGTCCGGTCGTTGTCGGGGGCGGCCCTTCGTATGGTTCGAGTTCCCGGTACGTGACCGTCCGGAAAACGCCGTCCTCGACGACCTCTCCGTTTTGTGTGATGGTTTTGTTCGCCGCCCATCTCGTCACCGCATCCCCCTCGGCGTCCGTGCCGTCATAGACTTTGTCGGAGGTCACCGACACCTCTTTGCCCGTCGGCGTGCCGTGTATGGTGGCATGGTTCAAACCGTCCTCGCCTTGCCATTGCCGGATGAAGATATATCCACTCGTATTGTTTCGGAAGCGGAGGTCGAGCGCCCCGAACCAAACCGTCGTGTCGAGTCCGGGCTGGATGTACGGAAGCTCGGCGGAGTGGGGATGCGCCTCCAAAATTTCGAGTCCCGCGAGGTTCGCCGTCATATACAATGTGGACGAAACCTGTGAAACCCCGCCGCCGTCGGCGTACTCCGCCGCACCCTCCACGATCACCTTCGCCTGTTCATATGCGAGCGGCGATGTGATCTCATTGAACGAAAACGCCTCGCCCGGCGCGACGAAAGTCCCGCTCAAAGCGTCGGAGGCGATGCCCATGTTCACCCGCCTTCCGGGGTCGGTGTCCCACGTATAATCCGTCGCATACTCCCCGAGGAGCGTCGTCGGTTTCAGCCGCTCCGCCTCGGCAGTCGAAAGCTCCGGCTCCACGGAGGCGACCGGGATTTCGTAATTCCTTTCGCCCTCGAAAACCCCGGCTTCGAGCCTCTCCATGAATATTTCTTCCCGTATCCCACGCCCCGCCTCTTCCGGAACGACGGATATCTCATCCCCCGCCCCGGCCACATACCCGGCCTCGGTCGGCTCGACGGTGAGCGACGCATATACCCCCGAAAGGTTCTCCCGCATCGCCTCACGGTCGAGTGAGACGCGGATATTTTCCCCCGTCGGCTCGAAATCCAGCGCGGCTCCGACGGCGGCGGGGGGGATGTCCCACCTTTCGCCGTCCGCCGAGAACGCGAGGCCGCCCTCCATCGCCTCGTTCGCCTCGGACGCGGCGCGTTCGGCGGCCTCGGTCGGGACGGCGGGTTCGAGTGGTTCGCCGGATATTTCCGCCTCTCCCGTCGCCTCCACGACCGCCCGCTCGACGCTTTCGAGCGTCGCCTCGACATCCGTTTCGTATCCATCGGCGGCCTCGACGACGTTCGCCTCCGAGCCTCGCACTTCCACGGAAGCGTCGCGGGGAGCCTCGTCCATCTCGGCGGCGACGGCGGCGACCGCCGAGCGTGCATCGTTCGGGTCATAATCGGTCGCCGGGGAAATTACGACCATCCCGAGAGCGGCGAGCATCCGGTCGGCGAGTCGTTTCGGGATGCTTCCTTCGCGCCCGACGGCGTATGCCTCGGCGGCGGTCGCGGTCGCATCGAAAGAAAGCGAGAGCCGATCCCCGCCGATGGAAGCGTTCCCATCGGCTCCGGTTCCGGCGACTTCGATCTCTTCAATGGCTCCGAAGACGTTTTCTTCGATGTCCGAGCGAGCCTCGTCCGGAGACTGACCCCCGACGGCCACGCTCCCGACCTCGACCCCCCGGTAAACTTGCCCGGAGTTCAGCCAGTGATCCCCGGCCACGAGCATCGCGAAAACAGCGCACGCGATGAGAAGGATGTTCGAGAACCCGCCCCGCGTCCGATCATCGCCATGACCGTCGTCGCGCTTCGGGAAGGATTTCCTCCCGCGTTGCCTCGATTCACCCGGTCTTCTTCGGTTTCGTACTTTCAAACGTGGAAAGTCCTCCGTGCTTCTTCGGACTCGGTGGAGTGCGTGGAATAGTGCGTGAAACGGAACGCCCCGCGCCCGACGGTGGGAAAGAAAAGTTTCCGACATCGTTCGGGGATCGCGCGTGTTTCCGGCGAGCGCCGCAAATTTATGTGCGGAAAACCTGCGAAATCTGGAGCGGATGAAGCTCCGGCGGCGGCCTCATATACGCCATCGGACGCGGCGGCGCGAAGAGGCCCGATGTTTTTCCACGGTGTCCCGCGACGAAAGCTCTCCTCGCGTGGTGGAAGCGTTTCACGAGGCCCGTGCCGACGAAAACGGCGGCGACGCTCACGGCGCAAAGGCCGAGGCCCGCGCTCATGGCCGCGCCTTCGTCCGGGGAGCCGCCCGTCTCGACGGCCTTGAGCGCGCCGCCGAGGATCGCGAAAGTCGCCCACGCTATGACGACCAGTGGCAGAAGCTCTCGTGCTATCTTGCGCGTTGCAAACATGATCTAAACCATAACATACGCTCGACGCACCGGGCAATCTCTTCGAGAGTTCTTCGAGAGTCTTTCACGAGTCCTTCGTGGAAATATTCGACATTTCGTGTGAGTATGGAGAGGCACGGACAAGACATATAAGCGAGGAGGAGGCTACGATGATCAAACCGTGGACTACGAGCAAGCTCCCGAGGTGCGCCACGAACCCGGCCTGAAGCCCCTTCGCCTCGTCGGGCGGTTCGTCCGACATCGCGAAAGACCTCGAAGGGGCGGCTCCTTTTCTCGGGCGGGCGATGACCCGGCGGAGGATGCTCGGGATGTCCGGCGGCGCTCTGGCGGCCTTCATCCTCGCCGGATGCGGCGGAGAGAGCGGGGGAGGGTCGGAGCCGACGACCGCGGGAACGACGGCGGCGGCGGGCGCGGCCGCCGCGATGCGCGGCATCGTTTTCAACACCGGCTCGGGGGACGTGACGCTCTTCGATCCCGCGACCAACGAGGTGACCGGGAGCCGTCCGACGAACGCCGTGGTGCGCTGGCTCTCGGGCGAACAGCGATACTTCGACGGCGAGAGCATATGGACCTATGACTATCCCGAAGAAGAAGTCCGAGCCATCGCCATAAATCCCGAGACCTTCGAGATAGTCTCACAGGTTCCGACCGGCGGCGCGGGGCCGGGACACAGCTTCGTCCTCACGCCGGACGGTCGGCGCGGCTTCGTCAACGTCGCGGGGGACGACTTCCTCGCCGTCGTGGATCCGAGAGCGGGGGAAGTCGTCGGGCAAATAGAGACCGGGGCGTATCCGTGAGACGTGGACCTCTCGCCGGACGGTTCGTTCGGCTACGTTCCCGAAAGGGATCAAGACACATTGGCGGTCGTGGACACGCGGTCGCTCGAAATAACGGATCGCGTCGAGTTCCCCGAAGGCTCGCGGCCCTGGATGCTGCGCGTCCCCCCGGACGGAAACGAGGTCTGGGTACAGACGGCCTCCGGCTCGAACGTCGTCCTCGACTCCCGGACGCTCGAAACGCTCCACACCGAGGAGGTCGGCAGCCAGCCCGTCACCATCGCCTTCTCGCCCGACGGTCGTTACAACTTCGTCTCGATGGCCGGAGAAAGCTACGTGGCGATCCTCGACCCCGAGGACGGCAGCCTCCTCACGCGCCTCGAAGTCGGGGAGAACAACGCCAACGTCGCTTTCCGCCCGGACGGGGCGTTCGCGTATGTCGCGGTCACCGGGGAGGACGCCGTCGCGGTCGTCGAGATGGAGTCCCTCGAAGTCGAGAAGCGGCTGGAGACTGGTGAGGGTCCGATGGGTTTGATCCTCTTCCCGCCACCGGGTGGAAACGGGTGAGGTTGCCGAACTCCGTCGGGTGGTTGGTGGCCTTGCTCGGCGGGACTCTTTGCGTGCTGGAGGGCGCTTTGATCCTGGCGAACCCGCAGTACTACCTCTTCGACTCTTTCTCCGGTTACCTGGTTTTGATGGTCGAGGGCGCGGCGCTGCTGTCGCTGTCGGCCGCTCTCGTCTGGTTGCGCGCCACGCACTCCGGCAGCCTCGGACGCGTCGGGACGGCGGGGTTCCTCGCCGCCTTCGTCGGAACCGTTCTCGCCGGGTCGGGTCACGTTTTCGGACTCCCGTTCTTCGAGTTCGTCAACACCGGAAGCATGGCGTACGTGCTGATCGGAGTCGGTCAGGGCGTTTTTCTGGGCTGGGGGACGGCTTACGTCGTCGGTGTCATCCTGATGAGCGCCGGATATTTGTTGCTCGGGACAGGCGTGATGAGGGCCGGGACTCCGCCGCGTTGGGTTGGTCCGTTGCTCATCGTGGGCACGGCGGCCCTGTGGTTTGGCAACGCGGTCGGTTGGATCCTCTGGGGGCTGGCCTGGATCCTCGTCGCCTACGCCGCGCGTCCGGGGAAATCGGCGCGGACCGCAGCCTGAAGCGCTTTGTGGAAAAGCGATCAGCCGCCAGCAATCGGCTTTTTGTGGTTGGCTGACAGCTGACGGCTAATTGCTGACAGCGCGGTTTTCAGAAAGGTCGGCCTTTCTGAAAACCGCTTCAAACATCCCTTTCGCCGGTCGGCAGCACCATTTTTTCGAGCAGCAGATCCAAAGCCCTCTCCGGCTCCTCGGCGAACCCCGTATGGACGGGCGCGGGCTGCACGACCGTGCTTCTCGGCGCGGCGACCCTCCCGAAACGCTCCCGCGCCGAGAGCCTCCCCAAAGCCCCGGCCTCCGGCCCGCCGAGGCAAACTTTCCGCATCGCTTCGAGGTGCGCCAGCACGGACTCCGGATCGAGGCTCGGGTCGAGGGCGAGCAGCCGTTCTTCGTCGAGGTGTATCCTCGCTCCGAGGAACTTCGTCTCGGGGCAATGGACGATGACGCCAGCGTTTATCGTCTCTCCGCGCTCCGGCCTCGGGACGACACGCAAAATGGCGTATTCATAAAGCCGCGACATGCGCCTCCTCAAGGGCGTGAACCCATTCTCGAGGCTCCCCGAGCCGCGCCGAAAGGTACTCGAAATACGCCTCCCGAACCGCGTCTCCGTTCTCGAAGCCCGGCTCGCCTTCGAGCCATTCGTCCGGCACGAGATGGAGGATTTCACGCAATGTGTCCTCGGGGAGCGACGCGGCCATCTCTCCGTCTACTTTCTTGATTTCGGAAGCGAAGGGGAGGAGGACGTGATCCTTCGCCGCGGTGAACGGGAGTCGCGCTTTTTCTCGCCAACCCTTCCACGCGTGGTGGAAATACAACGAAGCTCCATGGTCAATGAGCCACACTTTTCCGTGCCACAAAAGCAAGTTCGTGTTGTGCGGAGTCCGGTCCACGTTCGTCGTGAGCGCGTCGAACCATAGTATGCGCGATGCGAGCGTCGAGTCCATCGGGGAGGCGAGAGGGTCGAAGCCGAGGGAGCCGGGGAGATAGTCCATCGCGAGGTTCGCGCCTTCGCTCGCCCGGATGAGGTCTTGAATTTCGGGATCCGGCTCGGAGCGGGCGAGCGTCGCATCGAGGTTCCCGATGGCGATCTCCGGCACCGGAAGCCTGAGTTTCCTTCCGATTTCTCCGGCGATGATCTCGGCGACGAGGGCTTTCCGTCCCTGTCCGGCCCCCCGAAATTTGAGGACGTATGTGCCGAGGTCGTCGCCCTCTACGATGGCCGGAAGCGAGCCGCCCTCGCGGAGCGGCGTGACGTACCGGGTTATGTTTATCCTCCGAAGCAAACCCGGACTTTATAACAAGTTTCGGGCGCGAACCGGGGATCGAGAGGCCGGGATCGCACGAATACGATGCGGAAATTTCTTCCGAAAGTGCTTCCGGTTCGGTTTCCGTGCGGTCGCTTTTCCGGCTCGGCTCGTCTCCGAAACCTCGTCTCCGAAACGCGAGGTTCTTCGTCCGGTTTCGGTATGAGCCGTCCTCGATGCCGGATCCGGCCACACCGGATGGGACGCGGACGAACTCTCCATATCCGCAGGGAAAACGAATGCCTTCCCGAAGCGAGCGACGAGATCTCCCACTCCCGCCCGGTGGCGCGGGCGGTGACGCGGAGTGTCGAGGTTCTTCACGCGGCTTCGCGGCGCGGATTATTCGATGTCCCGGTCGAGCTTTCGGAGAAGCTCGTGGAGGGTTTTTCGCTCGTCCTCGTCGAGCGCGTCGAGCCTCCCGGCGATGAATTCCTCGTGCGCCGGTACGACCTCGTCGTATAACGTTCGCCCCTCTCCGGTCAGAAAGAGACGCTTCGTCCGACCCTCCGAACGACGCTCGATGAGGCCGCGCATCTCCATCTTCGCGAGAAGCTGCGTGACGTTTCCTTTCGTCACGAGGAGAGAGCGCGCCAACTCACCCTGGCTGAGACCCTCCGCCGCGCCGATGTGCGCGAGCGCGTCGAACTGACCCATGTTCAAACCCCACGCCCGCAATTGCGCCTCGCCCGCACGCTCCGTCTTCTCGAAAACCCGCGCCAGCCGCAACCACGCAAGCACCCCCGAACGCCTCAAACTCCGCATGTCCCGAATGTCCTTCGCCATGAAACTTTCTCCATCCTCCTTCTTTGACATATGAAAGTTTAACGGTAAACTTCGACTTCGTAAAGTTCATCGGTAAACTTAGAAAGGAGAGACTATGGAGATCGGCGGTTTGCATCACACGTCGTCGGTGAGCGCGGGGATTTCGGAGAACGCGGCGTTTTATACGGATGTGCTTGGGATGCGCTTCGTTTACAAGAGCATAAATCAGGATGATGTTTCGATGTACCACCTCGCGTATGGCGACGAGGGGGCGAAATCCGGGACGATCGTGACGTTCTTCGACATTCCGAGAGCCGCCCGGAACCGCCCCGGACGCGACGAGGTATCGAACATATCGCTTCGCGTTCCGAGCGGCGATGCCCTCGAATGGTGGGCGGAACGCTTCGATGAGAAGGGTGTCGAGCGGGGCGGGGTGCGAACTCGCCATGACGGTCGTTCGAGCCTCGATTTCGCCGACTTCGAAGGCCATCGGATGAGCCTCGTGGCCGACGAAGGCATCGAGGGGATGGAGGCGGGCGATGCGTGGACGGGTTCGGATGTGCCGGAGGAATATGCGGTGCGCGGCCTCGAAAGTGTGCGGCTCACGGTGAAGAGCGTCGAGCCGACGGCGGTCATCCTCGAAGACGTTCTCGGGTTCCGACGGAGTGCGGAGTATGATGCCGACGGCGTTCGGGTCGTCGTTTTCGAGAGCGGGGTCGGCGGGCCGGGTACGGAGGTTCATGTGGAGGGGAGGCCGGAGCTTTCGCGGGCGCGTTATGGGGCGGGGGGTGTGCATCACGTCGCGTTCCGGGTGAAGGACGACGCGGAGATCGAGGAGTGGAGTCGGAGGGTCGAGGCGGTCGGGATGGCCTCGTCGGGGGTCGTGGATCGCCATTATTTCCGAAGCCTTTATTTCCGGGAGCCGAACGGGGTTTTGTTCGAGCTCGCGACCGACGAGCCGGGCATCGGGAGCATCGGCGACGAGAAGCTCGGCGTGGAACTTGTCCTTCCGCCGTTTCTCGAAGGACGGAGGGCGGAGATCGAGGCGAACCTCGAACCGATAAACACCTCGACTTCGGCGACTCGCGCCGTCGGAAATTAGCGGAAAATCCGCGAAATATAAGGAGAGAGAATCATCATGATTGACCTTGCTTTGCTCATATTGCGCGTTGTGATCGGGGCTATATTCATCGCTCACGGGGCGCAGAAATTGTTCGGCTCGTTCGGCGGGCCGGGACTCGAAGGGACGACCGGGTTCTTCGGACAGCTCGGGATAAAGCCAGCCGGGGCGATGGCTCTCGCGGCGGGACTCGCCGAGTTCGTCGGGGGAATCCTCCTCGCCGCCGGGTTCCTCACGCCCATTGCCGCCCTCGCCCTCATAGCGACGATGGCCGTCGCGGCGGTCAAAGTCCACCTCGGCAACGGCTTCTTCGCCACCGAAGGCGGATACGAATACAACCTCGCGCTCAGTGTCGTCGCGCTCACGTTCATCCTCGCCGGAGCCGGAGCGTACAGCCTCGACGCAGCCATAGGGTTTTTCTGGTAGCCGTTCGGGTAAACAGACCCCGGAAATAAAATACACGAAATTTCAGATAGGAGAAAGATGAGTACGAAAGTCGCGGTAATTTATTACAGTTCGACCGGGAACGTACACAAGCTCGCGCAGGCGGTCGCCGAAGGTGCCGAGGAGGCCGGAGCGGAGGTTCGGCTTCGCAAAGCGGCCGAACTCGCTCCGCGGGAAGCGATCGAGGCGAATCCGGCGTGAGCGAAGCACATCGAGGAGACGAGCGACGTACCCGAGGCGACATCGGACGACCTTTTGTGGGCGGACTCGTACATTTTCGGAACGCCGACGCGGTACGGGAACGTATCGGCGCAGCTCAAGCAGTTTATAGACGCGCAAGGCGGACTGTGGGCCGAGGGCAAGCTCGCCGACAAGGCCGTCGGCGTTTTCACGAGCGCGGGGAATGCGCACGGTGGGCAGGAATCCACCATTCTCAGTCTTTACAATGTCATGGCGCATTGGGGTTCGATCATCGTCCCGATGGGATACACGGCGGATGAAATCTTCGCCTCCGGCGGGAACCCGTACGGCGTGAGTTCGAGCGACGGCGGAGAAAACGGCTCGAGCGAAGAAGTCCTCGCGGCGGCTCGCTATCAGGGGCGGCGCACCGCCGAGAAAGCCGCCGCCCTCATCGGACAGCCCGTCGGGAATTAGCTTTTAGCCGCCAGCTTTCAGCCAAAAACGCCAAAAACAAAAAGCCCCGCTTCCATTTCGGAGCGGGGCTTTTCCGCGCTTTGTGGCGGACGGTTCGTCGCGGCTCTCAGCCCGGCACTTCGTCCATCGAAAGTCCGCGGGCTTCGAGGAGATTCTTCACCGCGAGGCCGATCTGTGAGTTCGGGGTCGAGGCTCCGGCGGTGAGGCCGATTCGCACCGGGCCTTCGGGGAGCCACTCTTTCTCCTCGATCTCCTCCCTCGCGTCGAGTGGGGTGCCGGGTGGTTTGTGGTGGATGGAGCCACCAGAAATACAATCGCCGTTCGCTATGTGGAAACTCTGCGGAACGCGCTCCTTCGCGATGATCGCGAGATTGTTCGTGTTCGAGGAGTTGTATCCGCCGACTATGACCATCACGTCGAGTTCGTTCTCGAGAAGCTCGAAGAGGGCATCTTGTCTATCTTGAGTGGCGGAGCATATAGTGTCGAATAGCTCGAAATGATCGTCGAGGTTTTCTGCGCCGTATCGGTCGGACATCGCCTTCCGGATTTCCTCGCCGACCTCCATCGTCTCTTTCATGAGCATCGTGGTCTGGTTTGCGACCCCGACGCTTTGCAAGTCCTCGTCCGGGTCGAAGCCGGGACACATGCCGTGCGAGAGCTTCTCGGTGAGTTCGGCGGCGTCCATGTTTCCCCGGATGAAATCTGTCACGTAGCCCGTCTCGGCCATGTTCCGCACGACGAGGAACTTCCCGTTGCCGCCGTCCTTCCACGTTTGCGAGGCCGTCGCCTGAGTTTCCTCGTGATAATACTTTCCGTGGATGACGCTCGTGAAGCCCTTCCCGGCGTACCTCGTTACGCGCTTCCACACCGAGAGGACGGAGCCGCACGTCGTGTCCACGACGATGCACCCCTTGTCGCGGAGGCGCTTCACCCAGTCAATCGGCGCTCCGAAGGCGGGGAGTATGATGACGTCCTCCTCGGTGAGTTCGTCGAACTTTTCGTCGGGGCGGCCGTCGAAGCCCTCGGAGAGGAACTCGATGCCCATGTCGCGGAGGCGGTCGTTCATGGAGGCGTTGTGGATCATGTCCCCGGTTATGAAGATGCGGCGGTCGGGGAACTTCTCGCGGGTCTGGAAGGCGTAGTCAACGGCGCGATCCACGCCGTAGCAAAACCCGAACTCGTCGGCGAGGTGGATGGTGAGGCCGCCCGCCTCCATCGAGTTTCCGTTCTCGCGGATGTTCTCGACGATCTCGGATCGGTAGTCGCGGTCGAGGAGATGTTGAATGTCGCCCCGCATCTTGAAGCCTTTGCGGAAGTATTTGTCTTTCGAGTCCTTTTGCTGCACGCCGCACCTCTCGCGTATGGAAGGTCAATCTGGCATCGTGAGTTTAACCCATATCAAAAGGCGGTCGAGGGACTCGGATCACGCCGTGGACACGCGCCGCATGTGCGGAGCAAACCTAGCGAGAAAGATAAACGGGTGTAAAATATCTCCCCGTGGAAAGAACGAGATCCAGCCGGTCAACGGTCATGATCGCCGACGACGACCCAATCGCCCTCGACGAAGCGAGCGACGCTTTGTCCGAAGCGGGGTTCAAAGTCGTCCGCGCATCCGACGGACAACGCGCTCTCCAAGAAGCCATCAGCCGCAAAGTTGACCTCATCGTCCTCGACGTTTCGATGCCCCAGATGGGCGGCGTCGAGACGTGCCATTGCCTCAAAGCGATGCCGAAAACCGCGAAAATACCCGTCGTTTTGACCGCCGCCAAAAAAGACCCGGCGGCACGCACCCTCGCCGACCGCATGCAAGGTTCGGTCAAAGTGCTTCGCAAACCACTCGACACCGAGGAACTCGTCTCCATAGCGAAACAACTCCTCCGCTCGAAGTCGCTTATTTAGCGTTTCGCCTTTGGCGAAACGCGCACGCTTCGCTCGTCAGCTAAGAACGGTGGTTCGCGTTTCGCATTCGGAGTCGCCACTTTGTGGGATGTGAAGTTCGGCTGACCGCTCCCCTCCGCGTCGAGCGTCATCGTGCATTCGGAGTCGGTGTGAATTGCGGCGATCGCTCACGTTCACAAATTTCGTGAGGCCGTGATGCTAATATCGCAGCCGGCCTTCTTTCGTCTTTGCTGAAAAGCTGACGAGCGAAGCGGGCTGAAATGCGCGGCGAGCCAAAGGCGAGCCGCTCCGCGAGCCGCCCCGGAGGGAAATGTTTGGGACTTAGCCGTCGCCGCAAAATTTTCATAACGCTGGCGACGCTCATCGGCACTTTCCTCGCCGCCCTCGACGCGACCGTCATCGGAACCGCCATGCCGACTATCATCGGCGAACTCGGCGGCCTCGAACTTTATTCGTGGGTCTTCGCCTCGTACCTTTTGGCGGCGACCGTCACCGGCCCCATCTTCGGCAAACTCTCGGACACATACGGCCGGAAGCCCATATATCTCATCGGCATCTTCCTTTTCCTCCTCGGCTCGATCCTCTCGGGAACCGCCGATTCGATGACCGGACTCATCATATTCCGCACGATTCAAGGACTCGGGGCGGGGGCCGTCCAGCCCGTCGCCATCACCATAATCGGCGACATCTTCGAACTTGAAACGAGGGCGAGAATTCAAGGACTCTTCGGCGCGGTGTGGGGGATGTCCGCCCTCGTCGGCCCCGCCGTCGGCGGCCTCATGACGGACTATCTTTCGTGGCGGTGGGTTTTCTATATAAACATCCCATTCGGCCTCGTCGCCGGAATCATCCTCTTCTTCGCCCTCCGCGAGAGCTTCGGGCGACGCTCCGGCGAGGCCGACTATCTCGGTTTCTCACTCCTCACGGGCGGCCTTCTCGCCGTCCTCTTCGCACTCCTCGGGGGCGGGAGCGTTCCGGAAATTACGCTCCCGACGATCTCCCTCCTCGCGGGCGGGATATTCGCGCTCGTGCTTTTCGTGTGGGTCGAGACGCGCGTGTCGAACCCCATCGTCCCGATGGATCTCTTCGCGAACCGACTCTTCTCCGTCGCCTCCCTCGGGAACTTCGCACTCGGCGGCATGCTCTTCGGAGTCTCGGTTTACGTCCCTCTCTTCATACAAGGCGCGCTCGGCGGAACCGCCATCACCGCCGGACTCGCCGTCGCCTCCGTCTCTATCGGATGGCCGATCGCCTCTTTCGTCGGCGGGAGGATGCTCCTCAAAACCGGGTACCGTCCGACGCTCATCCTCGGCTCGTTCTTCATGCTCGCGGGTGCGGCGTTATGTGTGCCGATGGATCGGGGTACGTCGCTCGTTTATGTGGTCGCCGCTTCGTTCGTGATTGGCCTCGGACTCGGCTTCACCGCGACGAGCTATCTCGTGAGCATCCAAAACGCCGTGCCGTGGAGTCGGCGCGGCATTGCCACCTCATCCATCGTGTTCTTCCGGACCATCGGCGGCGTCGTGTGGGTCGCCATCATGGGCGCGCTCCTCAATTTCTCACTCGGCGACCGGTACACAGCCGCCGCCGAGCGAGCCGCCGGGGGCGACGAGAACCTCGCCGACCTCCTCTCCGACCCGAACGCCCTCCTCGAGCCGACCCTCCGCGCCGAAATACCGCCCGCCGCATACGACGAACTCGCCGCCACCCTCGCGGCCTCGCTCTCCCCGGTTTTCTGGACGCTCTTCGCCATCGGAGCCGGAGCCATACTCGCCGCCCTCCTTTTCCCCTCCGGAGACGCGAAACAGTTCGTCCACCGCGAGGAGGAGGGATGACCGACCCGAACCGCGAACTGAGTTTGGAGGAGCTTCCCGAACCGCCCCTCTTCAAACTCACCGACGAAAACGGAGGCGACATCTTCGAAGAGACCGAAGTCGGCGGGGAGGCGGCGAAGGTCGGCGCATTATTCTCCTCCCGTGAAATCGCCGAGGAATTCTCCGAAGAAGCGGAATCGTTCGGCATGGGTTCCTTCTCGAACCTCGGAGCCGGAGTACTCGAAACTCGCGCCTCGGTCGAGGGATACGCGACGATGCCCGGCGTGGATTTCCTCCTCGTTGTCGCGGAGCGGGGGACGGGACTCTTCCATGCCCCCGATGTCGCCGCCCGCTCTTCGGAGGAGTCGGGCGGCTTCCCGTTCCCGCTCCACTTTTTCACCGATGAGGCCGGGGAGTCGCCGCTCATCACCGTCGAGGAGAGCGGTGGCGAAATCCTCGTCGCCGCGCTCTTCACCTCCTCGGAAAAAGCGGAGGATTTCCGGCAACGGGCTTCCCATCTCGACCTCCCCGACACCCTCGGCACGATACACGAGCGCGAAGGTTTGTCGCGCCACGCCCTCGTCGCGGAGCGAACCGGGGCAGAATATGCCGTCCTCGACCCGGAGGCCGGAACGACCGAGGCGATTCCACTCGACGAACTGAAATGAGCGAGATGCTTCGGAGGTCGTCGTGCATATTCCACGCGCACGGAAAGTTCCCTTTCTCCGTCGCCTCCGACTCCGTGATACCGAGTCCGGGTAAAAAGACGCGCCTATTTCGAGGGCGGCTTCACGAGGGCGGCTTTCCGCCCTCAATTCGCTCGCCGTTCAGGCGGGCAAGATGCCCGCGCTCCCACAGAGAGAATGCCGCATCGAATGAGCGGACTCCGTGAGGGGCGATTTCCTCATCCCGGTCGGAGGAACGGTCGAGCCGCGCGAATCTCCGGAAGACGCGATGGTTCGGGAAGTATGGGAAGAAATGGAGGTCGAGGTCGTCGCTCCGGTTTTCCTCGGCGCCCTCGAAGATGTGTTCGATTATGGGTGAGAGGTCATGCGCGGAGCCGTCTTTTGTTTTCTCACCGAGGCCGGAAGCATCGAAAGGTTCCCCGAAACCATTCGGGAGGAAGATGGGACGGAGCTTCCGTTCGAATGGCTGAGTATGGGGCGGTTCCGGGAAGAAAGCCGCCCCGTGTTTCCGAAAGGTTTGCTCGAATTTCTCGAAGCGATGTCGCCCACGCTCCGCGTTACAACTTCGCCACCGCCGGAATGACCTCTTCCCCGAAGCGACGTATCGGCTCGATCTCATGCACGTTCGGCATGTTGAAAATGGCGTGGTCCACGCCAAGCTCGCTTTGCTTTCGGCAATGCTCGATGATGTCATCCACGCTCATTTTGCCTGGCGCGAGGTGGGCGGTGCCGAGGGTCGTCTTCTCGACCTCCGCATAATCCCGACCGACGTTCTCGCAGTGTCCTTTCAATACATCGAGCTTGTGTTCGAGTTGATCGAGGCCGTCCGGAAACGCGAAGAGATTGCATGCGTCGGCGTACTCCGCGACGAGCCGGAGCGTCTTCTTCTCCCCGCCGCCCCCGACCATGATCGGGGGATGGGGCTTCGAGATAGCCTGCGGGCTGTTCAATGTTTCTTCGAGCCGATAATGCTTCCCGTCGAGCGGCGCGACCTCGTCCGAGAACATTTGCTTCGCTATTTTGAGCGTCTCCTCGAGCCTCTCGAAACGCTCCGAGACGGGAGGGAATGGGAGTCCCAAACCCCTCGCCTCACGCTCGTACCACCCCGCCCCGACGCCGAGGTACGCGCGTCCGCCGGAAAGCACGTCGAGGGTGGTCGCGGTTTTTATGAGGATGCCGGGATGGCGATAGTTCACGCCCGTGACGAGCGTTCCGAGCTTCGCCCGCTCGGTGGCGGCCGCGAGGAAACTGAGCGCGCTGTAGCCTTCGAGCATCGGCTCCTCGGCCTCGCCGACCATCTCGATCTGGAAGAAGTGGTCCATAACCCACACGCTCGCAAACCCTGCCTCGTCGGCATTTCGCCCGATCTCCGCCAGCTTCGGCCCGATACCCTCGTTTCCGTCCGGCCATGTGAACCGTGGAATTTGAAGCCCGATCTTCATGCGTCCCCTTTCGATATAAAGTCCGATATAAAGCCGCTACGCCGAATGTGTTCCCGGAACCACCCGGTCGAGAACATCGAACAGCCTCTCGATGTCACCCTCGTCGTTGTATATGTGGGGCGAAACCCGGACACTCCCGCTCCGCACGCTCACGAAGACGTTTTCTTCGGCGAGCCGCGATGCGAGGTCGTCGGGCGCGCTTCCGCCGATCCGAAGCCCGACCATATGCCGCGCCCGCCTGTCTTTCGGGACGACTTCCATGCCCCGCCGGGCGGCTTCCGCTTCGATGAGGTCGGTGAGTTCGCCGATGCTCTCCGAGATGTTCCCGACCCCCCACTCGAGTATCCGTCGCATCGCCTCGTTCGCCATGGGAAGAAGGAGGAAGTTCCCTCGCTCGCCCATGTCGTACCGTCTCGCGCCGGGCTGGAAACCGTCCGTGTATTCGGTGAGGCTCGTGAAATCCTCGCTGTTTTCGCGGTTCACCCAATTATGTTCGAGGGGTTTTCCATCGCGGAACCGCTCGCTGACGTGCATGAACCCGGCGCCGTATGGCCCGAGCATCCATTTGTATGCGCTCGCTACGAGGAAGTCCGGCTGTATTTTCTCGACGTCGAAGGGATGCGCCCCGAGGGATTGGATCCCATCCACAACAAACGCCGCCCCGACCTCACGCGCCCGCTCCCCGATTCTTTCGAGGTCGAGGAGCGAGCCGTCCGTCCAATGGCAGTTCGGAACCGCCACGACGGACGTATACTCGTTCATGTTTTCGAGAACCGCCCGCGTCCAGTCATGGTCTTTCGGGCGCGGGACGATGGTGAGCTTCGCGCCATTCTCCTTCGCAAGTTCTCGCCACACATAATAATTCGACGGGAATTGCTCATCGAGGACGACGATGGAATCCCCGCGCCCGACCTCCACGTTCGCCGCCGCGACCGAGATTCCATAGCTCACGGACGAGACGATGGAGACGCCTTCCGCTTCCCCATCCACGAGTTCGGCGAAGAGTCGGCGCGATTCCTCGGCCTCGGTGAAAAAGTCATCCGGCGTGATCTCCCACGGACGGGATTTCCGCGAGAGCCATTCCTTCCCGACCCGCCCGACGCTCTTCATTTGCGGGGACATGTACGCGCAATTCAGATACGCGACGTCGGGCGGTATCCCGAAGAACTCCCGCTGGTTTGTGATGCTCATACCCGATTCCATCCTTCCGGCATCTCCGGCAAAGTCCATTCCATCTCCGGCCTCCACTCCTCCCACGCCGACCCGAGCGGCCACCCGCGGTTTCGTATTTTCGATGCCGCCCGCTCCGCTTCGGCGAGTATTTCGTCCGCCTCGTCGTCGGTGAAGCGTCCGACTTTCCTCGCGTCCTCGAACTCGTCTTCGTCCTTCCACGCCCACGATCCGTCCGTATCCACGGTGATGTCGAGGACGTGGTCGGAGGAGTCGAAGCCGAGCGAAGTCCGTTCGAGGGGAGCTTGCAAATTTACGTACCATCCGAGGAATTCCCAGTCCGCGTCGCGCCAAAACGCCCAAAAAGAATGAGCCTCGCCGGGCTTCGTGAGCATGAGAACCGAGTTCTCCGCCCACGTTCCGTCCCCGACTTTGATCGGAACCGCCGACCGCTCCGCGTATGACAAGCTCCGGTCGAGCGGCGTTCCGTCCGGCATCATTCTTTGTTTGATCGGGGTTCCGGCGGCGAGATAAAGCGCGGAGAAATCCGGCTCGTCCTCGATGACCGTCAACGGGAGGACGTAGCTTATGAGCTTCCCGTGCCAGTTTCGGAGAAGGATGTGGTCGCC
>JACDAJ010000073.1 GCA_013695475.1 Rubrobacter sp. | reverse complement strand
TCCGGAAGATGGCCGCGGATCCCTTCGCTTTCTACCGGGGGAGCGCGCCGCTTTTCTATGCGGACATGGAGGGTGGGGAGGATCGGTGGGCGAACGAGCGGACGAGCCGGGTTTGGATCCAGGGCGACCTCCACGCCGAGAACTTCGGCACATACCTCGCCGGAGACGGATTCTTCGTCTTCGATGTGAACGATTTCGACGAAGCATACCTCGGCCACTTCACGTGGGACATAAAGCGGATGGCCGCGAGCGTCGCCCTCCTCGCGTGGTCGAAGGCCATCTCCGACGAGGACATAGCTTCCCTCATCGAGACGTATGTTCGGGCGTACCTTGAGCAGGTTCATTACTTTGTCGAGAGCGACCGCGACCACGAGTTCGCGCTCCGGCTCGACACGACTGAGGGCTGGATCCACGCCCTGCTCCTCGAAACCCGCATGAACACCCGCATCGCCCTCCTCGACGACACCACCCTCGTTGACGAGAACTTCGACCGCCGCTTCCGCCGCGGCCCCGGAGTCCGCGAACTCGAAGACGACGAGCGGGAGAAGGTGCGGGAAGCATTCGAGTCGTACCTCGAAACCATCCCCGAAGAAAAACGCTTCCGCAGCCTGACATACGAGGTGAAGGACATCGTCGGCAGGAAGGGCTTCGGCATCGGCTCGGCGGGGCTTCCCGCGTACAACATCCTCGTCGAAGGCCCGACCCAGTCCCTTGAGAACGACGTGATCCTCTCGATGAAACAGGGAAACGTCGCCGCTCCGAGCCGCATCGTCCACGACGAGCGCGTCGAGGGGTATTTCGAGCACCACGGCCACCGCACGGCGGTCTCCCAGCGCGCGCTCCAGGCACACGCCGACCCGTGGCTCGGCCACACTGAGATGGACGGCGTGGGCTTCGTCGTCGCGGAGCTCTCGCCGTACGTCGAGGACATCGAATGGTCGGATCTCACCGAGCCGGAGGAGATGGAGGCCGTCCTCGACTATCTCGGACGCGCCACCGCCAAAGTCCACTGCGTCGCCGACGAGGACTCCGACCCGACCCTCGTGGACTTCCAGACTGAGGACGAGATCGTCGCGGCCATCGGCGACAAAGAGACAGACTTCGTCGAAGAGATGGTCGAGTTCGGCATGGGATACTCCGAGGTCGCCCGCGAAGACCACGGCCTCTTCGTGGACGCCTTCCGAAACGGGAAGATACCGGGACTGTCGAGCCGATGAACGGAGGCGCATCCGCGAGTCGCGCCGCCTCATGAGTTCGCGGTGTCGGCATTTCTCGGCCTCGCAAAGCGAACGAGGGCGAGCGACTCATATGGAATCCGGATGAATAGTTCCGTCGCTCGCTGCTGCGGAGGCGATATTCGTCCTTCCCGACTCCCGCGCAAATAAAGATGCGAAGCTGTCAACCGGATTCCGTATCACGACCTCGCGAAAGGCGAAAGCCGCTTTTGAAGCCGCCAATAACAGCGCGACCTCGAAGGAGGAACCCCCCATGTTCCGCGAACCGGATATAGCTTCCCTCGACGTGCATGAACGCGCTCACCCCGTCTCGTCCTCGAAGAAGGGGACATGGAGGTGGCTCGCCGCCTTCCTTTTCGCCCGCTCGCCTCGGCGGTCATATCTCGCGGTCGTTCCGGGGTCGGCGTGTCCGGCGAGTTGCTGCGCCGCCGAGAGGTCGCCTATGGCGTCGAGGAGATCCCCGACGAAGGTCTTCCGGAAATCGTGCGGGGAGAGCTTTTTCACGCCCGCTTCTTTTTGCCTTCTTTTCACCACGTCGTATATCGCCTGATCGCTCATCCGGGCGGGAGTCGCCTCCCCGCCGGAGTCCGTCCTCGCGTGGACGATCCTCCCTCCTTTGTTCACCGGCATAAGCAAAGCACCCTCCGAATTCCCCCGCAAACCGACCCACGCATTCACCGCCCGATCCGCGCCGCCCTCCGCATACACCATCCGCTCCTTGCCGCCCTTCCCCCGAACCTTCACCGCCAAAGTATCCGGGTCGTAATCCGCGAGGTCGAGCGCGACCGCCTCGCTCCTCCGAAGGCCGCACACGTATAAAAGAGCGAAGATCGCCGCGTCCCTCGTCCCACGAGCCTTTTTGCCATCTTCATAACATACTCGAAAAAGGTCATGCAATTCGCCGCGTTCGATGGACCGACCGGGGGGGAGGCGGCTGCCGCGGACGGGGGGTATGTCCGACGCTCTTTGAAGGTCGTCGGCGTTCATGTATCCGAGGCGGAAGCACGCTTTGAGAACGCCGCGCACCGCCGCGAGCATGAGGTTCGCGGTGGCCGGGGCATACTTCTCCGCGAGGGTCGAGCGGATGAGCGTCATATGCTGATAGCGAAGTTTCCACCATGCGAGATCCATCGCCGAAGCCCGCCCTCCGGACACGAGCCGGGCCACCGTCTCGAGATTCGTCCGCATCGGTCGCCGCGAACTCTCGGCGAGTCCCGCGAGATACGCCGAAACCGGATGCTCGTCCATAGGCAACCTTCTCGCGAGGACGAGGCTCCGCTCGCCGCCCCGTCCCGCGTCCCGACCCATAAATTTCTCGTGGGACGATTCGAGACTCTCCGCCTCTCGCGCCCCGGTGTCGCCGTTCTCCATCCGGCCTCCTTCGAAATCGCCGCCGCCGATCCCGCCAACTCCACAATCCTTCTTCGCGCCGCCATCCGCCGCGATCTTCGATGGCCGGATCGGAGATTCACCCCCTCGCGCTCCGGAGGCTTCGCTCTCCCGAACACCCCCGCCCATCCCATGCCTCCCTCAACCGCTCCACGCCTTCCAACGAAACTTTCTCGACGACACCATAACATAGCTTTTGGAAAGCGCCCTTTACATAAGCTATTTTCGGGAGTTCCGATGGCGGGGGATTTTGGCGATTTTCTCTATTCGGGCATCGTCCAGTCTTCGATCCGGAGTCCCTGAACGCGCTCGAATTCGCGGGTATTGTTTGTGGCGAGGGTCGCGTCGAGGCTTATGGCGTGGGCGGCGATGAGGGTGTCGAGTGGCCCGATGGGTGTGCCGTTTTTTTCGAGGTTGGCTCTCACGCGACCGTACGCCGATGTCGCGTCGAGATCGAAGTCCATTATTTCGAGCGGCAACAAAAAGCGTTCGAGAGCCTCGCGGTTTTTCTCCACCCTCGCGCTTTTCTCCACGCCGTATCGAAGCTCGGAAACCGTCACCACGGAGACCCCGACTTCGCCGACCTCGAACTCCTCGAAGCGATCAAGAGCCTCCGGCGAGCGACCGCGTATGAGGTATATGCATATGTTCGTGTCGAGGATACGGCTGATTTTCCGAGGCATGGATCACCCGAACATCGGCTCTCGGGCGTCCCCCGAAGTCGGCGGCTGTCCGCGCTCCTCCATGAAATCCTCCGAGAACGACCCGAGACTCTCGTAAAGAGTCCGCCACGAATCCTCCCTCGGAAGAAGGACGACCGCCTCGCCCACCCGCTTCACAAAGACCTCCCCCCCCTCGAACCGATACTCCTTCGGCAGCCTCACCGCCTGGCTGCGACCGCTCATGAAAATTTTAGCCGTGTCCACCTCGAACCTCCTTACGATAACCACCATGAGTATATACTACTCCGATTCGCGTCCTTCGTATGCCCATGCCGGAGCGCGTGCCGGATCGAGTCCGGCTGATTACTTTGTGTCTTTGATCGTCTATGAGCACACAGCGTTTCGCAAGGTCGGGAAAGACGACTCACGATCTCACGAAGCGGTGCGAAGTGAAAGTGAAGCTCCGCGCCTCACAGCGGAGTTCATAAAGACCCGGCCACACTATCCGGCGGGCTTCACCCATGGCCGCCGCTCGCTCGGAAAGTATTTCCCGAAACCCGAAGCCTGAAACCCGGGTTTCGGAAGGCTCCATACTTCCGAAATCCGCTCTCACGCTCTCACGAAAGGCGAGAGGCGCGAACCATTCACCCGGACTCGGTGTCAGCGGGCGAGTGAATCCAGAAAACTCTCCACATCCTCGAAAGTTTCGAGTGCATAGTCGGCGGAAGTGCTTCGATCCGCCACCTCCGGGTCGTCGGCATGTCCCACGAAAACCCCCACGCCCCACCCGTCGAGAGCCTCGAAAGCATCCTCGTCGGTGATGTCGTCGCCCATATAAATCGGTGCCGTGGTCTCCGCATCGAGGTCGAGGGCTTCGAGGAGATAAAGGACGGCCTTCCCCTTGTCCCAGTCTATCTTCGGCTGGATCTCATACACCATCTTCCCCGGCGTCACCTTGAGTCCGTCCGGATACTCCGCGAGGAGCGCGTCCACAACCTCCCCCACCCTCGGCCTCTCGCCCTCCGGGACGAGCCGATAATGAACCGCGACCGAGACGCTTTTCGGCTCGATGAGGACGCCTTCGATGGAGCCGACCTCATCTTTCAGCCGAGCTTTCGCCTCGTCGAGGACGCCGCCGGAGTCGGCTCCCGCGTTGTGCTGAATTTTCCCCTCGCCCGGACTCCATATGTCGAAACCGTGGCTGCCCGCCACGACGAGGTCGCCGATCCCCATGAGTTCTTGAACGACTTTCCTGTCGCGCCCGCTCACCACGCACACCACACACCGCTTCGCAAGGGCGCGAACCGCCTCGCGCATCCCCTCCGAGATGAGCGCGTCCTCCGGGCGATCCACGATGGGCGTGAGCGTGCCGTCATAGTCGAGAAAAACGGCGAGCCGCCTTCCGTCGAGGCGGCGTTTCAATTCGTCCTCGTTTTCAAGCGCGTGCGGGAGGTCGCCGATCTCTTTCGCCACCATTCTCCTCTCCATGCTCTCTCATGGTGAACAAACGTTCGAGTTCCGGGAGAACCGAGCGACCCCGCCCCGCCCGGTGGCGGTGGGACATCGCCATTCTCACTCCTCGCCGCCGAAAAAGGTTTCCCACGGCATGTTCACCGGCTCGTCGTTCGCCACGACTTCATAAAGATGGCGCATGAGCGGGAAGTCGTCGGGGGCGACGAGGCCGCGTTCGGCGAGCTTCGGGAGCGCGCCCCCGATCACCTCGATGGCCGCCACCCCTTCCAGCGTGACACCCTTCATACGCTCGCTCCGCACCTCGGAGAACGGAACGCCCGCCCCGACGAGCCGCCCCGCCTTCACGTTCCTCCCGCCCATGCTCGTCACGAGCATATCCCCCACGCCGGGAAGCCCGTGCGGCGTGTCCGGCTCGCCGCCGAGAAGCCCCATCCATCGGTTCATCTCGCGCGTCGCCTGCGCGAAAAGAGCCGACCCGTAATTCAAGCGGCGGTACCGGGCCTCCGACTTCCCCTCTTCGTCGAGGATGCCGTCCATGAACCCGCCCCCGAACGCATAACAATTCTTGACCGCCGCGCATACCTCGCACCCCACGAAATCCGTACTCGTCCACACATGATAATAATCCGTCCGAAAAATCCCGGCGAGGTCGGAGAGTATTTCTTCGTCCCGGCTCGTGAAAACGACGCATGTGTCGTGGCGAACCGCGACCTCGCCCGCGATGGCCGGCCCGACGATGGCCGAAAAAGAGACGCTCTCCCGGAGGTCGGATGGAATCTTCGAGGCGAGGATGTCGGGGAGTATTTCGAGGTCGCCGTCCGGTGTGGCCTCCACCCCCTTCGTGACGGCGATGACCTTCATCCCCGGTCGGAGGAGCGAGGCGAATCGTTTCCCCGCCCACCGAACCCCGAAGGAGTTCACGCCACTCATGGCGATGTCCGCCCCGTCGAAAGCCTCTTCGGCCTCTTCGATTTGGAATGCCCGGACGCTTTCCGGGACTTCGAGGTCGAGGTTCGGATGGATGCCCGTCTCTTTTATGGAGGCGATGATGTCGCGGTCGAGATGCGTCCCGACGAGGCGGACTTCGTGGCCGTTGTCGGCGAGGGGGAAGGCGAGGGCGGTCGCCATCACCCCCGAGCCGAGTACGCTTATGGTGGTCAATGTGTCATGTCCTCCCGGATTTTCCGCTCGATTCGTGGCGGGTGGTTTTGTGCATGAGATCCCGCATCTTCGGATACGTCTCGACGTACCGATCCATATAGAATTTGTATTCTTCGTGCGCCTCCGCGTTCGGCTCGATGGTTCTTTCGGTGTGAACCATGTTCGCCGAGGCGGTTTGAACGTCCGGGTATATTCCCGCTCCGACGGCGGCGAGCATCGCCGCGCCGAGGACGGGGCCTTCGCTCACCTTCGTGAAGGATATCGGGAGGTTCGACACGTCGGCGTGCATTTGCATCCACAGGCCGCTCTTCGCCGGGCCGCCGGAGACGACGTTTATCCGCGGCTCGAAGTCGTGGCCGCGCATAGCCTGGAAAATCTGCTCCGTCCCGAAGCATATTCCCTCGATGATCGCCCGGAAGATATGCCCCGGCGTGTGGCCGAGCGAGAGCCCCCACATCATGCCCCGTACGAGCGGGTCGGTGTGCGGCGAACGGTTCCCCTGAAAATGGTCGATGACGATGAGTCCGTCCGACCCGATGGGAATGTCCTTCGCAAGCTCGTTGAGAACGTCGTACGTGTCCACGCCGCGCCTCTTCGCCTCCTCGGCGGCCTCGCCCGCGAACTGGTTTTTGAACCACGCGACGACCGATCCGGTACTCGCTTGTCCGGCTTCGACGGTGTATTGGCCGGGGATCATGGCGTCAGTGTACGAACCCCAGAAACCGCGACCGTGGATCGGCTCGGCGGCTTGCCCGATCATGACGTGTGACGAGCCGGTGATAAGCCCGAGCTTCCCCGGCTCGACGACCCCGAGTCCGAGCGCGCCCGCGTATGCGTCAATGGCTCCCTGCGCGACGGGCGTTCCCGGCGCGAGTCCGAGTTCCTCGGCGGCCTCTTTTCTCAGCCCGCCGACGACGGCTCCGAGGTCGAGGACATCCTTCGGGAATTTGTCGAGGAAATCCTCGAAATCCACGGCGCGGAGGAGGCTTTCGGGCCATCCCCCGGTGTCGCGGTCATAGAAATATTTCGCGCTCGCAATGTTTATGGAGGAGGCCCACTCGCCTGTCAGGCGGTGGATGAGCCAGTCATTGCAATCGCAAATGTGCTTCGCCTTCTCGAAAGTCTCCGGCTCTTTCTCTTTGATCCACATCGCCTTCGGAAGCCCCCACTCCGCCGACACATCGCCATAGCCGGAGTATTTGAGGGCGCGGTCGTGGGTGTCGGCGAGCCTCGCGGCTTGCTCGGAGGCTCGCACGTCCATCCACATGATCGCCGGTCGGAGATGCTCGTCGTCCTCCCCGATGACGACGACGGTGGAGGCCGTCGCGTCGGTCGAGATTCCGGCTATTTGCTCCGGGGACATGCCGCTGTCTGTGATGGCTTTGTTCGTCGCCTCGACGAGGGACGACCACCACACGTTCGGGTTTTGCTCGGCCCATCCGCTCCTCGGATACTCGGTTTCCCACTCGACTCCGTGGAAGACGGTCGGGTTTCCTTCGGTGTCGAAAATACCGACCCGGACACCCCCCGTCCCGAAATCAATGCCCATCACATAAGTTCCTTCGGCCATCACTTTCTCCTTTCCCAAACTCGGCGCCCACCCGACGCCGGATTTTATTTCCCCGTTTCTTTCTCACAGCGAATCGGCGAGCTTTTTGAGGTTGCCCGGAACGTCCCGGCGGAGATGGACCCGGATCACACGCCGATCGGCGTCGAGCAAAGCCCGGCGGTCGCCGAGAGCCTGCGCCTCCTCCAAAACCCCGAATGTGAGCGAAGCCCCCTCTTCCCCGGCCTCGTCCGGTATGTCCGCGTCCTCGCCGTGGTCGGTCGTGATCTGCACGAACAGCCCGTTCCCTCCGTCGCCTTTGTGAAGCTGCCCCGTAGAATGGAGGAACCTCGGCCCGTATCCCGCCGTCGTCGCCACCCCGAAGCGCTCCCGTATGCGAACCCGCATGCTCCGCAAAGCCGCCGCGGCCGCCTCCGAAGGCGGAAGGTACGCCTGCAAAGCGACATAGTCGCCGGGCCGGACTGTGTCGAAGAAACCCCCGAACGCACCTTCGACGCTCGATGCTTCGCCGGAGGAATATACGGCGATGTCGTCCTCTTCGATGGTCGGGGCGGGTTCGGGGAGCTCGCCTTTTTCGCGGTATTCGGCGACCATTTTCCTCGCCTGTGTTTTCGCCGACTCGACGTTCGGCTGGTCGAAGGGGTTTATGCCGAGCCTCTCCCCGGCGATGGC
>JACDAJ010000150.1 GCA_013695475.1 Rubrobacter sp. | reverse complement strand
AAGGGTGATCCCACTTGATGACACCGGTTGGCCGGGACGTGGGCTTCCCGGGCCGATGGGCTGCTTTTATTTAAGCGGCCATAGCCATTTCGTTATCGTTGGCATGTCTTATAGACTGCCGGCGTTTAGCGAGTCTCCAGCAAACTCGGCTCGTCTCATCGGACGCTGTCCACTCCCGTCGAAGCCTGTGCGCCCCCTTGACGGATACTATTTTACCACCCGGGACCCTCGGTTCAAACGATGCGGAAAGCTCCCCACTACCGCCGGAGACGCTCTTTCATCGCGCGTTCGATCTCCCGGTTCGCTGTCTTCTTCGCCATCTCGCGCCGCTTGTCGTACTGCTTCTTCCGGCTCGCCACCGCCACCTCGAGCTTAATCATCCCATTCCGGCTGTAAAGCCTGAGAGGTATGATCGTCTTCCCATCCTCCTGGCTTTTCCCCGCGAGCCTGTCTATCTCCTTCCGGTGAAGAAGGAGTTTCCGCTCCCGAGTCGGCGATTGCTTCGAGTTCGGCGCGTTCGAGTACGGTGAAATATGCGCCCCGAGAAGGAACGCCTCGCCACCCCGAACTCGGGCATAGCTTTCCTTCAAATTAGCTCGCCCCTCGCGCACAGACTTCACTTCCGGGCCGGTGAGTGAAAGTCCCGCCTCGTACGTCTCCTCGATGGCGAAGTCGTGGAGAGCCTTCTTGTTTTTCGCAAAATCTGCCATAGAAATCCCTGCTAAATCCTTTTTACGATCCGAAGTTCCGCCCGCCGGAGAAGCGGCGAAACGCTCATCAATTCTACCATCACCCGATCCCCGACACGGTACGATGCCCCGATCGCCGAATTCGAGAGGACGACACCATTCCCTTCGAGTTCCCACCATCCCGGCAATTTGCTCACATGCACAAGCCCCGTCGCCCCCGTCTCCATCTCGATAAATAATCCGAACGAAGCCGTGCTTACGACCGTCCCTTCGAAGTCTTCCCCGACGCGGTCGCGCATGAGCCACATGAGCGTATAGTCGTCCGCCGTCCGCTCGCAGATCATGGACCGATACTCCCGCTCGGAGATTTCGTCGGCCACCGCCGAAACGTCCTCCGGCATCCCGCCCCCGAGGAGCGCGCGATGCACGAGAACGTCGGCGTACCTCCGAATGGGCGACGTGAAGTGAGTGTAATTTTCGAGGGCGAGTCCGAAATGGCCCGTCCCGGCGGGCGAATAAAAAGCTCGCGGAAGTGAACGCAAAATGAGATAGCTCACCGCGTCGGACTTCGCCATGTGCGCGATGGTTCCGAGGTTCTCGGGGGTCGGCTCGGCATCGGGCATCCCGACCACCGCGAGGCGTTCTTCGAGGAGATCCATAGCCTCGGAGTCCGGCGTCTCATGAACCCGGAACACGCCGACTCCCTTTTCCGCGAGCATTTTCGCCACCGACTCGTTCGCGAGAACCATGAGTTCTTCGATAAGCTCACGCGCCAGGGTCGAGCGTCGAACCGAGGATGAGAGCGGGACGCCTTCCGAGTCCATATCGTACTCCGGCTCCCGCCCGCCGAACTCGAGTTTGCCGCGCTTCGCCGCCGCGACTTTCAAACGCCGCGAAAGCTCGAACGCAGTTCGCACAAGCTCCGGACGCTCGATTTCCCCCCGCCCCTCGAGGAACGCATCCACCGCCTCATACGTGAGCCGCGCGTCGCTCGAAATGAGGCTCCGGAAAGCTCTCGCGGATTTCACCTCGCCACTTTCACCGACCTCCATTTCGACGGTCACCGAGGCGCGGTCTTCGTTCGGGCGGAGCGAACACACGCCGTTCGAGAGCCGCTCGGGGAGCATCGGGGCGACGGTTCCCGGCAAATACACCGAGTTCCCCCGGTACGCGGCTTGCTTGTCGAGCGGCCCGCCCGGCTCGACGTAGTGCGTAACGTCGGCGATATGGACGTGGAGGGTGTATCCGTCGGAGTCGGTCTTCTCGATGGAGATCGCATCATCGAAGTCCTTCGCGTCCTCGCCGTCAATCGTGACGGTCGGGAGGCGGCGGAGGTCCTCGCGTTCCTCGAAAGGCTTTCCAGCGGCGTTCTTCGCCTCTTCCTCGACCTTTTTCGGGAAATCCCGCGACGTTCCGATGGATGCGAAGAGCGCGTCGTATACGTTGCGCGGGTCGGACGACGGGCCGAAAACTCTCACGACTTCGCCCCGGAGAGAACGATTCGCTTCGCGGACGTTGAGAAGGACGAGGTCTCCGGCTTCCGCGCCGCGCCGGAGTTTCCGTGCGACCAAAACCGGACGCCGCTCGTCCACGAAAAGAGGGTCGGCGACCGAGTACTTCCCGCGGCGCACGAGTACGCCGGGGATCACATCGGGCTGGGATCGGGAATTACCGCGGGACACTTTCCCATTATAAGGCTTCGGGCATCGGGTGTCAGGAGATGCAGATGGCGGCGTATCCGGTCGGCGCATCCAGTGAACGAAACCCGGACACCCCCGGTCGGCGGGTTCGCGATTCACGGCGCTTCGGCGGCGCTCCGCAGCCTTGCAAAACGAGCGGACCATGCACATGCCCGGCGAGACGCGGAGCTTTATTCCTGAAACTTAAATCCGCAAAAAGCGCGTAACCGACACGAAGCTGCCGACGACCCCGATCGCGGCCCCGACGATTATGAGGGCGAAGAGGATGAAGAGCGTGTTCACCGCGCCGGACGCGACGGGCATGTACGGGAGCGCGCTCTGCGACCAGTCCACGAAAAGCAAGTTGAGCCAAACCACGACAAGCGCCGCGAGCGTCGCCCCGACGATGCTTTGCAAAAGCCCCTCGAACACGAACGGGGTTCGAACGAAACCGTCCGACGCCCCGACGAGCTTCATCACCTCGATCTCGTTCCGGCGGGCGAAGATGGAGAGTCGTATGGAGTTCGAGATGAGAAGGACGCTCGACACGAGGAAGAGGGCGGTCGCCCCGTACAAGCCCCAGATCATGTACCCGGTCGCGGCGTCGAGGCGCTCGATGGTTTGCTGCGGATAATTCAACTCGCCGGGCGCGGCACCCTCCGACTCGAGCCTGTCCGCCACCGCGTCGGCCTGCGACGCCTCGTTCAATTGTATTTCGAGCGACGCGGGAAGAACACCCTCCCCGATATCCTGATAAACCTCCGGGTTGTCGCTGAATGTCTCCTGAAAGCGCGTGAGAGCCTGCTCCTCGGAGGTATAGCTCACGTTCGCAACCTCCGGGAAACCCCCGATTCGGTTCTCCATCTCGTCTATTTCTTCCTGATTCATGTCGCTCGGGAGATACCACTCGATGTTCACATCCTGCTGCACGGAACCCACGATCCCCTCGACATGCGAACTGACAAGCAACCCGACCCCGAGAACGAGGATACATATGAACGTCGTGGTCGCGGCGGTGATGCTCATGAGGAAGTTCGTGCGGATGTTTTTCAGCGCCTCGCGCATGAAGAAGCCGAAATTAAACCTCATCGAGATACGCCCCCTTCACGCGGTCGCGCACTATCTTCCCCTCGTCGAGCGCGACGACCCGCTTCCGCATCACGTCCACCATCTCCTTGTCGTGCGTCGCCACGAGAACCGTCGTCCCGATCCGGTTTATCCGGTGGAGAAGTTGCATTATGCCGACGGAGGTGTCCGGGTCGAGGTTTCCCGTCGGCTCGTCCGCGATGAGTATCGGCGGCTGGCTGACAAAGGCGCGGGCTATCGAAACCCGTTGCTGCTCGCCGCCCGAAAGCTCCGCCGGCTTCTTCCCCATCTTCTCCGTGAGGCCGACGAGTTCGAGGATTTGCGGGACTTTCGTGCGTATTTGCCGACTTTTCTGCCCCGTCACCTCCATCGCATAAGCGACGTTCTCGGCGGCGGTTTTATTCGGGAGGAGTTTGAAATCCTGGAAAACGCACCCGATATTCCGCCTGTGGCGTGGAATTCGGCGGCGCGAAATCGAGGAAAGCTTCGTCCCCCGGACATGTATCGCCCCGGCGGTCGGCTCGTATTCTTTGAGGATGAGCCGGACCATCGTGGATTTCCCGGAGCCGGACTGGCCGACGAGGAAGACGAACTCGCCGTCCTCGACCTCGAGGTTGACCCTCTCGAGGGCGGCGGTGTCCCGCCCGAAGATTTTGGTGACGTTGTCGAATCGGATCATTTCATCTCCAGAATGTGGCGAATGTGGCTCACGGACGACGCTCGCCCGAAGCCCCCGCTTCGCCGTTTCAGCCCCATTTTCCGAGGCTCCCTTCTCGACGTGGCCGACATTGTTTTTTGGCCGCGCTAGAAGATAGCAACAAAAGGTTGCGTTATCAACCGCCGCCCGATTCCGGCGACGCTCACAAACCGATGGTCCGGCCCGTGAGGACGACCGCCCCCTCTTCGACGCCCGCTTCTTGTATCTCCGTCCCGCTCGGGAGTCCTTCGAGCTCGAAGGACACTTCGAGTTCTTCGAGGATGTCCGCGGTCGTCTCCTCCGGCAGGCTCGCCCCGGCTATCGCGATGCTCCCCGGAAGGAACGATATTCCCCCTCCCTCGAAGCCGACTCCGCCGCGGACCGAGACGGGAATCGCGTTTCCGAGGAGCGAGACGCTCGTGTCCACGACCATCTCCTCGCCGGAGAGATCCACGCCCGAAACCGGAACGTCCGCCCGAGACTCGGCGAGGCGGGCGACTTCCTCCTCGGATATCTCGATGCGGAGGTCGCCGCGAAGGTCTTCACTCCGGAGGCTCCGGCTCGTTATGCTCTCGCGCATATCCACGTCGAAGGGGTCGAGATCCACATCCACCGACTCCGTCCGAACCCCCCCGAACTCCGCCCCGCGCATGGACACCTCGCCGCCCGTGAACTCCCCGAGAAGCATTTCCAAAGGAGCGTCGTCGTTCCGAAGCTCGACCTCGGGAGCCTCGGCGAGGCCGAAATCCGCCTGAATATTCTGCGCGACAAGGCCGCCGACGACCGACGGAAGAAAGGTGAACGGCCCGACGACGAAGACGGCCGCGACGACCGCGACGGAAACGAAGGCGGTCCACATTGCCCCGGAGAACACTTTCTTGGAAACCTTACCCAGAGTCCCGGCTCTTGAGATATGCGTATATGAAATCGTCGATGTCGCCTTCGAGAACCGCGTCCACACCCGACGTCTCGACGTTCGTCCGGAGGTCTTTCACCATTTGATACGGATGGAGAACGTACGAGCGAATTTGAGAACCCCACCCGATGTCCGCCTTCTCACCGCTCTGCGAGGCGATCTCCCGCTCGCGCTTCTCCCGCTCCAATTCGAAGAGCCGCGCCCGAAGCACCCGCATCGCCACCTCCCGATTTTGATGCTGGCTCCGCTCATTCTGACACTGTGCGACGATGCCCGTCGGAAGGTGCGTGATCCGGACCGCCGAGTCCGTTTTATTGACGTGCTGCCCGCCCGCCCCCGAAGCCCGGTACGTATCCACTTTCAATTCCTTCTCGTCCACCTCGACCTCGACGGCGTCGTCAATGACCGGGGCGACCGCGACCGAAGCGAAGCTCGTGTGCCGCCTCGCCCCCGCGTCGAAGGGGCTTATCCGGACGAGACGATGCACCCCCCGCTCCGCCGACAAAAGCCCGAACGCGAACTCCCCCGACACGGTGAACGTCGCGCTCTTTATCCCGGCTTCCTCGTCCTCGGTGTATTCGATGACTTCGACGCCGAAGTCGTGGTTTTCGGCCCACCTTCGGTACATGCGCGAGAGCATCTCCGCCCAATCCTGCGCTTCCACGCCGCCCGCGCCGGAGTTTATCGTGAGGATCGAATCCCCCGCGTCGTACTCACCGGAGAAGAGACGCGCGATTTCCTGCTCATCGAGGGTCTTCGATACGAGTCCGACCTCCGCCTCGACTTCCCCGAGGAGTTCCGCATCGCCCTCGGCGAGTTCGACCATCTCGCGCGAGTCGGAGAGGCGGAGCCGGAGGTCGTCGAGGAGTCTCGCCCGGCCTTCGATGCGCGAGAACCTCGCCGAAGTTTCCTTCGCTTGTTCGGGGTCGCTCCAGAAATCCGGGCGGCTCATCTCCTCGCCGAGTTCGGCGGCCTGTTTTTTCAAACCCTCCACGTCGAAGAACGCCTCCAATTCCGCGAGGCGTCCTTCGAGTTCGGTGATTTTCTCGTTGAGTTCGGACACTATTTAGGCGATCCCGCCGGGGAAGCCCCGGCCGATGCTGGGATCCTGGTACGGCCCGGCGGCGTCCGCCGCAGCGGGCGCGCTCTGCCGACCGTCGGTCCGTCCGTGGCATTTCTTGTATTTCTTGCCGCTCCCGCACGGGCATGGGTCGTTCGGACGAACCTTGTTTTCGGCGTTCCGGCGCGGGGCTTTCGGCTCGGGGCTTGGCTCCTCGCCGCCCCCGCTGTACGAGAGGTTTTCGATCTCCGTCTCTTCCGGAAGAACGAGGTTCTCGATACGATATATATACGTTATATAGTCTTCTTTGAGACCTTGCTCCATCTCGACGAACATGTCGAAACCCTCGCGCTTGTATTCCACGAGCGGGTCGCGTTGTCCGAGGCCGCGCCACCCGATCCCCTCCCGCAAATAATCCATCTCGTAAAGATGCTCGCGCCACCGTGAATCCACGACCGAAAGAAGCGTGTGCCTCTCGGCCACCTCGAAGTCGTCCGCCCCGTCGGTGCGGGCGAGGCCGCGCTTTTTGAGTTCATCGGTTCGCTCCTCCCACTCGCGCTTCCGGTCTTCGAGGCGTTCGCGGGCGTCGGCGAGAACCATCTCGCGGACATCCTCGCTCGACTGCTTTTCGATGTCGAGGGATTTCAAGTCTATTTGCGATGGATAAAGACGAATGAGTTCGGCCTGGAGGGTGTCGAGATCCCAGTCCTCCGGATACACGTTGTCCGAAGCGTAACGCGAGACGACCTCCGTGAGCGCGTCCTCGACGTATCCCATGGTGTCAACGTCGCCGCCCATGAGGATGTCGCGGCGGATGGCGTATATGACTTCGCGCTGTTTGTTGAGGACGTCGTCGTATTCGAGGATCTTTTTGCGGATCTGGAAGTTTCGGCTCTCGACTTGTTCTTGCGAACGGCGCACCGAGCCGGAGATCATACCCGCCTCGATCGCGTCCTCGTCCTCGAGGCCGATCCGGTCAATCATATTCTGCATCTTCTCCCCACCGAAAAGACGAAGCAAATCGTCCTCGAAAGAAAGGAAGAAACGGCTCTCGCCGGGGTCTCCTTGCCGCCCCGAACGACCGCGCAACTGGTTGTCGATCCGCCGCGACTCATGCCTCTCCGTCCCGAGGACGTAAAGCCCTCCGAGTTCGGACACGCCCGGCCCGAGCTTTATGTCCGTGCCTCGACCCGCCATGTTCGTCGCGATCGTGACCGAGCCTCGCTCCCCGGCCTCGATGATGACCTCGGCCTCGCGCTCGTGCTGCTTGGCGTTGAGAATGTTGTGCCGGATGCCGCGCTTTTTGAGCATGTTTCCGAGGAGCTCCGAGACCTCCACGGAAACCGTCCCGACGAGGACGGGCTGCCCGGCTTTGTTCCGCTCCTCGATGTCGTCCACGACGGCGTTGTATTTCGCCTTCGTGTGCTTGTAAACGAGGTCGTCGTTGTCTATGCGAATCATGTCCTTGTTCGTCGGGACGGAGACGACCTCCATCTCATACGTGTGCATGAACTCGTCCGCCTCGGTGGCGGCCGTACCCGTCATCCCCGCCAACTTGTCATATTGGCGGAAGAAATTCTGGATGGTGACCGTCGCGACGGTCTGGTTCTCCTCGCGTATATCCACGCCTTCCTTCGCCTCTATAGCCTGATGAAGCCCCTCCGAATAACGCCGCCCCTCGAGAACCCGCCCCGTGAACTCGTCCACGATATACACATGCCCGTCGCGCACGATGTACTCGTTGTCGTTGTGGAAAAGCGCGTGCGCCCGAAGCGCCTGATTCAAATGGTTCACCAAATTCGTGTTCACGTCGTCATACAAATTCTCGACCCCGAGAGCCTTCTCGACCTTCTCGACGCCCTCCTCGGTCGGGGCAACTTGCCGCTTCTTCTCATCCACCTCGTAATGCTCGCCCTCGACGAGGGTCGGGACGACGCGGGCGAACGAATAATATGTGTCCGCCGCGCTCTCCGGCATGCCCGAGATGATGAGAGGGGTTCGGGCTTCGTCAACGAGGATCGAGTCAACCTCGTCCACGATGGCGTAATTTAGTTCCCTTTGAACGAGCTGGTTCATCGAAGTCGCAATATTGTCCCGCAAATAGTCGAACCCGAACTGCGAGTTCGTGCCATACGTGATGTCGGCGGCGTATGCGATCTTCCGGTCGTCGAAGCTCATGCCATCCTGAATAAGCCCGACTTCGAGGCCGAGGAACTCGTAAATCTGACCCATCCACTCCGAGTCGCGGCGGGCGAGATAGTCGTTGACCGTGACGAGATGGACGCCTTTGCCGGAGAGAGCGTTCAAATACACGGCCATTGTGGAGACGAGGGTTTTGCCTTCCCCGGTTCTCATCTCGGAGATTTTGCCTTGATGGAGGACGATCGCCCCCATAACCTGAACGTCGAAGGGGAACATCCAATCCGTCCCGTCGGGAAGAACTTTCCTCTCCCCGAGCGTCCGCCAAGCCGCCTCACGCACGACGGCGAATGCTTCGCGCATGATGTCGTCGAGGGTCTCGCCGTTTTCGACGCGGCCCCGGAACTCGTCGGTTTTCGCCCGGAGTTCGTCGTCGGAGAGTTCGCGTGTTTTCGGGGCGAGGGCGGTGACCTCCTCGACGCTTCTTTGGAGGGCTTTGATTTTGCGACTCTCGCCCATCTTCAGGATTTTCGTCAGCAAATTAGCCAAAACTGGATATACCTCGCGTTGTTCGTATCGGGAAACTCATCGTGCGCCAGCAAACCCGAATTATAACGCGGCAGGTTCAGCGAGCGGGTTCGATCAGGCCGTAGTTTCCATCCCGGCGACGGTATACCACATTTATGTCCGTCGTATCCGCGCTCGTGAACACGAAGAAATCATGGTCGAGAAGCTCCATTTGAAGCACCGCCTCCTCGGCGTTCATCGGCTTCATCTGGAATTGCTTCGTACGCACGATCTTCGCCTCGATCTCATCCCCCTCCTCCGCCACAATGAACGGCTCCGGCTCGACGGCGCTCTCCTTCCCCCTCTGCCCGTGCCACCGATCCACTTGCCTTCCGCGGTACTTCTTCACTTGCCGCTCCAATTTGTCGCTCATCCGATCAATGGAAGCATACATGTCCTGTGAAGCCTCTCGGGCTTTCAAAACCGTCCCGTTTATAAAGAGCGTCGCTTCGGCGACTTCGGGTTCGGGTATGGATTTGTTCCGTTCGTGGATGAGTTCGACCTCGGCGCGGCAGTCGCTGTTTCCGTCGTCGAAGAACTTCGAGACCCGCTCGACCTTTTCGAGGGCGTATCGGTCGAGCGCCTCCGTCACCGACATGTTCCTCCCTTTGACGAGTATTTCCACGCTTCGCCTCCCTTCCCGAGCGGAGATCGGCTCGCACCGTCTCCGCGACGGATCGTCGTCAACACGTCCTGCAAAAACTTATGGCATGTACTTCCGATGCCCCGGCGAGACGCAACGTCTCGGCGCATTCGCTCATTGTGGAGCCTGTGGTGAAAACGTCGTCCACGAGGAGAACCTTTCCCCCGATTCGTCCCGTGTGACGGAATGCGCCCCGCACGTTGTCGCGCCTCCCGGCGGCGGTCAACTCGACCTGATCCCGTACCCTTCGCACAACTTCCAGTTTATCCGAAACCGGACGATTTATCTTCCGTGAAACACTCCGCGCCATCACCTCCGCCTGATTGAAACCACGCTTCCTCCGCCGGCTCGAATGCATCGGTACGGGAACGACGAAATCGAAGCTATTTTCTTCGATAACGAACTCCATCATCGGGGCCATGATTTTTTCGACGACCGGAAAGTACCCCCGGTATTTGAGAGCGTGGATGATCTCCTTCCCGACACCCTCGTATCGGAGCGGGGCGCGAGCCGTCTCGAAGGCGAAATCCAC
Source organism: Rubrobacter sp. (assembly GCA_013695475.1). Lineage (GTDB taxonomy): Bacteria > Actinomycetota > Rubrobacteria > Rubrobacterales > Rubrobacteraceae > JACCWD01. The sequence goes on along the minus strand of JACDAJ010000150.1, from coordinate 40,485 downwards.
ATCTTTACATTCGTCGCACACGAACGCCTCGAACGCCGTCGGATGCCCGCATCTCGCGCACCTCGGAGAGCCGACATGCGGCAGATTATCGAAGCACGAGCGGCAAAGAACGTCGGAAGCCCGGCTCCCGCAGCCGACGCAAAATTGCGGATAGAAAAGGTCGGCGAGAGCGGAGAAATAAGTTTCGAGCGACAAGCGATCCTCCCGAGAGAAGGCAACCGCGTGGATCCGGCACATCCATCATACCCCTCCCGCCACCCTCGAGAAAGCCGAGAGGTCGAAAAGGTGAAATGCCGCCGAGCCGCCGGGCGATCCGCTAAAAACTCACGCTTCGCGGCCCGAGGACGACTCCGGGGTTTATGCGGATTCCCTGATCGAGGACGTTCCCCTCCCCCACCACACTCCTCGCCCCGAGAACCGAAAGCCCCCGCACAATCGCATTTTGCCCGACCCTCGCTCCGGGGCCGACGATGGAGCCTCGCACGACCGCCCCCGCCTCGACCGTCGCACCATCGAGGAGGATGCTCCCTTCAACGAGCGCGCCTTCGCCGATTCGGCAGTTTTTCCCGAGGGAGACTCGGCCCCCGACGGTGGCGAGTTGGGAAATCTCGCATCCGGAGGAGATCGAAACCGGAGGGAGTATCCGCACGTTCTTTTCCATGTCAACGGACTCGGCCATGTCCATGTATTTGAAATCCTCATGGAGGCCGACGGCGCCGGAAAGCACGTCTTGTGAGGCGGCGAGATAACTCCTCGGAGTCCCGATGTCGCGCCAGTATGAACTGGAGACATGCGCGTAAAGACGGTTCCGGGACTGGAGGCGGGGGAACACCTCACGCTCGATGGAGACTTCGCAGCCTTCGGGAATCATGTCGAGAACCTCGCGTTCGAGGACGTATACCCCGGCGTTTATGAGGTTCGTCGTGACTTCGTCGAGGCTCGGCTTCTCGATGAAGCGGCGAACCATCATGTCGTGATCCACCTCGACGAGGCCATACGCCGTCGGGTCTTCGACGCTCGTGAGTGAGATCGTCGCCAAAGCATCCGAAGCCTCATGCCTCTCGATGGCCGACCGGAGATTCATCCCGGTGAGAACATCGCCATTGAGAACCACAATGGGGCCGTCGTCGGTCAAAAACCGCTCGGCGTTCTTTATTCCGCCCGCCGTCCCGAGAGGTTCGTCCTCGACGGCATAATCCACGGTGAATCCGTCGAGGTCGTCTCTTTCGCCAATGTATTCCTGGATTTGATCCGGCAGATACCCGAGCGAGAGAACCGCGCCCTCGATCCCGGCCTCCCGCAGGAAATCGAGCGTGTACCCCATGAACGGCTTGTTCCGGATCGGGACGAGAGCCTTCGGGATGTCGTATGTGATCGGCCTCAGCCGCGTCCCGAGTCCCCCGACGAGAATGACCGCCCGCATAAACTAAAGAAGCCCCGAAGCCCCGGTCAACGTGACGAGAAGCCCGAAGAAAAGTATGAATATAGTGGTGAGTATCGCCAACGCATAAACCGAGAACCGAACTCCGCCATCGTCTTTCGGGGCGGTTCCCCCGGAAACGGGTTCTTCGAGGAACATATTTCGCACGATCCCGAAATAATACGGAAGCGAAATGACGCTGTTTATCACGAGCGCGCCCACGGCGGCGTATACCAAAACCGACCCCGACTGCGCCCCCGCGAGGATCACCCACGCCTTCCCGAAGAACCCGGAAAACGGCGGTATCCCGACGAGCGCCGCCATGAACGCCCCCATGCACAAAGCGAGCGCGGGCTGCGTCTTGAAAAGCCCGTTGAAACTCTTCGCATCCTCCCCGACGAGGTCAATCGCGAAGAACGCCCCGAGGTTCATAACGGCGTATGCGGCGGAGTATATGAGGATGGCTTGTACGCCCGTTTCTTGCCCGCCGCCTTGAATCGCCGCGAACGCCACGAGGATGTACCCGGAATGCGCCACCGAACTGAAAGCGAGCATCCTCCGCACGTTCCTTTGTCGAAGCGCCGAGAGGTTCCCGACGAACATCGTGAGGATGGCGATGACCGCGATGATCGAAGTCCATGTCGCCGTCGCCCCCGGAAGCCCCTCGACAAGAATGCGAAGAAGCACCGCGAAAGTAGCCGCCTTCGGGGCGACGGAGAGGAACGCGGCCGCGCTCGTCGGCGCTCCTTGATAAGCGTCCGGCGTCCAGAAATGGAACGGAGCCGCCGACAGTTTGAAAGCGAACCCACTCACCATAAGCCCGATGCCGACGAGTCCGACGGGCGTGAGTTCGCCGGAGAACGCCTCCGCGACTTGCGTGAGGTTCGCCGAACCCGCGACGCCATATATGAGGACGAGTCCATAAAGAAGCACCGACGAGGCGATGACCCCGGTGACGAGGTATTTCATGCCGCCCTCCGCGCTCTCGCGGCGGCTCCGGTCGAAGGCGACGAGCGCATACGAGGGGATCGTCGCAAGCTCGAGCGCGAGGAACAAACCGAACAAATCGCGCATCGAAGCGAGGAGCATCGCCCCGAGCACGACGGCGAGTATGAGCGTCATGTATTCGGGCGCGTCGCCCGTGCTTCCGGCGAACCTCGTCGCGGCGATGACGGTGAAGAACGCCGTCCCGGAGACGATCAATTTGAAGAAGAGGGCGAAATTGTCAACCGCGTATGACTCGCCGAAGAACGTCCCCTCGAAGCCGATGGCGAGGAGGACGGCGGCGCTTGCGAAGGTCGCGAGTGTTCCGAGGACCGCGAGTCCGCCGACGATGCCGGAGTTTCTTTCCCCGGCGAAGACCCCGCCGAGGAGGACGACGAACATAAAGACGGACGCGATGATCTCCGGCAAAAGCCCGATTATCGCTGCTCCGGTTACGGGCATCATCCCCCTCCAATCGCGGCGAGTACCGCTTCGACCGCCGGCTGCTGAATTCCTATGAGGAGAGCCGGAAATATTCCGAGTATCAACAAAAGTGCGGCGAGCGGTGTGATCGCCGCCATTTCCACCGGATTCGCGTCCGTGATGCTCTCATACGCCGGATTCACAATCGGCCCGAACATCACCCGTGAAAGCATATAAAGAAAATACATCGCCGAAAGAATGATCCCGAGCGCCGCCAATGCGCCTTGAACCGGGAACGCCTCATACCCGCCCATGATGCTCATGAACTCCGACGCGAACACCGCGAGGAACGGCAACCCCATCGCCGCCATCGCCCCGAGCGCGAGAAACCCCGTCGCCCACGGCATCCGAGCCGCCAGCCCGCCAAGTTCGGCGATTTGCCTCGTCCCGGTTTTCGCGGCGATTATGCCGACGATGATGAAGAGCATCGCCGAATATATCCCGTGCGTAACTTGCTGGAGAACCGCCCCGTTGTACCCGACCGCATTCGTCGCAGCCGCACCCACGAGTATGAACCCGAGCGTCCCGATGGATGAATACGCGATGAGCGCCTTCAAGTCGGGTTGCAAAAACGCCACGAACGCTCCGTAAATAATATTCACGACGCCGAGCGCGGCCACCCACGGCAAAAACGGCGCGACGCCTTCCGGGAGGAGTGGGATGGCGATGAAGATGATCCCGAACGTCCCGAGCTTCGGCATGATCCCCGAAAGGACGACGTTCGTCGAAATCGGACTCGAAACGTACACGTCGAGGAGCCAGTTATGGAGCGGCACCGCCGGGACTTTCACGAGAAGCCCGAAGAGGATCGGGGCGGCGATGGCGATCTGCGCCGTCGTCCCGAGTCCGCCCCCGCCGCGAAGCTCCGGTATCGAGAACGTCCCGCCGAGAACACCGAGTGCGAGGAAGCCCGCGAGCATCGCCGTGCTTCCGAGGAACGTGTATATGAAGAACTTGATCGCCGCCGGACGACGATTCTCATCCCCCCATATCCCGACGAGGAGATACATCGGGATGAGCGTGAGTTCGAAGAAGATATAGAAAAGCACGAGGTCGTTCGACGCGAAAACCCCGAGCATCCCCGTCTGAGCCACGAAAAGAAGCGCGAAATACGTCGAGAGCCTCTCTCGGATGTCCCATGACGCGACGACGGCGATGAGCGTCAAAAGCGACGTCAAAAAGAACATCCCGAAGCCGAGGCCGTCGAGGCCGACGCGGTATCCGATGTCGAGGGGGGCGATCCACGTCAAATCCTGTGAGAGGTTCGCCGCTCCCGCGAGGTTGCTTCCGTGCGCGAAATAAATGTACGTCGCGAGGAGGAGCGGCACGGCGGCGATGCCGAGGGCGGTGTACCGGGCCGTTCGTTCGTCGCCGCGGACGAGTGAGATCAGGATCGCTCCGAGGAGCGGGATGAAGATGGTTATGGTCGTTATCACAGTCTCGCCCCCACGAAAAGAGTCGTTATCGTCACGAGCGCGATGATCGCCGCCACGAAGAAGGCGAGTTCGCCCCCGGCAATGATGGCGAAGACGAGTACGCCCGCCAATATGAAGAGGACATAATTCTGGACGCCCCCGGTTTGCAATTTCCCGAGAAGCCCCCCGAGGCCGGACGCCCCGCGCCCGATCCCCCCGACCGCGCCCCCGAGAACATTCCGGTCGAAACCGCGAGCCGCCCGCCCGAGCGCGAACGATCCCTTCACGAATACGAAGTTATAAACCGAGTCGAAATACCATCCTTTGTCGAGGAAAGTATGGACGCCGGAGAAGCGTCTTTGCAAAGAGGTCGCCGCGCTCGGATTCACGACATAAAGGAAATACGCTAGTCCGATGCCCGCCAAAGCGACGACGAGCGACACGATGGCGAGCGGAATACTGAAACCATGCGGCTCGACCCCGAGGGAGCTTTCGAGCGTATTCGCCGCGAAGCCGCTCGGTGCGACGAAGCTCGTGAAAAGGTCGGGAACCGGAATTCCCGTCCCATTCGGGATGCCGACCCATCCGCTCACTATCGCGAGGAAGGCGAGGAGGATCATGGGCAAAGTCATTACTCCGGGAGACTCGACCGCATTCCTCGCGGCCTCCGTTCTCGGCTCGCCGAGGAAGGCCATGAAAATAGCCCGGAAAATATAGAGTGCCGTGAGGAAGACGGTCAATAATGCCATCCCGAAGAGGACGTAATAATGCTCTTCGGCGGTGAACGCGACGATGGCGTCCTTCGACCAAAATCCGGCGAGCGGGAATATCCCGGCGAGGGAAAGTCCGCCGATGACCATCGTCCAAAATGTGATCGGCATCCGGCGTTTCAAACCGCCCATGTCCGAGAGGGAATACGAACTCATCGCATAAATTATGCTCCCCGCCCCGAGGAAGAGAAGCGCTTTGAAAAAGGCGTGATTATAAAGATGGAACATGCTCGCCGAATACGCCCCGACCCCGAGCGCGAGCATCATATACCCGAGTTGCGAGACGGTCGAATATGCCACGACCCGCTTTATATCCTTCTTCACGAGCGCCATCGTCGCGGCCATGAACGCGGTGAAACCACCGATGTACGCGACCGTGAGCATGGCGGTCGGGCTTTGAACGAAGATGTCGTATGTGCGGGCGACGAGATACACGCCCGCCGCGACCATCGTGGCGGCGTGGATGAGGGCGGATACCGGGGTTGGGCCTTCCATCGCGTCCGGGAGCCACACGTGGAGCGGGAACTGCGCCGACTTCCCGATCGCCCCGATAAACACGAGGATGACCGCTGCGGTGAGTACCGAGCCGCCGATGAAGCCCGCCTGAGCCGCGCTCGCGATCCCCTCGAAGCTCGTCGTCCCGGTCGCCCGCCAGAAAATGATGATGCCGACGAAAAGGGCGGCGTCGCCGACGCGGGTGACGATGAATGCTTTTTGGGCGGCCTTCTTCGCCGAATCCTTCTCGAACCAATGTCCGACGAGGAGATACGAACACAAACCGACGAGTTCCCAGAAAATATAAAGCTGGATGAAGTTCGAGGCGAGGACGAGGCCGAGCATCGAGGCCGTGAAGAGGTTGAGAACGGCGTAATACCATGCGAAGCGTTTGTCGCCTTCCATGAACGCGCCGGAGTAAAGTTGAACCATGAGGCTCACGAAAGAGACGACGACGAGCATCATGGCCGCGAGGCCGTCGATGTTCACGCCCATCGAGAACGAGCCGCCCGCTCCGAGGTCGATCCAGTCCACCGCGAACTGTATCGGCGCTCCGGTACTCGCGACCGTATACAAAGCGAACACCGAGAACACGAGCGAGAAGACCATCCCGAAGATGGCGACATATTGCGAGTTCTCGCGGAGAATCCTCCCGAAAAGCGTGAGCGCGAGGAACACGAGAGCCGGGATGATCGGGATGGCGGCGATCACGAGTTGCTGACCGAGAGACGTCACTACGCGGCCATCCTTTCTCGATAGTTCATGTGAAAGCCGGGTCGCCCGGTGGAGGCGCGGCGTGCCTCGCACGCGCGAAATTCTTCACCCGGAATCCGGATCGCGGTGATTCTTTGGAATGGCGCGAGGCTTCGGAGTCGCCCGGAACACCCCGGCCCGAGCCCCGCGGACTCGCCTCGACCCGACCGGGAGACTCGGCTCTCCGAGCATTGGCGAAGCGCTTTCCCCGAAGTCGGAAACGCGCCGACCGTCGCCGCACAGCGTAGTTCATGAAGGTCGCTCCCCTCCATAGTCCGGGCCTCGCCCGACAGCCGCCGCCCGTCCGGAGCGCATTTCCTGAAGCCTGAAACCCGAAACCTGAAACCCGAATCCCGGGAAGCTCCATACCTCCGAAACCCGCCGCCCGTCCGCCCCGCGGCGAGCTTCGAGCCGCGGCGAAGACCGCCGTTCCCTCCGAGAGCCTCGAATCGTTCGCCCACACAAACCACCGTTCAGCCCCTCATCGAATTTACTTCGTCAATATTCACCGTGCGGCGAGAGCGGAATATCGCGAGGACGATCGCGAGTCCGACCGCGACTTCGGCGGCGGCGATGGCGATGATGAGGGCGGCGTAGCTCGCCCCGATGCCGCCCGCGTCCGGGAGGAAATCCGCGAAGGCGACGAGGGTGAGGTTCACGGCGTTTATCATGATCTCGACGCACATGAACACGACGACCGCGTTCCTCCGGATGACCGCCCCCCACGCCCCGATGGCGAACATCACCGCCGCGACGATGAGGAATCCTTCGAGGGGGATCTGCGAATTCAGCGTCTCGGCGACGGTTTGTATCGGCCCCGGCATTATTCCCCCACGTCTCTCACGTCGCTCGCGCTTTCGATGTCGGTGTCTTTACGGCGGCTGATGACTATAGCGGCAATGACCGCCACGAACAAGAGGATCGCCACAAGCTGGAAAAGCATCGCGAATATCTCCGAGTCCGGCCCGACCCCGAGAAGATACTCACCGAACGCGGCGACGTCCCGAGTCCCCTGCCCAGCCTCCGTCGCCCCCCAATCTTCCGTCGCCAAAATATACGAGAGAAACCCGCCGACCCCGAGGGCGACGGCGAGTCCCGCCCAAACTTGTTTATTCACGATCGTCGAGAAACTCCGAACTTGCGGACTCTGCGTGAACATGATGCCGAAGAGGATCACAACGGAAACCGCCCCGACGTATATCAAAAGCTGGAAAGCGGCGAGCGCGGGGGCCGAAAGCATCACGAAGAACCCCACGACCGCGAGGAAAGACCCGCTCATAAAAAGAGCCGAGTGGACGACGTTCCGGCTGAGAACCACCCCGAGAGCCGAGACGAGCATCATCCCGGCGAGGAACCCGAATATTATCGTCAAGCCGCGTCCCCCTCGGACGACTTCCCGGCCGCCTTCGCCGGAGCCTTCTTCGGCGCGTCGCCGTCGGCTTTCTCATCGGCTTTGCCTTTGGCGGCGGCTTTCTTCGGCTTCTTTTTGACGGGCGGGCGCGGGTCAATGGTCGGGTCAACGGGGCGCTCTCCGAATTGCCTCGCCAGTTCGAGGCGGTTGTACGCTTGCGCCTCGAATTCCTCGGTGTGGTAAATGCAGTTCACCGGGCATACCTCGACGCACAAAGAACAATACATGCACCGTGAGTCGTCAATGACGAAGCCGACCGCGTATGGTTTTGGTTTGCCGGAGCCGTCGGCGTCGCGCTTCGTTTGCTCGATGGAGATGCAGTGGTCCGGGCAGACGCGCATGCACTGGAGGCACGCGATGCACCGGTCCATGTCCACCGTGAGCATGCCTCGGGTGCGGTCGGGCAAGTCGCGTTTATATTCCGGGTATTGGCGGGTTATTTTGTTTTTGAAGAGGTTTCTGAGCGTGATGCTCATCCCCTTCAAAATTCCCTGTCCGAGTTGTGGCATATCTAAAAAACCTTTCCTGAATTCCTAGAAAACGAGCATCGCGCCCGCCGTGATGACGAGCCACACGAGGGTCAGTGGAACGAGGACTTTCCAGCCGAGATCCATGAGCTGATCCATCCTCAGCCGAGGCAGGCTCCACCGTATCCATTGGAACGTGAACATAATGAGCGCCGTCTTTATCCCGAACCAGATCCAGTTGAATTGCCCGAAGTCGAGGAACGGAAGCGGCGGCTGCCACCCCCCGAGGAAAAGCGTCGTCGTGATCCCCGCCATAAGACCCATCCCCGCGAACTCCGCCGCCTGAATGAGCGCCCACGTCATCCCCGAATACTCGATCATATACCCGCCGACAATCTCACTCTCGCCTTCGGGAAGATCGAACGGGACTCTTTTCGTTTCGGCGAGGCTGGAGATATAGAAAACTATGAACATCGGGAACTGGACGATGAAATACCAGTTCCAGAAACCGCCGCCCTGCGCGTTCACGACGTCCACGAGCGAAAGGCTCCCGGTCAGCATCACGACCCCGAGAAGACTGAGGATGAGCGGCACTTCGTACGAGATCATTTGCGCCGCGCCGCGCAATGCGCCGAGAAGCGAGAAGTTCGAGCGGCTCCCGTACCCGGCCATGATCACGCCGAGCGCGCCGACGGAAGTGACGGCCACAAAGAAAAGAATCGCCACGTTCAAATCCGCGACGACCGCGCCGGGGGCGAAAGGAATCACGAGCCACACGGCGGCGACCGGGATGAACATAGCGATCGGCGCGCCGAGGAAGATCCACAAGTCCGCCTTTCCGGGCGAAATATTCTCCTTCGTGAACAGCTTGATAATGTCCGCGAGCGGCTGGAGAAGCCCCCGAGGCCCCACCCGGTTCGGCCCATACCGAAGCTGGATGTATCCCGCGACCTTCCTCTCGCCCATGACGAGGATCGCCGCGAGATTCAAAGTCAGGAAAAGCACGACCCCAAACGAGAGTATGAACCTCCACGGTTCTTGGTTCAGGAAATTCAGGAACTCCATTGTTTATCGCACCCCCCCGGCGATGTCGATTGTTTTCTTCGGGTTATTGGTTGTTGGTTGTTGGCAAAAACAAAAAACCAAGAACCAACAACCAATAACCGAGAGCGAAGCGACCAACCAGAGCGACCGAAGGGAGCGGCCATCACTTGTCCCATCCCCCGCTCACCGGGTCGATCATACCCATTATCGGCATGATGTCCGGCAGATAATGACCCGGCACGACTTCCTGCAAAAGCTGCATGCTGCAAAAACTCGGGTCCCGGTAATGTACCCGGTACGCCGAGTCCGACCCGTCCGAAACGACATGGACGGCATACTCGCCCCGCGGACTTTCGACCCGCCCGAACCCATCGCCTTCCTTCGGGCGGAGGCGGCGTCCGAGGTCGGCCATGACCGGGCCTTCGGGCATCTTCTCGATGACCTGGCGAATGATGCGTATGCTCTGCCAAACCTCCCCGATCCTCACCCGGTACGAGGCCGCGACATCCCCCGCGTCATCCGTCACGACATTGAAGTCGAGCTCGTTGTAAACGCTGTACGGATAGTCGCGCCGGATGTCGAAATCCACGCCCGTGCCGCGAAGGGGCGGGCCGGTGACGCCGATGTCGAGAGCTTGTTCGGGGGTCATCCTCCCGACACCTTTCGTTCTCGCGACGTAAATTTCACTCCCCGTCACGAGATCGACGGTGTCGGTTTGGAAACGTCCTTCGAGGCCGTCGAGGTATTCGGAGATTTCTTCGAGGATGCCCGGCGGGAGATCCGCTTTCACACCGCCGATGCGGAAATAGTGGAACATCATCCTCGCGCCCGTGATGGCTTCGAGGAAATTCTGGATCCGCTCCCGCTCGCGGAAGGCGTACAAAATCGGAGTGAACGCCCCGAGTTCGAGCATGAGGAAGCCGATGGACGGGATGTGGCTCGCGAGCCGCATGAGTTCGCTCATGAGAACCCGTATATATTCCGCCCGAGGTGGGAGTTCGGCGTCGAGGAGATCCTCGACCGCGAGGACGTACCCATGCTCGTTGTGGATGTTCGCGAAATAATCGAGCCGGTCCGTCATCGGGACGACCGCCGGATACATCCGGTTCTCGGCGATTTTTTCTTGGCTCCGATGGAGATAGCCCATCACCGGGTCGCATCGCATGACGGTTTCGCCGTCGAGTTCGAGGATGAGTCGGAGGAGGCCGTGCATGGCGGGATGCTGCGGCCCCATGTTCATGTCCATTGTTTCGAGGCCGAACTCGCTCCGGATGTCCGGCCTCGCGAGGCGCTCGCTCGCGGTTCCGTCGAGGGCGACTGTTTCGTTGCGGCGTTCTTCACTAAGCATGGTTAACGCAACCCTTCGAATGTTCGCTTTGTGCTTATGTCGAAGCTCTTGAGAAGTGGATGGTGGTCGAAGTGATCCTGCCACATATACGTTCGCCGAAGGTCGGGATGCCCCCGGAACGCCACTCCGAACATGTCGTACGCCTCCCGCTCATGCCAATTCGCCGTCGGATAAACACTCGTCACCGACCCGATGACAGGCTCCGTCCCTTCGATGACCGTCTTCACCCGGACGGTTCCGCCGCGAAGGTCGAGGAGTTCATACGTAAGTTCGAAGGAGCCTTCCCAGTCCACGACCGTGATGAACGAGAGATGCAAAACTTTCAGTTGCGCCTTCGCCGTCGCCAAAACCTGCGGCACACTCTCCGGCGCGACGACGACCCGAACGACATTCCCCTCGACCTCGCCTTCTTCGAGGCCGTGGCGGTTTTTCAGGCCATCGAGGTACCCGGAGAGCCGCGACGCGACGTCCCCGCCCGGCATCGAGACGGCCATTATGCATTCTCCTTGCCGCCGGAGGAGCCGGAAGAGTCGGGGGAACCATCATCGGCTCCGCCTTCGGCCTTCGAAGAATCGGCTTTTCCGCTCGCCTCGCCGCCTTCGGCCTTCGGCTTGCCGTCCGAGGGATCGGCTTCGGCTTCACCTTTCGCGGATTCGGCTTCACCTTTCGCTTCACCGCCGTCGGCCTTCCCTTCGGCCTTCGGCTTTTCGGCTGTGGCGGTCGCGGCTCCGCCGGACTTCTCGGCTTCGGCGGCTTCCTTCGATTCTTTTTCTTCGGTGGCTTTCTTTTCCGCTTCTTTGCGGGCTTTTTCCTCTTCCTTGAGTTTCTTCTTCACTTCCTTCGGGAGCCATCCGACATCGGTCTGCGCGCCGGGGGGCATGCCCTTCCGCTCGAAGGTGTACGTGCGTTTGAGGTACCGGATGCCTTCGAGTTGCGGAGCTTTCCCTTCGCTTATTTCCTGATATTCCTTCTCCGGGAGATACTCATGAACCGTTCCGTCCTCGTCCACGAGGGCCGGGGCGGGGCGTTCTTTGCCGCCGACTTGCTGTTCGCGCTCGATCTTCTTTTGCAAAGTCATGATGCCGAAGATGAGCGCCTCGGGTCGAGGTGGACACCCCGGCACGTACACGTCAACGGGGATCACACGGTCCGCGCCCATGAGAACCGAATATCCATCGAGGAACGGGCCGCCGGATATGGCGCACGCCCCCATCGCGATGACCCATTTCGGGTCGGGCATTTGCTCGTAAAGGCGGGTCATGCGCTCGGCCATCTTCGTCGAGACGGTTCCGGAGACGATCATGACATCGGCTTGGCGGGGCGAGCCCATGAACGGGCTGCTCCCGAAGCGTTCGAGGTCGTTGTGGGCCATGCCAGTGGACATCATCTCGATGGCGCAGCATGCGAGGCCGAATTGGAGGGGCCACAGCGAGTTTTTGCGCGCCCAGTTGAAAGCCTTGTCGGTCGTCGTGGTAATAATGTTTGGTTCGTTAAATTGTTGCATCACACCCATTTGAGCGCTCCCTTCTTCCACTCGTAAACGAGGCCGAGGGAAAGGATCGTCACGAAAATCAGCATTTGCACGAAACCGTAAACTCCGAGGTCTGAATAAATTACCGCCCACGGAAATAGAAACAATGCTTCCACGTCGAAAATAAGGAATGTCAAAGCGAAGACATAATAACGAACCGGGAAAGGTCGCCACGGGTCGGTTACGGTGGATTCGCCTGTCTCATAAGTCTGGGCTTTTGTTTTGGAACTGCGGCTCGGGGCGATGAGGCGAGCCAAAACAAGCACGGTTGCGACGAAACCGACGATGAGCAGCATGAAGATCCCGACATACAGATAAACCGCGCTGTAGCCAAGTTCCTGCTGCAAAAGCCCCAGAGTCAAATCAGCCTTTCTGTCCCGGAATACTTACGCGCAATATACCCATATACACAACAACTTTCAAGCCGCTACTAAGTGTATCAAAGGGCGATTAATCGCGTTCGCCGCCGCCGCTTCCGTTGCGTCCGATTATCTGAACGAACTCCACAAGCATTTGCCGATACGCTTCGAGGGAAGACGAGACCACATACTCGCTCGGACCGTGATGCCCGCCCCCGATCGGCCCGAACTCGACTCCGGGAATCCCGGCTCTTTGGAAATAAACAATGTCCGATGCCCCGTGCCTCCCGACCCCGACCGGATTCCCGTGATAATGGCGGCGGGCGACCTCGCGGAGAGCTTTGACATATGGATTCCTTCGGGTGACATATGTCGGTTCGATGGAGTGGAGAACTTCGATCTCCGTCGGGATTTCTATGGAGCGTATTTGCCGGGCTATCTCCTTCGGGTCTTGTCCGGGCAAATACCGTATGTCGAGGTCATACGCCGCCCGATCCGGAACCCGGTTTATAACGTCGCCACCGATGATCCGCGCCAAATTTATGCTCGGATACGGGAAAAGCTCGCTCCGCTCCTTCGCGAACGGAAGCTCGACGACTCGCTTATAATGTTCATACGCGAGCAAAATAGCGTTCTTACCGAGCCACGGTTGAGAACCATGCGCGCTCTTCCCCGCGAGCGAAACACGGAGGTCGAGGACGCCTTTCGCCTGCGTGCCGATGTGGAAATCGGTCGGCTCCCCGGTTATGAGAAGGTCGCCCGTATGCCCTTTCTCGACGAGGACTTCCGCGCCTTTCGGGCCGTCGTATTCGCGCTCCTCGTCCGGGACGACGAGGAGTTCGACCGTCGCGTCGCACCCGATCTCGTCGAGGTCGACCATGGCGTACATCATCGCCGCGAGAGCGCCTTTCATGTCATAAACGCCGCGCCCGCGAAGCTCGCCATCCTCCTCATACGGCTCGAATTGCCACTCCTCGCCCGGAACCACGTCGGCATGACCGTGGAGAAGTATGGTCGGCTCCCCCGACCCGATCCGGGCAACGAGCGAAACGAGTTCGCCGCCCGGTCCGGCGCCTTTGTATCGGAGCGTCTCCAAACCACGCGCCTCGAACCATCCATGAATGAACTCGACCGCCGAAAGAGCGGAGCCGGGCGTGAACGAGGGATAGCGGACGAGCCTCTTCGTGAGAGAAAGAACATCCGTGCCGCTTTCCGTCCGCACCGTCAAAGAAACCTCCGAACCGCCGAGCGTGGAATCGGCGGGAAACGTATACCGTCAACCAACTATATCAAGAACGGCAGCGGGGAGTCGCCTCGCTCCGGTTGTTGGCAAAAACCGAAATGGACGAGGAGCGCACTCGCTTAGCTCGTTTCGGGGGCCGGGAAACTCTGGCGACCCGCTTTCCTCCGACGCTCCCCTCGCTCGACGAGCTCCCGGCGGTTCGAGATGGGATTTTGGTGGTGGTTTCAGCCCGTGTCTTCGCTGAGCCTCGAGGCGGAGCGGCGGTCTATGCGGCTCCGACTTCCACGTATTCGCCGCTCGAAGATGGCGGAGGAACCTTCGAGCCCTCCTCGCGCATCGCTTCGATGTGGAGTTCGATGGCCTCTCGGATCAAAGAAAGGGTCTCGTCTTTGGATTCCCCGACGGCGACGCAGCCTGGGAGATCCGGCACATATGCCCCGAATCCTTCTTCGCCACGCTCGGCTATGACCATGTAACGCACGCTCTCCCTCTTCCGAAACTCACCGGAGACAAAATATCGAGCCATGATTCGAGATTGTGCGGCTCCACGCGCCACCGAAGGTTTCCGGTGGCGCCTCCGCGCTAAAATCGCGAGCCGTGGTTTCTCGGTTCGCGGGTTTCCAGCTATTCGCGACCCGCTTTATCTCGCCGCCGCAGACTCCGAATCGAAGGCGACCTTCGCCCCGAGGCTCGTGAGCTTCGCCTCCATCTCCTCGTAGCCGCGGAGGATGTGCGAAGCTCCGTCAACCACCGTCGTGCCTTCGGCGAGGAGCCCCGCCATGACGAGCGCGGCTCCACCCCGGAGGTCGGGCGACTGCACCCTCGCCCCGGAGAGCCTCTTCGGGCCGCGCACGAGGGCGCGATACCCGCCGAAGAGGTCTATTTCCGCCCCCATCCGGTTGAGTTCCTCGGCGACCTGGAGGCGGTTTTCGTACACGTTCTCGGTGATGATGCCGCAGTCCGACGCCTGTGTGAGGAGAACCATCATTTGCGCCTGGAGGTCGGTGGCGAAGCCGGGGAACGGGAGCGTGGGAACGTCCACGCCCGTGAGTTCCGCCGGGTCGTCCACTTTGACTCGGATGCCGCCGTGGACGGGGAGGACGTCAATGCCCATCGCCCGCATCTTCTCGAGCTCCATTTTGAGATGCTCGGCCTTCGCGTTCCTCACGAGGACTTCGCCGCCCGTCGCGGCGGTCGCCATGAGGAAGGTTCCTGCCTCGATGCGATCCGGCATAACCGCCCATTCGGCGGGATGAAGCTCTTCGACTCCTTCGATGACGATGCGCCCGGTACCGGCCCCCATCACACTCGCGCCCATCGCGTTCAAAAACTCGGCGACGGCCACGATCTCCGGTTCCCTCGCGGCGTTCTCGATTATGGTGATGCCGCTCGCGAGCACGGCGGCCATCATGACGTTCTCGGTCGCCCCGACGCTCGGATACTCGAAATTGACCTCCGCCCCACGGAGCCCATTCGGAGCCGATGCCTTTATGAACCCGTGGTCGAGTTCGACTTCCGCGCCGAGCTTCCGAAGCCCGTCCATGTGGAAGTTGAATTTGCGGAGGCCGAGGTCGCAGCCTCCCGGAGCCGATACCTCGGCCTTCCCGAAGCGGGCGACGAGCGGCCCGAGGACGACGATGGAGGCGCGCATCTGGCGCACGAGTTCGTATGGCGCGGTGTACGAATCCACGCTCGTCGCGTCAATTTCCAGCGTGTGGTCCCCGACGAACTCCCCACTCACCCCGAGGTCGTCGAGGAGGCGGAGCATCGTGTGCATGTCCTTTATGCGCGGGACGTTGTGCAAAGTGGTCTTGCCCGGCGCGAGGAGCGCGGCGGCCATGAATTTGAGGGCGGCGTTCTTCGCCCCCGAGACCGCGACCTCGCCGTTCAGGCGGGTTCCGCCTTCGATGATGAACCTCTCCATAATGTCCCCCCTCGTATAGCTTTTAGCTTTTAGTTTTTGCCAACCGCTAAAAGCTAATGGCGCGCTTCGGGAAAGCCTTCCCGAAAACTACTCTCCGTACCTTCGGGCCACGCGGGCCATGTTCTCCCCGATCGAACGCCGTCGCTGGAGTTCTTCGCGCCGCCGACCCGCCTCTTCCTCGTCGTCGCCTCCGGAAAGCTCGGAGAGTTCCCGGTCGGCCTCCTCGACATCGTTCTCGGCGGCGTCCGCGTCAATGTCGTTCGCGGATGTCGCTTCCTCGACGAGGATTTGGACGAGGTTTTCGGAGACTTTGAAGAAGCCGTCGGAGACGGCGAAAACCTCTCGCTCGTCCCCTTCCTTCACGACTTGAACGTCACGGATGCCGACGGTCGAGACGATGGGCTGATGGTCGGCCATGACACCGATGTCGCCGTCGGCTATGCGGACTTTCACCATCTCCGCCTCGCCGTCGTACACCATCCGCTCCGGAGTGATGATGCGGCAGAAAAGCTGGCGACCGGAAGCCACGATTAGTTCGCGCTTCCGGTCGCGGCCTGTTCGGTCGGCTCGCCTTCCTGCTCGTCGTCGCCACCCTTCTCCTCGGCCTTCTCCTCCTCCTCGGAGTCCTCGCCGGAGAGGCTCTTCGCTTTTTCGACCGCCTCGTCAATGTTCCCGACGAGATAGAAAGCCTGTTCGGGAAGGTCGTCATGCTTCCCTTCGACGACCTCCTTGAAAGACCGGATCGTATCGTCGAGTTCGACCAGTTTACCCGGAAGGCTCGTGAAAACCTCCGCCACGAAGAACGGCTGCGAAAGGAAACGCTGGAGACGGCGCGCCCGACCGACGATGACCTTGTCTTCTTCAGACAACTCGTCAATGCCGAGGATGGCGATGATGTCCTGAAGTTCCTTGTATCTTTGGAGGACGTTCTTCACTTCCTGCGCGACCTCGTAATGCTCCTGTCCGACGATCGCCGGGTCGAGGAGCGTGGACGAGGATGTGAGCGGGTCAACCGCCGGGAAGATCGCCTGCTCGAAAATAGCCCGCGAAAGCTCCACAGTCGAGTCGAGGTGGGCGAAAACCGTGAACGGCGCCGGGTCGGTATAGTCGTCCGCCGGGACGTACACCGCTTGGAAGGAGGTTATGGAGCCGTCCTTCGTCGAGGTGATGCGTTCTTGCAAGGCCCCCATCTCGGTTCCGAGAGTCGGCTGGTACCCGACCTCCGACGGCATGCGGCCCATGAGCGCGGAGACCTCGTTGCCCGACTGGGCGAAGCGGAAGATGTTGTCAACGAAGAAGAGGACATCCTGCCCGAGCTTGTCGCGGAAATACTCGGCCATCGTAACGCCCGTGAGGCCGACGCGGAAGCGGGCGCCGGGCGGCTCGTTCATCTGCCCGAAAACCATCGCCGTGTTCTTGAGAACCCCGGCCTCCTCCATCTCGCCGTAAAGGTCGTTCCCCTCGCGGGTCCGCTCCCCCACCCCCGTGAACACCGAAGTCCCGTCATACGCCTTCGCGATGTTGTTTATGAGCTCCGTAATGAGAACCGTCTTGCCGACTCCGGCGCCGCCGAAGAGGCCGACCTTCCCGCCGCGTCGGACGGGGCAGAGAAGATCCACGACTTTGATGCCGGTGACGAACTGCTCGGCCTGCGTCGTGAGATCCTCGAAGCGCGGCGACGGACGGTGTATTGGCCACCGCTCGTCGGCCTCGATCTCACCCTGCTCGTCCACCGGATTCCCGAGCACGTCCATGACCCGCCCGAGGACGCCCTCTCCGACGGGGACGGCTATCGGCTGTCCGGTGTCCTTGACGTCGAGGCCGCGGCGGAGGCCGTCGGATGAGGACATGGCTACGGTGCGGCACATGTCGTCGCCGAGGAGTTGCTGTACTTCGAGGACGAGGTTCTGTTCGCCCTCCGCGTTCTCGAAGGTAACTTCGAGCGCGCTGTATATCTCGGGGATCTCATCCGGCTTGAAGCGGACATCAACGACCGGCCCCTTCACCTCGACGACGGTTCCGACGCCGCCTTCCCTCATGCCGTTCGAGCCGTTTTCCTGCGCCTGTGTCTGCCCGTTCGCCTGTCCATCCTGCGTTGCTTGGCTGCCTGTAGTTTGTCCGCTCTCCGTCATCCGAACCTCCTCGATCTCCTGCAAATTCCTTCGTTGAATTCTTTCCTCAGTTTATTACCTAGTTCGACGCGAGTGCCTCCGCGCCGCCCACGATCTCCAAAAGTTCCTGCGTGATCTGCGCCTGACGCGCCTTGTTCATCTGCAAAGTCAACGTGTCGGCAATCTCATTCGCATTGTCCGTCGCACTCTGCATCGCCGCCATCCTCGCGCCATGCTCCCCCGTCGAACCTTCGAGGAGAGCCTGCCAAACCATCGTCTCCACATATCGAGGCACCAGCTTCCCGAGAATCTCCTCCGCGCTATTCACGAACTCGAACGGCACATCCGAACGATTTTCGTCGTCGCGGTCGCGATCGTTGTTTTCGTCCTCCCAGTCGTCCGAACCCTCGTCGGCTATCGGGAGGAGTTTTTTGACGACGGGACGCTGCGTGAGCGCGCTCTCGAAACGGTTGAAGACGAGATAAACCTCGTCGGCCTCCTCATCCTCGAAAAGCTGGGTGAGTTTGCGACCGATCTCCCGCGCGTCCTCGTAGCTCGGGGTGTCGGTGTGTCCGGTGAATTCGTCGGCTATTTCCACGCCCCGGAAGCGGAAGAACGATACGGACTTCCTGCCGCTCGCGACTTGCAAAGCGTCGCGGCCTTTCTCTTCGCGGAGGCGCATCGTGCGTCGGAGGACTTGCGAGTTGAAGCCGCCGCACAATCCGCGGTCGGAGGTGAGGGAGGCGATGGCGACCCGCCTCACCTCGCCGCGTCCGACCATCATCGCGGTTTTGGAAGTGGATTTCGCGGCGACCTCGCGCATCATCTCTTCGACGTTGTCGGCGTATGGGCGGGCTTTTTTGACCCGCGCCTCGGCCTTCCGGAACTTCACCGCCGAAACGGTTTGGAGGGCCGAAAAGACCCTCGATTGGTTGCGGACCGATGTGATCTGCCGCTTGAGGTCGCGTATCGAAGCCATATTTAGCTCCCGGAACTTCCGCCGGAACCGGAGTTGCCGGAGTCGGAGCTATCGCTGCCGGAATTGCCGTTGCCGGAGTCGCCGTTGCCGGAGTCGCCATCGCCGGAATCGGAGCTTTCGCTCCCGGCGCCGCTCGCGATTTGAACCGTGCTTTCCTCCGGCTCGAAGTTGTCGGCGAAGCGCTTGACGGCCTCCTTCAGTTTCTCCTCGTTCTCGTCGGAGAGCTTCCCTTCGTCGCGGATGCCTTCGAGGATTTCACCGTGGCTGTCGCGGAGGTTGTCGCGGAGCTGAGTCTCGAAGTCCGGCACGTCGTCCGGCTCGATGTCGCCCATGTACCCGTTCGTCGCCGCATAAATGACGGCGACTTGTTCTTCGACGGGGAGCGGGTCGCGCTCGTTTTGTATGAGGATGGCCGTGAGAATGGCGCCTCGGGCGAGCGTGTCCTGCGTGATTTTATCCAAGTCCGAGCCGAACTGCGAGAAGCTCGCAAGCTCGCGGTACTGCGAAAGGTCGAGCTTCAAAGTACCTGCGACGCTCTTCATGGATTTCGTTTGCGCGGACGAGCCGACCCGGCTCACCGACAAACCCACGTCAATGGCGGGACGCTGGTTCGAGTTGAAAAGGTCGGAGTCGAGGAAGATCTGCCCGTCCGTGATCGAGATGACGTTCGTCGGGATGTACGCCGAGATGTCCCCGGCCTTCGTCTCGACGATCGGGAGCGCGGTGAGTGAGCCTCCGCCCTCCGAATCACTCATCTTCGCCGCTCTTTCGAGGAGGCGCGAGTGGAGATAGAAAACGTCGCCCGGATACGCCTCGCGGCCCGGCGGGCGGCGGAGGAGGAGCATCATCTGGCGGTACGCGACGGCGTGCTTCGAGAGGTCGTCGAAGACGATGAGCGCGGCCTCGCCCTGCTCCATGAAATACTCGCCGATGGCCGACCCGGCATACGGCGCGAGATACTGCAAAGTCGCCGACTGCGCCGCCGAGGCATTGATGACCGTCGTGTATTCCATCGCGCCCGCCTCTTCGAGAGAAGCGACGACACCCACGACGGATGAATCCTTTTGTCCGACGGCGACGTAAATGCACTTCACGTCTTGATCCGCCTGATTAATGATCGTGTCGAGGGCGATGGAGGTCTTCCCCGTCTTCCGGTCGCCGATGATAAGCTCGCGCTGCCCGCGCCCGATGGGAGTCGTCGAGTCAATCGCCTTTATGCCAGTTTGCAGCGGCTCTTTCACCGGCTGCCTTTTTATTATGCCCGGCGCGACGACCTCGACGGGACGGTCGCCGTCGGACTCGATCTCACCTTTCCCGTCCATCGGGACACCGAGCGAGTTTATGACCCGTCCGAGAACCCCTCGCCCGACCGGGATGCTCGCGAGGCGCTCGGTGCGCCGGACAATGTTCCCTTCCCGGATGTGCGTGTCGTCGCCAGCGATGATGACCCCGACGTTGTCCTCTTCGAGGTTGAGGGCGAGGCCCATGATCTTGTTTCCACGGGCGTCCTCGAACTCGATCATCTCCTGGTACGCGACGTTCGAGAGTCCGTGGACGCGGGCGATGCCGTCCCCGACTTCCAAAACCTGTCCGACTTCCTCGGTTCGGACGCGGTTTTCGTAATCTGTAATTGCGCCTTTTAGAATGGAGGAGATCTCCTCCGGCCTGAGCCTTCCCACTAAACTACGCTCCTTTCGAGCATCTCCTCCCGGAGGCTCGCCAAACGCCCCCGGACACTTCCATCGAACATAGTTCCGCCAAATCGGAAAACCGCCCCCCCGAGAAGATCGGGGTTCACATTCGTGTCGAGGACGACTTCCTTCCCTTCGAGCATCTTCGCCAGACGCTCCTTCAACTTCTCCCGCTCCTCGTCCGAAAGCTCCACAGCCGTCGTGACGTTGACTTCCACCTTCCCGAGATGCTCCTTCACAAGCTCCTCGTAACGGAGCGTTATTTCATGGAGACTCTCCTCGCGGTCGTTGTCCGAGAGGACTTTCAAAAAGTTCCGCGCCGAAGCGGTCATATCCTCGGCGAGGCTGTCAATTGCCTTCCGTTTCTGCGACTCGGGAACCTGCCCGCCGAAGAAGAAGAGCCGAAGCTCCTCGTTCTCGGCGACGGCGGCATCGAAGTCCTTCATATCTTCGAGGGTCTTCTCGACCTCCTCGCGGTCGCGGGCCGCCTGGAAAAGAGCCTCGGCGTAAGTCGAGACCGCGCTCAAACGCGCCCGCTTTCGGTTTCACTTCCGGCGCGGCTTCCACCGTTCCCACCGTTTCCGCCGTTTCGCTGCGACGCTTCGAGGTTGTCGAGCGATTCTTGGATGAGACGGTCGTGTTCGCCCCGGTCGAGCTTCTGGTTTATGACGCGGCTCGACGCGGTTACGACCATATCGGCGACTTCACCCCGGATCTCACGGATCGTGCTTTCGCGCTCGCGGTCAATCTCCTCGCGGGCGCGCTGGATGATGCGGTCGCCCTCTTCGCGGGCTTCCTCTTTCGTCCTCGTCCGCTGCGCCTCGGCTTGTTTGCGCGACTCGTCGAGGATGCGGCGGGATTCGCCTCGGGCTTCGTCGAGTTGGCGGCGGTATTCGTCGAGGAGTTCCTTCGCCTCGGTCCTTGTTTTCTGGGCTTCGTCAATCGCCTCTTCGATGCGGGCTTGGCGGTTGTTTATCATGTCTCGGATGGGCGGGTAGACGTATCTAATGAGCAGGAAAAGGAGGATCGCGAAGGTCACGACCTCCCAAAAAATAAGGCTCGTGTTCGGTATGTCGAAAATCCCTGTGGGATCCATATTCTCCCTCGGCTCCTTCCTTCGCTATCGGCCTTCGCCTAGAAAATCCCGAGGCCGATGAGCAGCGCGAACGCGAGGCCGAACAAAGCCTGCGCCTCGACCAATCCGATGCCGACGAACAACCACGTCTGCGACTGCTGGAAAGCCTCCGGCTGGCGGTGTATCGAGGCGATGGTCTGTCCGAACAAATAGCCCATCCCGATCCCCGACCCGATGACCGCGGTTCCCGCCGCGACCCCGAATCCCACGAGCCGAAGCCCCTCGACGCTGCCTTGCAAAAGTGCGAGTATCGGCAGTATTTCCATCATGTTTCTCTCCTCTCGTTGCTTTCTTTACAAACCTGCAAAAACTAAGCTCATCGTCCGGCCGAAATTTTAGTGTTCGGCCTTGTACATGGACAACTCGATGTAAATCTGGGTGAGTATAGCGAATATATATGCCTGTAGTACCGCCACGAAAACCTCGAACCCGTACAACGCAAGCCCCATCGGAACCGAGAGGAACGGCATCGCAAGCCCGATCGCGGTGTTCGTCCCCCCGGCGTACAAAATGAAGCTCAGGAAAATGAAGATGAGAAGGTGTCCCGCGAGAATATTGGCGTAAAGCCGCATCGCCAAGGTGAGCGGCTTCGACAACTCCGAGATCCACTCGATCACGAACATGAACGGAACCATGATCGGCTTCGCGGGCATGTTCGGCGGCACGAACGCCGCGACATACGTGCCGACGCCGTTGCTCCGTATCCCCTGATATTGCGCGAGGACGAAAGTCAATAGCGCGAGTACGAGCGTGAAAGAAATACTGCTCGTCACGGGGAAGCTGTTCGGGACGAGGCCGATGAGGTTGAGGACGAGGATGAAGATGAAGAGCGTGAGGGTGTATGGAAACCACTTCTTCCCCTCCTCGCCCATGAGGCCACCGAGGCTGTTCCGCCCGAAGCCGTAAAGTTCCTCGACAATGACTTGGTACGCGCCGGGGCGATTTTTCAGCATCCGGCTCCCGACGAACATTATGAGGAATGTGATCGCCGCTCCGATCCACAGGAAGATCACAGCCTTCGTTATGGAAATGTCAATCCCGAAGAGCGAAAGCTCGAGGTAGACATCCTGCCCGACCTCCCACGTGTGGATGATCTCACTCCGCAGCTCCTCGGAGTTCATTTGGGCGAGCATCGTACTCAACTATCCCTCCGTTCCACTCATGCTCGACCCTCCGGCGAACTTCGCCGCCGCCAGAAGAAGAGCCACATTCTCGACTACATAAACTCCCACGAAACCACACAACATCGGAACCACCGGCCACAGTCCCAAAGTTATCGGAACAATCACCGCCGCCGCCGCGAACACGAGCCTCCCGGCGTATATCCCGGCCCCGACGAGCCGCTTCGCCTCCGTCGTCGGTCCGAAAACCATCGTTACCGCGAACGCTATGGACGAGAACATCGCCACCCCGACGAACACGCCATAAAGGAACGACCACGCCTCCGACGAACCGAGATAATACGCGACGCCCGCCGCCCCCGGAAGCGCGAGAGCCGCCATGACGGCCGCTCCCCCGAGAGCCATTTTCGCGGGTCGGCTCAACCTCCACCCAACTCCTTCATCTTGACGAACAAATAATAAAGCGCCCCCGCGAACCCGACGACCATCCCGAGAAGCACGAACAAAGGAACCGTGCCGAGGAGACGGTCGAGACCGTATCCGCCAAGCGTGAATGCGCCGATCAGGATCATGAACGTAAACCCCAATCCGGCGAAGCGCGTATAACTGCCGTTCAAGTTTCTCCCGCGAACCTCGGTACTTATCACGAGTGAATAATACCCCACATTCCAAACTGTTGCATGCAGTTTCAAGCGCGTGAAAAGCACGCCGTCGCTCACCGTGGCGAAGCGCGCGTGGATCGAAGCCGCACCGATGGAATGCTCCGACCCCCATCATCCTCGCCACCACTTCACCCACCCCCCCGAAGAAACATAGCCGTACCCTTGTCGGCGGGGAAGAACGACTCGATGGCGAGTTCGGCGACCGTCACGTCGAGCGGCGTCCCGAACGTCGCCACCGTCCCGAAGAATGAAAGCTCATGCCCCGCATGGACGATGCGAAGCGGCACGACGATGCCGTCGCCGGGAACGCCATCCTCCACCTCGCCGCCCGGATACTCGCGAAGCTCGTTCAAAAGCGACGCGAGCGCGGGGTTGTCGGAGACGTAAACTTGCCGCCGGAGCCGTCCGAGAATATGCGCCCGCCACTCGCCGAGGTTCAAAATACAGCTCGCCATCCCATCCGGATGGAGGCTTATGCGAAGCACGTTCGCCGGGGGTTCGAGAAGCTCCGGCGAGACCTCGGCGACGAACAACGACGCCCCCTCGTTCATATCCACGAGGTTCCATATGCGATCCACGACGACCGCCGGATACGGCTCGTGTCCGGCGAGAACCTTCCGAACCGCCCCACGCACGGAGGACATCTCCGGCGAATCGAAGTTCGCTTCCGAATAAACTGGCGCGTATCCGGCGGCGAGAAGGAGATCGTTCCGCTCGCGAAGCGGAAGGTCGAGGCTCTCGGCGAGACGGAGAACCATATCCCGGCTCGGCTCGGACTTCCCGTTCTCGACGAAACTCACATGCCGCGAGGAGACGCCCGCTTCGAGGGCGAGGCCGAACTGGCTCATCCGCCGAAGCCCCCGCCACCGCCGGAGGAGTTCGCCGACCGGCCTCCGACGGCTCGTCATCGTTTTCGTCGCCTCGTCCATACCGGAAATGTACATTCATGTCACGACGAACTCCATTACCCGCGAGGTAATCGAAAAGAGTCCCCGCCGATGGAACCATGACCGGGAAAGAAACCGTCGAAAGGAGATTCGGATGGAAACCCGCGAAATCTTCGAGAAATTATTGAGAAGAATGGCCGACGGAAACCCCGAATATACCGCCGAACTCTTCGCTCCGAAAGTGGACTTCTCGTGCGCGGGAGACGCACCGTGGATAAAGCCTCGAAGCACCCGTGAGGACATGGCGGATTTCTTCGCCGAGACGGACGGTGCCTTCGTGCCGGAA
The DNA here is from genome assembly GCA_013695475.1 of Rubrobacter sp. Classification (GTDB taxonomy): domain Bacteria; phylum Actinomycetota; class Rubrobacteria; order Rubrobacterales; family Rubrobacteraceae; genus JACCWD01. The sequence continues at coordinate 15,906 of JACDAJ010000150.1, read as the reverse complement.
GAAAGGTCGGCGGCGGTGTCGGGACTCCTCATTGACGGGTGGGACGCGATGGTGACGGGAAGCGTGAGTCAACGTTTGAAATCGAACGGAGAGGCGTTCACGACCCCGTTCGCCCTCCATCTCACCGTCTCCGAGAAGGGTGAGATCACACGCTACCACGTATACGAAGACAGCCTCACGGTCGCGAAAGCCGTCGCTGGCTGACGGCGAGGCCGACGCAGCGCGTCCCCTTTCACTCGCCGGGCGCGAAACGAACCATCGAAAGCCCGCCCTCCTCGGCGAACTCGACGGCGAGCGGATCGGGGTATCCTCCGGCGAAATACACTTCCTCGATCCCGGCGTTCATGATCATCTTCGTACACATGAGACACGGCTGATGCGTGCAATATATGGACGACCCCCGAACGGAAACCCCATGATACGCCGCCTGAATGAGCGCATTCTGCTCGGCGTGGAGCGTCCTTTGGCAACTCTCCCGCCCGTCCACGATCCGGATGAGGCACCCGACGTCCTCGCAGTGCGGCATCCCGGCGGGACTCCCGTTGTATCCCGTCGTCAATATGCGCTTGTCCCGGACGACGACCGCTCCGACGGCGAGGCGCGGACACGTCGAGCGGGTGGCGACCTCGTGCGCGATCCGCATGAAATACTCGTCCCACGAAGGACGGACACGGCGCAATTGCTCGTGCTCGCGGGTCGTGTCTATGGACTCGTCCTCAAAGGGTTCCATAAAGCCTGTCCCCCGCGTCGCCGAGGCCCGGCACGATGAAGGCGTTCTCGTCGAGCTCCGGGTCGAGCGCGGCGGAATAGAAATTCACATCGGGATGCTCGGCGCACACCCGCTCGACCCCCGGAACCGCCGAGACGGCGTGGAGGCACGATACCCACGTCGCACCCTCCTCCTTCAATTTGAAGAGCGTCGCCGAGAGGCTTCCCCCGGTCGCGAGCATCGGGTCGAGTACGAGGACGAGATAATCTTCGAGGTTCCTCGGAAGGTTCACATAGTATTCGACGGGCTGCGCGGTTTCTTCATCTCGAAACAAGCCCATGAACCCGACGGTCGCTTTCGGGAGAAGCGCCAATGCGCCGTCGAGCATCCCGAGTCCGGCCCGGAGCACGGGGACGAGGCACACCGGCCCCGAAATCTCCTCGACCTCGGTGGGTTCGAGAGGGGTATTTATCTCGGTGTGCTTCGTCGGCATGACGTGCGTCGCCTCGGCGACCATGAGGAGAGAAAGCTCTTTCATCGCCTGCCGGAACTCCGGCGTGGGAGTTCTTTCGTCGCGGAGGACGGCGAGTTTGTGGCGACTCAAAGGGTCGTCCACGAGGTGGAAGTTCGGGATGTCAGCCATAGAGCGGAAAGGTTTCCGTGAGGTTCGAGACTCGGGCGCGGAGGCCGTCGGTTTCGCCTCGGGCGGCTTTGACTATGACTTCGGCTATCTCGCGCATCTCGTCGGTTCCCATGCCGCGCGTCGTCATCGCGGCGGTGCCGAGGCGGACGCCGCTCGTTATGGTCGGGGATTCGGGGTCGTTGGGGACCATGTTTTTATTGCATGTGACGCCGACGGCTTCGAGCTTCTCTTCGAGTTCCTTGCCGTTCGTGTCGGCGTCACGGAGGTCAACGAGAATGAGGTGATTGTCCGTGCCGCCGGAGACGAGGTTTATGCCGCCTTCGAGGAGACCGTCCGCCATCGCCTTCGAGTTCTCGACTATTTTCGCGGCGTATTCTTTGAAATCCGGCTGAAGGGCTTCGCCGAAGCATATGGCCTTCCCGGCGATGGCGTGCATGAGCGGGCCGCCTTGCATGCCGGGGAACACGCGGCTGTTCACTTTCTTGGCGAACTCTTCGCGGGCGAGGATCATGCCTCCTCGGGGGCCGCGCAATGTTTTATGCGTCGTCGTCGTCACGATCTCGCAATACGGGATCGGCGAGGGATGCACATCCGCCGCGACGAGTCCCGCGACATGGGCCATGTCCGTGAGGAACAACGCCCCGACCTCGTCGGCGATCTCCCGGAAGCGGTCGAAGTGGATGATGCGCGGATACGCGGAGGCGCCCGCGAGGATCATCTTCGGACGCTCACGCACGGCGATCTCCCGCACTTCGTCATAGTCAATGAAGCCGTCCGAGCCGACACCGTAGTGGGAGAAGTCGTACGTGCGCCCGGAGAAGTTAATTTTCATTCCGTGCGTCAAATGTCCGCCGTGGGCGAGATCCATTGAGAGGACTTTGTCGCCCGGCTCGATGAGGGCGGCGTATGCGGCCTCATTCGCCTGGCTCCCGGAGTGCGGCTGGACGTTCGCGGCCTCCGCGCCGAAGAGTTCCTTCGCCCGGTCTATGGCGAGAACCTCGACTTTGTCAACTTGCTCGCATCCGCCGTAATAACGCTTGGCGGGGTATCCCTCGGCGTATTTGTTTGTGAGGACGGAACCTTGCGCGGCGAGGATGGCGGGCGATGTGAAGTTCTCGCTCGCGATGAGTTCGATGGTGTTTCGTTGGCGGTCGAGTTCGCCATCGAGTGCGTTTTGGACATCCGAGTCAATGACTTCCGTATAAGGGCCGATCACCTGTGTACCTCCGCTCGTGTGGGGTTTGCGCCGGACTTTGGAACTTTCCTCCATGAAACTTTACCCTTCGCGATACGCTCGAAAGTATAGCGAGTGAACTATGAGCCGTCAGGTTCCCATGCCAAACATGGACGGCGCGGAGTCCGCTGAATCGGTCGCTCCGCTCCCGGCTTCGCCGGGGAGAAGTGGAGGAACGGAGGAGTCGTGTTTTTCTCTCCGACTCCTTCATCCATCCGCTTTTCCGCGGAGCGAACGCCCATCCGCGGCTCCGCAAACATGGATCGGCGGTTCGTCTTCCGGCGGCGGGGAGCTTCGCGTCCGGAAGGCGTCTCGTCGAGCGGATACGCCCCGGTGGAACGCATCCACGAATACGGGAGGCGCGTCAAATGGGAGGCTTTCCGACCACGCCCGGCGGCGTCACCCGATCTCCGACGCCATCCCACGAAGCCTCGCTTCGGTGAGGGAGCCGCCCGGACGAAGGAGCCGCGGTTCGTTTTTCGAGAGATCCACGACCGCCGACGCGACCCCATTCCCGACTTCCCCCCCGACGACCACATCCACCGCCTCGATTATTCGAGCATCCACACTTTCGAGGGACTCCGGCGCATTCTCCCCCGACAAATTCGCGCTCGTCCCGTACAAAGGCCCGCCATATGCTTCGAGAACCTCCCGAACCGCCCCCTCGGGAACGCGGACTCCGACGGAGCCGCCGTCCTTCGCCGACAAAACGAGCGTCAATGGACCGGGCCAATATTCCTCCGCGAGTTTGGCGGCGAGGGGCGGTGTTTCCCCGGCGAAGCCGAACGCCTCGCCGGAGTTTCGGCAAAGGAGGGCGATGGGTTTGTCGGCGTCGCGGCCTTTTATTTTCCGCGCTTTCGGAAGCCCCGCCTCCGCGCACACGAGGCCGACGACCGTCTCGGTCGGGACGAGTGCGACGCCGCCTTCTCGGACGACCTCCGCCGCTTTTTGTGGGGAGACGGTTTTCATGTCATGCGTCCCACGATGCGAGCGGGCGTATGTGGCAACGAGGCATATGAAAAATCTCCACGCCATCTTCGACTTTCGCGCCGAAGTTCCATGCCTCCGAAAGCCATGAAGGAAAGACGCTTCTCCCCGGAGCCGCCTCACAAACGCCGGCCAGAGCGTTCGAGAACGGCGAGAGAACTCCCGTTCTCGCGACAGCCGCATCGTTCCGCTTCCCTTCGCCTCCATTCATAGGATGACTTCGCGCGGGATCGGAGCCGAGAACGCCCGCCCCCTCGCGTCGCTCCGGAGGGCGGACAACGGGGATTTCCCGCCCTCCACTCATCTCCTTCACCCGTCCCACCTCGATAAAACAACTCGCGGTGTCCCGGCGAGGTCGTCGCAAACCCCGATCGGCGTGAAACCCGCCGAGCGCCCGAGTTCGAGGACGGCTTCGGACTGCCCGTCGCCGACTTCGAGTACGACATCCGCGCCTTTTTTCAACAATGGCGGAGTTTCGGCGAAGATGCGGCGGTAAAAATCGAGACCGTCCGGGCCGCCGTCGAGCGCGGATATGGGGTCGTGGTCGCGGACTTCCGGTTCGAGGTTCGGGATGTCGCCGCTCTTTATATACGGCGGATTCGAGACGAGGAGATCGAAGCTCCCGGCGAGGTTTTCGAGACCCCCGACGATGTCCGAGAGATGGAACTCGACCTTCACTCCGTTCTCCTCGGCGTTCCGCTTCGCCACCCGGAGAGCGGCCTCGCTCACGTCCGAGGCATGAACCTCGCACCTCGGCCTTTCCTGTGCGATGGAAATCGCGATGGCACCCGAACCCGTCCCGATGTCGAGAACGCGGCACGGATACCCGCGCTCGTCCATCCGTCCGAGCGCGGCCTCGACGACGCTTTCAGTGTCGGAACGCGGAATGAGGGTGGAAGCCTCGCTCCCCGCCAAACCCGTGAAAACGAGCCGAGGTTCCGTATCGAGGTGAGTCGCCCCTTCCCGGCTCGCGGCGGATTTCCGAAGCGGCGATACTTCATCCTCGCTCGCTTCCGGCGCCGCCGTGGGCGCGATTCGAGAGCCGCTTCCGGATTCGGGATCGGGGTTTCGCAAAAACAATTTCAAGTTCCGAAAGTACGCATACCCGAGGATTCTTTGCACGGGTTCGCGCTCTTTACGGCGAGAAATATGCGAGGAATAAATACGGAGGTTCTCCGCCGAAACATCGTGGAAAGCGAGTTCGCCCCGCCGTATTCCGAGGAGTTCCGAGAGGAGTATTTCGGCGGATGCCTCCGGCTCGGGAACGCCCGAGTCGGCGAGTTCCTCGGCGGCTTCGCGGACGGCGAGAGAGGCGCGTATGCGGGGTGTGCTTCGGTTCGGGAGGGGCTTCATCCGGGAGCCGCCCGGCGCGTCCCGACTCGCCACTCGGCTATTTCCGGCTCCCCGCCCCGGCGAGTTTATCGGCCCGCTCCTGCGCTGACAGAGCGTTCGTGAACTCTTCGAGGTCGCCGCCGAGCGTCGCCTCGATGTTGTGGCTCGTGAGGTTCACCCGGTGGTCGGTGATGCGACCTTGCGGGAAATTGTACGTCCGGATTTTGGCCGAGCGATCCCCCGAGCCGACCTGCGCGAGACGCATCGCCCCCTCTTCCTGCGCCCGTTCTTGCATCTCCCGTTCGAGGAGACGCGAACGGAGTATCCGCATCGCCTGCTCCTTGTTCTGAAGCTGCGACTTCTCGTTCTGGCAAGTAACGACGAGTCCGGTCGGCTTGTGGGTGATCCTCACCGCCGAGTCCGTCGTGTTCACGCTTTGCCCACCCGGCCCGCTCGAACGATACACGTCAATTTCGAGGTCGTTCTGCGCGACATCAATTTCCACTTCCTCCGCCTCCGGCAAAACCGCGACGGTCGCGGTGGAGGTATGGATGCGTCCTTGCGACTCCGTCTTCGGGACTCGTTGTACGCGGTGTGTTCCGCCTTCGTGCTTATAAAAAGAGAACGCCCGGTCACCCTCGATCTCGAGTACGACCTCTTTATACCCCCCGACTTCCGCCGGACTCGACGACAAAATATTGTGTTTGAAACCGAGGCGGTCGGCGTATCGGGAGTACATTTCCTCGAGTTCCCCGGCGAAAAGGGCGGCCTCGTCGCCGCCCGTACCGGCGCGGATCTCGACGATGACATCCTTGTCGTCGTTCGGGTCGCGGTCTATGAGTTCGGCGCGGATCTCCTCGGCGAGGGCGTCGGCCCGCTCCTCGGAGGCGCGCGCCTCGTCCGCAAAGAATTCCCGCTCCTCGGCGGACTCCGCGGCGGGGGCGAGTTCCTTCGCGTCCTCGGACTCCTTTATCGCGTCGAGGAAACTTTGTGAAAGCTCGGCGGGCTTCTTCATCCGGGAATGCTCTTTGGCGACCTCGGCGTAGTGGCGTTGGTCGGAATAAATATTCGGGTCGGAAAGTTCCTTATTCAAAGACTCGTAGCGCGAGAGGGTTTCCCTCGCGAGTTTGAAAACTTGATCGTCCAAACTCAGATCACCAACTTGCTTGTTCCGTCTTCCTTGATCCTCGCCTCTTCTTCGAGCGAAAGTACCTTTTTCAAGGAAGCCATCGCGACCTCGACCATCCCATCGTCCGGCTCGCGGGTCGTCAGTTTTTGAAGTTGCAAACCCGGCCACACGAGTTTTTGCACGACCGGACTTTCCTGATTCCTCGCGCTCCACATGATGAACTCGAACGCGAGGCCCGCCACGAGCGGAATCACGACGACGCGGCTCACAACCATGAGGAACCACCCTGTCACCCCGAGGAGCGAGAACACGAGGATGGACAAAACAAGCACGTACAAAACGAAGCTCGTGCCGCACCGGACATGCATCGTGTCGTGCCGATGGGCGTTCTCGGGGACGAGTTCCTTCCCCTCTTCGTAGACTTTTATCGCTTTATGTTCGGCGCCGTGATAGCCGAAGAAGCGTTTTATATCTTTGCTTATGGCGGTTATGGCGAGGATGTACGCGATGAAGATGGCGATGCGGATGACACCCTCGACGAGATTGAAGAGGATCGGGTTCTCGATCGCACTCCCGAGCAAAGCCCCGATACCCTTCGTCGCGAGGACGGGGGCCGCCAAAAACAATCCGAGGCCGAGAACCGCCGCGAAGAGGAAAGTTATGACTATTTCCTTCGTCGAGAGATCCTCATCCTCCCCGAGCGCGATGTTCGTGGATTCGGTGAGGAGCTTCATCCCGAGCCACAACGTCTCCCCGAGGGAGAGGAATCCGCGGATGATCGGGAGTCGGAATACTTTGTTTTTCCGGGTCACAGAGCGGAATCGGTCGGCTTGAATCTCCATTTCGCCCTCGGGGTTTCGGACGGCCATCCCCCAGAAATTGGGGGAGCGCATCATCACCCCCTCCATCACCGCTTGTCCGCCGACGCGAAGCCGCTCGCTCATATTTTTATTGATTCTGACGCTTGCGGCGGCGGTTCTCGAAACGCTGGACGCGCCCGCCGGTGTCCACGATGCGCTGGCGACCCGTGTAAAACGGATGGCTCGCGCTCGAAATATCGAGTTCGACGAGCGGGTACGTGTTCCCGTCCTCCCACTCGACGGTTCTTTCGGTCTCGACCGTCGAGCGAGAGAGGATCGAAAACTCCGCGCTCGCGTCGCGGAAAACGACCGGCCGATAATCCGGGTGGATGTCTTTCTTCATGGTTTGCCTCCGTGGTATTTCGATTTTCAGCGGCTACAAGTTTACACGTTTCGATGCTCGCGCGATCCGAAATTCACGCACGAAACAAAGGACGGAAAGGACGGCCGCCCGAGTTGGCGACCGCCCTTTTCTCGAGCCTCCGCTATCCCCTCACTCGCTGGAGTTCGCGCAGGAACTCGGCGTTCGTCTTCGTCTCCTTCAGTTTCTGGATGAGAAGCTCTATTTTCTGCCCGGAGTCGAGCGCGTTGAGGATGCTCCGAACCTGCCACACCCTTTGCGCCTCGGAGGTCTCCATGAGAAGCTCCTCTTTCCGCGTCGAGGACTCCTCGATGTTTATCGCCGGGTATATGCGGCGGTTCGCGAGCTTCCTTTCGAGGTGGATCTCCATGTTCCCCGTGCCTTTGAATTCCTCGTAAATCACCTCGTCCATCCGGCTCCCCGTCTCCACGAGCGCGCTCCCGAGGATCGTGAGCGAGCCTCCGAACTCGATGTTCCGAGCCGCCCCGAAGAACTTCTTCGGCGGATAAAGAGCCGCGGAGTCCACACCACCGGAGAGTATTCGTCCCGACGCCGGAGCCGCGAGGTTGTATGCGCGGGCGAGGCGTGTGATCGAGTCGAGAACGACGACGACATCCTCCCCGTCCTCGACGAGCCTCTTTATGCGTTCGAGGAGAAGCTCGGCGACCGCGACGTGGTTCTCGGCGGGCTGGTCGAAGGTCGAGGCGACGACCTCGGCCCCCTCGACGCTCCGCTGCCAATCCGTGACCTCCTCCGGCCTCTCGTCCGCGAGGAGAACCATGAGCTTCACCTCGGGATAATTCGCGGAGATGGACTGTGCGACCTGTTTCAGGATCGTCGTTTTCCCGGCCTTCGGGGGCGAGACGATGAGGCCGCGCTGACCCTTCCCGATGGGCGCGACGAGGTCAATGACGCGCGGCGCGAGGTCGTTCGGCTTCCATTCGAGGCGAAGCCTCTCATCCGGGAAGAGCGGCGTGAGGTCGTCGAAGTCAATGCGGCGACGGCCTTTCTGCGGCTCGTTTCCGTTCACCGTCTCGATCCGGACCATCGCCGGATACTTCTCGCCGTCGCGGGCGGGGCGTATTTGCCCGACTATGAAGTCGCCGCGCCGGAGGTTGAAGCGCTTTATCTGACTCGTGGAGATATACACGTCGCCTTTGCTCTGGCTATACCCTTTAGTGCGAAGGAACCCGAAGCCGTCCGGCAAAACATCGAGGATGCCCGTCTGAATAGTCTCGCCTTTATTATTGCCGCCGTCGCCGCCACCGTCGCGCGGCTCGGGCGAGCCTTTCTGCTTGCGATCCTGTTTTTGTTGCTTTTGCTGAGGCTGCGGCTGGCGCTCCGGAGCCTCGGTCGCGGCGGAGCCGTTCGAGTCCGACGAGGTTTGTGGAATCGTCGGTTGTTCGGGCGGGGCCTCGGCGGCCGCGATCCCGTTTTCGGAAGGTGGAGGCTCGGCGACGGCGGTGGCGGTGGGCGCCGATGGAGTTTGTTCGGCGGCTTGTTCGGTCGCCACCTTATAAATCAGTTCGGCTAGTTCGTTTTTGCGGTATTTGCGGTATTGCTCGATCCCGAGTTGGGAGGCGATCTGGTGAAGATCGCTCAGTCTTTTGCGTTCGAGGGTTGCGAGTTCGGTCATACTACTCCACCTTTCCTTTTGACATTGCGTGGAAGCGTGTTCGAAATTTCATGAATATCCGTGGGTTCGTTCGTGGTGGTTCCTTCGGCTTTTCAAAGCTGGAAACCCTGCGTCCCGGCGTCGGGCTCGAGGGCGTGGATGGTGTCTATGAATCTTATCATACGCGGCTCCGTGGACATCACAACCGTGTGCGTCCGCCCCCCGCCCCTAAAATACCTCACTCCCTTCAAAGCCTCCCCCGTCGTCAGCCCCGTCGCCGCGAACACCACATCATCGCCCCGCACGAGGTCGTCGAGGGTGAGCTTTTTCTCCGGGTTTTCAAGGCCGTATTCCCGCAACTTCTCGACTTGCGAGCGTTGCGTCGGCCACATCCGGGCTTGCATGCCGCCGCCGAGGCACTTTATCGCCGCCGCCGCGAGAACGCCCTCCGGCGCCCCCCCGATCCCGATGACCGCATGCAAATCGGCGCCCCGAAGCCCCACCGCGATGGCCGGGGTGAGATCCCCTTCGGGCCGCATTTGTATCCTCGCCCCCGTCTTTCGTATCTCTTCGATGAGTTCCGTATGCCTGTTCCGGTCGAGGAGGGCGACGGTGAGTTCGGATGGCTTCCGGCCCATGCTCCCGGCGATGGCTTCGATGTTCTCGGCGGCGGATGCGTCTATGTCAATATGATCCCGCGCCCGAGGCCCGACGATGAGCTTGCTCATGTACATGTCCGGAGTCCGGAGCATCGCCCCCTCCGGAGCCGCCGCGACCGCCGCGATGGAGCCTTCCTGACCGTTTATGAGGAGCGAAAGCCCCTCCACAGGCTCGATGGCGAAATCGGCCTCCGGCTCGCCCGAGCCGATGGAGTCCCCCACCTTCATAACGCCGGGCTGCGTCGTGAGCGAACGGCTCGCGCCGCTCTCGTCCGTCCTTCGCTCGCGGAGGATCGCAACCCGACCCGCGAACGATAGCTTTTCGAGTTCGCCGCGGAACGCCTCGGCGGCGAGGGTATATGCCTTCTCCGGCGCCCCCGAGCCTTCGAAGCGGGCGACGGCAAGAGCGACGGACTCCGTGACGGCAGCGTACTCCATAGTCGCGGACGCCACCCTTGCCGGAACGGAATCACCGATGGACTTTCACCCAACCTCCCATTACCCGCCCTCGCGCCGCAAGGACTGCGGAAGAGGTTTGCGCGGGATTTCAAGTGGATTGACCCGCCAAGCCGTGAACTTCGGGGGCGTTCTTATTTATACACCACTTTCGGGAGAGCGGCCACCCGAGTCCGGTGTCGCCCCCTTCGGTCGCGATGAGGTTGCGAGTCGGGATGCTCTCGACCCGCTCTTCCACGGCGCCTTCGACTCCCCATCCGAGAGGCTTTCACCGGATCCGATGCGATGCGCCCGCGCCGCGGCGTCTCGCCTCCGTGTTTCTCCGACCTCACGAAGCGGAGCGGCCCCCGGAATATTCAGCCGGAATACGAACCCATCGCCTCACGAGCGAGCGAAAGCAAAGCCCCGTCGAGTCCCTCCCCCACCGGATCGTTGTCGCAATAAAGAACGCGCTTCCCCTCCTCCGCCCCACGCGCCGTCACCACGTCGATCGCGGCGGCTTTTATCTCCGTGAGATATGCTTCGGCCTCCCCCATCCCATCGAGGTCGGCGGCGAGCCTCCTCCGGTCGGAGAGATTCCCCGAAGCCCCCACCACCTCGCACCCGAAATTCTCTTCGAGGAAATCCGAGAGCTTTCTAAGCACCGACTCCGGCGCGGTCGAGAGATACGCGACCTTCATCCCGCGAATGTCCCCGACGGGGCGAGGCCGGAAAACCGCCGGGACGACCGGGAGATCCGGACGAATCTCGCGCACCGCCTCCACGATCCCCCTCACTTTCCCCTCGCTCGCCATCGGCTCCTCGCTCATCGTGAGGATGAGGAGGTCGGAGACGAGAAGACGATACGCCCCGAGGAACCCGGTGATGTATTCGGCATCTTGATTCGCCCCGGCGACAAGGATGCGGCGATCCACCTCGACCGGAGGCATCGCCGCCCCCGAACCGTCGAACAAAGTCATTCGAGTATCGAGTCCATTCGCCATCCTCGCGCCTTCGAGGACGTTCGAGACGAAAGGCTCCCCGGCGAAACCGCCGCCGCACCTCCGGCACCCGACCGTCGAGACGCGGCTGAGCGCCGCCGTCTCGTAATAATCGCTCGCCGCGTGCGCTCCGCGTTTCAGTGCTTCGAGGAGATAATCGCTCCCGACTTCGAGATTCTTCCCTTCGATGACCTCCGGCTTTCTCGGACCGCCGCGGCCCATCGAGACAACGCCGGGATCGAAGCCTTCGCCCGCGAGGAGCCGCGCCAAATATCCCGACACCGCCGTCTTCCCGACCCGCTTCCCCGTCCCGATGACGGCGATGGACGGCTTTGTGGAAACGTCGTGGAAGTTCGGCGGGGAGAAGTCGAAGTCGCTTCCGATATACCTCGCTCCGGCGGCGAGGGTGAGGGAGGCGATACGCATCCGTTCGCGGTATCCGACGACGGGCTCGTCCGAGAGATCCACGACGGCCTCGGCCTCCGGGTATTCGATGAGCGCATTCTCGACGGCGGAGGTGGGGTTTTCGCCATGCACGAGCGGAATCCCATAATCCGCGCCCTCCTTTATCTTCTCGGTGCCGCCGAGGAACGCCGCCGCGACACCCTCCGCTCCGAGCGACTCGCGGACGCTTTCCATCGCGTCGAGGACGACGGGCGGATAATGCTCGCCGTCAATGAGGAAGATAGCTTTCATGGTCGCTTTGCGACCGTTTCTGGTTTCTGGTTTCTGGTTGTTGGTTTTTTCCAATAACCAATAACCAATAACCAATAACCCGAGCGAAGCGTCCCGCGAAGCGTACTCACGCTCGACAAAACCTAGCCGGGGATTCCGCGTTGTCCGCGGTCGCCGGGGCGGCCTTCGCCGTGCATCTCTTCGTAGTGGTGGTATTCGCGGGTTTCCGAGTCGAAGTCCATCACCATCTCGCGGTCTTTGAACGGGTGCTTCCGGTATACGCGCACCCTTCCGTCTTCGATCTCGACGACGTTGTAGCACGGGCGCGTGTTCCCCCGGAGCTTCGTCGTCGAGGCCGTTCCCGCGTTCACTATCACCATGTTCTCGAGTCGCCATGAGTACGGCACATGCTTATGTCCCGAGAGGACGAGATCCACGCCCGAGTCCGCGAGAAGCTCCAAAATATCCCCCGCATCCTGAATCGTCGAACGCTCTCGCCCCGTCCCCGGAATCGGAATGAGATGGTGGTGGATGACGAAGATTTTGAGTTTGTCGCTCGCCCCTTTGAAAGCCTTGTGGATATAGTCATAGTGTTCGCGCCCGACGCGCCCGCCGTTCAAATCCGGCTCCGAGGAGTCCACGCCGACCATGATCGCATCCTCGAAATCCATGATCGAATACCGCTCCCCGAAAAGCCTCTCGAAGTGGATGTACCCGACGTTCCGCGAGTCATGGTTGCCCGGAATCACCATGAGCCGCTCGCACCGGAACTTCCGGATGTACTCGGCGGAGATCTCATATTCCTGGCGGAAACCCGCGTCCGTCAGATCGCCCGAGACGATGACGGCTGTGGGGTCCATGTCGTTGATTTCGAGGATCGAACGTTCGAGGAGGTCGGGTATGAAATACGGGCTTCCACAGTGGATGTCGCTGATCTGGCAAATACGAAGGCAGTCCGCGCTCATGTTCTCCTCGATCTAGATTTCCCCGGATGCATCTCGAAAGCAGTATAACAGAGCGGTTTCCACCCCCGGCGAACTACCCGCGACCTTCCCCCGACACCCACCCACGAACCTCCCTCGCCCACGCCGGACGCCTCATTTCGAGGCCGCGCTCGACAAACCGAAAGAGCGTCTCGCGGGAAAGCAAAGGAAAAACGAGGCTCGCGTCGGCGGCCTCATAAGTTTCGTCTCGGAGAACGAATATCTCCGCGTTTCCGCCAGCGAATCGCCACACCTCCGACACGCCGAGGCGGGCGTATATGCCGAGCTTGTCGAGGGATGGGTTCGTCACGTCCACCTCGACGACGAGATCGGGGGGTGGGTCGCCCGCGTCGAGGTCTATTTTCTCTCTTCCCCGGACAAGCTCGATGTTCTCGTTGAAATAGAAACTCTCGTCCGGCTCGAAGCCGCGGTCGAGATCCTCGCGCTTGAAAGTCGTCGAACCGACAGTCTCGACATCGAGATCGAGTTCCACAACCAGAATTTCGACTACGAGGGCGGCGACGCGGCTCATCGTTTCGTGCCTCTTCGACGGACTCATGATCTCCATCACCCCCCGGTCGTAATGGAAGCGAGGAACCCGCCCCTCTCCGCGCTCTTCCACGAGCCGCTCGTACGTCCCCCAACTCACGTTCCGGAGAAGCACCCTTCCCTCAGCCGGACTTTCCACCGTCGCCACATGAACCTCCCGGGTTTCTCGTCCGCGCGCTCCAAAGCGAGCGGCGACCATAAAACCTTCACTTTACTCGGAGAATCTCGCCAACGCGAGTGCCTCGGCATCCTCGCGAGATACATCCTCCCCACCTCGTTTTGACGCTCGGCGACCTCGGTGTCCTCGGTCAATTCCATACTCTCGAAAAGCCCCCCATTCTCGCCCATGCCCTTCACATCCTCTCCGGCGCATGCACACCGAGGAGGCCGAGGCCGTTCTTGAGGACGTTCTTCGTCGCCGCGCACAAAGCGAGGCGGCGGTTTCTCACTTCCTCGTCGTCCACGAGGACTTTGTGGATCGTATAAAACTGATGGTACCGGGTCGCGAGCGTTTCGAGGTACGTCGGGAGGAGATGGACTTCCCTTTTCGCGGCGGCGTTTTTGACTATGCGCGGAAAATCGAGAAGCTCCATCGCGAGGATTCTCTCCTCCGAAGCGAGGTCGTCGGGGGTTGTTTCGCCGACATCTTCGGGACTCGCCTCGGCGCGGCGGAAGATGCTCGCGATTCTCGCGTGGGCGTATTGAACGTAGAAAACCGGGTTCTCGTCGGACTGTTTTATGGCGAGGTCGAGGTCGAAGCTCATCTCGGTTTTGTGCGAGAACCGGACGTAAAAATAGCGAACCACGTCTTCGCCGACTTCATCGAGGAGTTCGTCGAGGGTGACGACGTTCCCGGCGCGTTTGCTGAATTTGACCTCTTCGCCCTCTCGCATGAGCTTCACGAGCCGGACGAGTTCCACGTCGAGGAAGTCGCCGGGGATGCCGAGGCCGACGATGCCCGCCCGGAGGCGCGGCGTGTACCCGGCGTGATCCGCACCGAGAATATTCACCGTCGCCCGAAAACCACGCCCCCATTTATCCTCGTGATAAGCGATGTCCGGCGCGACATACGTATACGAACCATCACTCTTCACGAGAACACGGTCTTTATCATCCCCGAACTCGGAGGACGCGAGCCAAACCGCGCCGTCCTCCTCATACGTATGGCCGCTCGTTTTCAGTTTTTCGATGGTCTTTTCCACGCCGCCGGAGTCATAAAGGCTCTTCTCGTTGAAAAAATTATCGAAGCGAACCCGGATGCGCCCGAGCGTGCGCCGGATGTCGTCCATGCACCACCGCGTCGAGAAATCCGCGATCTCCGAAAGAGCCTCGCCTCGATCCACGTCGAAGAAGCGGTCGCCATATTTCTCCGAGAGATCGCGTGCGACTTCCTCGACATACTCGCCTTTATAAAGCGAGTCCGGGTCTCCGACGGGCCATTCCCTCTCGAAAAGTTCCGCGTACCGGACGGCGACGGATTCGGCGAAGAGGCGGATCTGGTTCCCGCCGTCGTTGAAATAATATTCCCGCGATACCTTCCGGCCCGCCGCCTCCATGATGCGGGCGAGCGAGTCGCCGTATGCCGCCTGGCGGCCATGCCCGACATGCATCGGCCCCGTCGGATTCGCGCTCACGAACTCGATTTGCATCGGCTCCCCCGAAGGCTCCGAACGACCGTACCGCTCCCCGGTGCGAATGAGCGAAGCGATTTCTTCCCACACCGCGTCGGACGAGAGCCGGAAGTTTATGAACCCCGGCCCGGCGACTTCGGAGTTCGCTATGAAAGGCGCGGCGACCGTCTCGGCGAGAGTTCCGGCGACCTCGCGGGGGTTCCGTTTGAAAACCTTCGCGTTCGCGAGGGCGACGTTCGTGGCGAAGTCGCCGTGATCCGGGTCGTTCGGCCTCTCGACGTGGATGTTTTCGAGTTCGACATCGAAGGCTTCCCTCGCCGCCGCGCGTATTTCGTCGGCTATTTTCCCCTCGAAGCTCATCTTTCGTCCCGTCCCAAAAGTTCGTCCATGAGTTTCCTGTTTTCGGCGGCGTTCTTTTTCGTCTCTTCCTCGTTTCTCTCGAAATTCACATCGAAGACATCGCCGGACGAAGCGTCGTCGGGCAATGTCTCACGCGGCACATCGAAGGTTTTCCGGCCTTCCGGGTAAATGGAGACGACCGTCCATCCTCCGTCTTCGAATCTGTCAATTTGGATACGCACGAATATAGATTAGCATTTCAGATTGTCGGCACGCTTCGCTTGCCGCCTGTCAACTTTCGTTCGGTGAGATTCGGTGCCACCTCGGATCCGGTCGGTGGTCACAGCCGCCTTCTTCGGTGGGCGCGGCGACCGCCGGTTCCTTCATCCGAACTCGGTTCTCCCGCTCTCATCCCGACCAAAACGCGCCGGATCCGGCTCATCCGAACGGCTTCCGCCATCCGCCGCCGATCTCCGACACGTGAGGCGAAGCCCCTCTCACCAATGATATTTCTCGCCCCGAGAAATCTTCGTCGCCCGATAAAGTTGTTCGAGAAGTACGACGCGAGCGAGCGCGTGCGGCATCGTCATTTCCCCGAAAGACACCGCCTCGTCGGAGCGGGCGAGTATTTTTTCGTCGAGGCCGAGCGCGCCCCCGACGATGAAGGCGACGTGACTCCTTCCGCTCGCGCCGAGCGATGCCAGTTTCCCCGCGAACTTCTCCGATGAGATCCCCTTCCCCGACTCGCGGTCGAGCGCGATGAC
>JACDAJ010000145.1 GCA_013695475.1 Rubrobacter sp. | reverse complement strand
ACCGGAAGCCCTTCGTGGGTGATGCTCACGCACCTTTTCACATATCTTCCGGTGGGAGACCCGGCGTACCGCACGAACCTCTCCTCGGCGGCGTATTCGGCGGCGGCGGCGGGGCTTGTGTACGCGGCGGGGTTTTTGCTGACGCGCAACGTGGCCGCGGCGGCGGTCGGGGCATTGGCTTTCGGGTTCGGGACGACGTTGTGGAGCCAGGCCGTGATGGCGGAGGTGTACCCGCTCAACGCGCTCTTCATCACGGCTCCCATCGTCGCGCTCCTCGTCTGGCGGAGAACGCGCAGCGACCGATACCTCCTCGCAGCGTGCCTCCTCATGGGACTCGCGCTCACGAACCACATAACGAGCGGACTGCTCCTTCCGGCGGCATTCCTCTTCGTCGCGCTCGCCGACTGGCGGAAGCTCGTCGAGTGGCGGCTCGCGCTGAAAGGCGCGGGGCTTTTCATCGTCGGGCTTCTTCCATATTCATATCTCCCGATACGGGCTTCGATGGGGCCGCCGCTCAACGAGTGGAATCCGACGAGCTTCGAGCGTTTCTGGTATCTCGTGAGCGGGGGCGACCACCACGTGAACAGCTTCGCGTTCGGCCCGGCGGAGATACCGGGGAGGTTCGCGCTCTATCTCGACTATCTCTTCCAGAATTTCCACTGGAGCCTCATTATGCTCGCCATCGCCGGGATGGTTTTGCTCGCCGCGCGCGACCGGGCCGCAGCCGCGCTCGTCTTCTTCCTGTGGGCCGGATGGACGTTCCATGCCATCGAATACAACATCTTCGACTTCAACCTCTATTTCATCACGACGTATGCGATGGTCGCCCTCATGGCCGCGTATGGGGTCGCCGGGGTCCTCGGCTTCGTCGGGGATCTCATGTCGAGGTTCCCCGGATATGCCCGCGTCGGCGTCGTCGGGATCGTCGCGGTCGCCTTCCTCGTTCCGGTGGGGATGAAGATCGGGCCGGCGTATGCGGCGAACGACATGAGCGGGGACTGGCGGGGGAGGGAGATCATCGAGACGGTCGCGGAGGGGGCGGAGCCGAACGCGACGGTGCTTCATCACCGAAGCAGTTTATGGTACATGGTCCTCGTCGAGGAGAGGCGCCGGGATCTCACGCTCGCCGACCCGTGGGCGCCCGGACGTGTCCGGTACACCGACATCGTGTGGCCCGACGACATAAACCACGTGACGACCGATCTCAGGTACGGCACGAACGACTATACCGGGGTTTCGACGGCTCGCATCACCGCCCGCGACGGAGCCGTGTACATCCTCGATCAAGACAGCGCGAACGCCCGGTACTTCACCGACGCGGGATTCGACATCGTCCGCGTCGAGCAAAACCTCCTTTACGAACTCGTCCCTCCCGGCGGCGAGAGATACACCGAGACGGATAACGTGGCCTCCGGGGGATGAAAGCCGGGAGTCGGGAGTTCGAGTCGCTCCGCTCATTTCGGGAGTCGGGGATGTTCTCGGCGCGCTTCTCTCCGATGGTTTCGCGTTTCCGTCCGAGCGGCCGTCGCCGGACTCGACCGAGGCGCTCGCGGGGGTGTGGGGTCCGGCCATATATCTTTCCCGACTCATATGGAATCCGGTAAAAGAATTCAGGTTTTCGGGAGACGGCGAAGTGCCGCCGTGATTCACGCGAATCGGGGAAAAGCCGCGAGCCGCGGAGCGAGCTTTTTAGATTCGCAACCCGACGACTCGCGCCGCCGGACGTATTCGGAAGCGGCTGGCCGGATTCGATGTCACGGCCTCGCGAAGCGTCGCGCCAGCGATGCGCCTCACGACTCCCGGCCCTCACCCCGGCTTCGTCACGAGCTTCCCATACGTCTTTCGTCCGCCGAGTTCCACGAGCGCGTCCGGGACATCCTCGAACGGAACCACCGAGTGGATGAGCGGCGAAATGTCTCCCTTTTCGTAAAGCCGCATGAGTTCGTCGTGCGTCTCTCTCACAAGCTCGGGGTGGATGCGGTTGTAAAGCCCCCAGTGAAGCCCGACGACCGAGTAGTTTTTTATGAGGGCATGGTTCGTCGGGGCTTCGGCGATGCGCCCTCCGGCGAAGCCGATTATGACGATCCGGCCCTCGAACGCGACGCACCTCCGGGAGCCGTCGAAGATGTCGCCGCCGACGGGATCGAAGACGACGTCCGCCCCGCGACCGTCCGTCGCCTCCTTCACCGCACCGATGAAATCGTCCTCGCGGTAGTCAATGGCGAGGTCGGCCCCGAGCTTCCGGCAAACCTCGACTTTCTCTTTCCCGCCCGCTGTGGCGATAACTTTCGCGTTCGCCGCCTTCGCAAGTTGAATCGCCGCCGAGCCGACCCCGCCCGCCCCCGCATGCACGAGAACCGTCTCGCCACTCTTCAAACTCGCACGTCGGTGGAGGGCGAAATGAGCCGTCTGGAAGATGATGTGCATCGCCGCCGCCTCCTCGAACGGCATCGAGTCCGGGATGGGGAAGAGGGCGTCCTCCGAAACGACGACCTTCCCCGAATAGCCGCCCGCCGGGAACGGGGTGGCGATGACGCGGCGCCCATCCACCGTTCCGGCGACCTCGCC
>JACDAJ010000105.1 GCA_013695475.1 Rubrobacter sp. | reverse complement strand
GGCTTCGCGTCGGTCGTCGCGTCAATGTCCGGGCCGTCGGAGCCGGAGAGTTTGTCGCGGACGTATCCGCCGACGAGGAAAAGCTCGTGTCCGGCTTCGCGGAAGGCTTCGCCGAGGTTCGAGAGGGGTTTCGGGACTTTGATGTTTTTGACCTCGGCCATCATAGGGTGGCGATTTTAATACGAAAAGAAAGCTCGTCCACGGACGAATTATGCGTCGGCGGGGAGGACGCGGAACGGTCGCTCCCGATACCCTCTCAAAGTCCGGAAGTGCCGCTCGTCGAGGGTGAGGAGGTCGTTCGTCTCGCGCCTTCTCGAAAGCACGACGTTGGAGGCGTCGGCCAAACCGACACCGAGGTCGGCGTAATTTCCGATGACCTCGATGGCGTCGGACACGTCCTCGGCGGAAAATGGCTCGAGGATATACGCGCCTCGGGCGACTTCGCGGAGGAGCGCGACCTCCCTCGCTTGTCCGAGTCGGGTCATGACCATATAGTCGAGTTCCGCGAGCACGAACGGGGAGATTACGAGGGGCTCCCGCACCGATTCGAGAAATTCCCGCACCGGAATGTGGTCTTCCTGCCTGTCGTCTATGGCGGAGAGCAGGCCGCTGCTGTCGAGGATTATCGCCATTCGCCGAAGCCGCGCAACTCTTCGTCGAACCTTCTCGCGAGAGTCGGGTCGTCCCCGGAAAACAACGGCAAACGCGGCCTCGGACGCTCCGCGCCGTTGACGAGTCCGCGCACAGCCTCCCGGATCAACTCGGCCTCGCTGAGGCCCCGCTCCTTCGCAACGCGCGCCAACGAAGTTTTCAAATCCTCCGGCAAATATACCGTCGTCTTTTTCATGCCATACGTTTTACCATACGCCGACGCGGGGGTTTACGCGAAGCCCGGTCGAGAGTTCCGGTTTTCGGGGTGGGCGGCGAAGGGCTTGTTTCGCGCGAATCGGGGAATACGACTCGCGCTTCATCGGTTCGCGCAGCGTTCAGCCGGACTCCGTATTATCCGGCGACGGCTTCTTCGCGGCTTTCGAAGATGTCGAAATAGTCGCGGAATCCGGTGACGGAGAAGATGCGCTCGACGGGGCCGGACGGCTCGGCGATGCGGAGGGAGACACTTTCCTCTTCGAGGGAGCGTTTGGCGCGGGCGAACATGGAGAGGGCGGTCGAGTCTATGAAGGTTATGGAGGACATGTCTATGACGACTCGGTTCGCGCCTTCGTTTTTGGCGGCGCGTTCGATGGCGTACTGGACTTTCGGGGCGGTGTGGAGATCCACCTCGCCCCTCACCGAGATCACGGAGTACGCCTCGGCATGCTCCTCTATGCTGACATCGAAGTCCATTATCCGACCCTCTTCTCTCGCCGTTCGACTCGGGAAACGCAACCCTCAAATGGTACCTTAGCCCGGTGATTCGGCAAGATTGCACGGGAGTCTCCACGCCGCGAATCTGACCCGCCTCGTTTTCTGGTACCATCCGGGCGCTATGGCGAAGGAGCACTCCAAAAACGCGAAAGACCGGGTGGCCGTGTTTGTGGACGGCGCGAACCTTTACCACTCCATAAAGAATTATTACAGCGGCATGCTCGACTACGACCGCCTGCTTTCGGAGGCCGTCGGCGGACGCTCCCTCCTTCGGGCGACTTTCTATATCGTCGAGAAAGTGGAGATGGAGGAGACGAGCGGCGGTTCGGCACGCTCGTTCGTTTACAACCTCAACAAGTTCGGATACAAAGTCCGCTCGAAGCCGCTCGCCGTCCACGAGACCCTCTCCCCGAACGGCGAGAAGACCGTCTCCCACAAAGGCGACTGGGATGTCGGCATCGTCGTGGATATGTTCCGCCTCGCCGACCACGCCGACACGTATGTTCTCGTCTCCGGCGACGGCGACTATGTGGAGGCCGTGGATTTCCTCCAAAGCGAGAAAGGCATCCGGGTCGAGGTCATAAGCGCGTCGCAATGCACGAGCCAGTCGCTCTTCGACGTGTGCGACTCGCACACCGATCTCGCGGACATCCCCGACCTTTTCCGGGGAGCGCGGAGCGGAGGTCATCAAAAGACTTTCGGCCACACCGCTTCGGAAGGCTGAAAGAGCTTTTTAAACCCGGCCTCTCACACGTTCGGCTCGTTCGGCTCGCTCATCCCGCACCCTCTGAACGAGGTTTCCTTTCCACTGCCCCCTCGACATCGGAAGAATGGAGCGCCACCGCGCAAACTACGCCTCCCCGACGACCCTCACTTCCGCTTCGAGTTCGATGCCTAATTCTTCGGCGACCTCCTCACGGACTATCCGCATAAGCTCCATCGCGTCCTCCGCCGTGCCGCCGCCGTGGTTCACTAAATAGTTCGCGTGGACGGGCGAGACTTCGATGTTCCCGACGCGCCTCCCTTTCATCCCCGCCGCCTCGATGACGCGACCGGGGAAGTCTCCGGGCGGCCTTTTGAACGTCGAGCCGCAACTCGGCTTGCTCGGAGAACCCGTCATCCTTTGCGCCCGGAACTCTTTTATCGTCCGCTTCGACTCCTCCGCGTCGCCGGGGCGAAGCCGGTATGAGGCGCGAAGCACCGTCCATTCCGGGTGTTCGTGGAGGACGCTGTGGCGATACGAGAGTTCGAGTTCATCGCCGTCCATCTTCACTATTTCTCCGTCGCGGAAGATTTCGGCGTGGATCAAAACTTCCTTCGTCTCGGTTCCGTATGCCCCGGCGTTCATGAATACGGCTCCTCCGACGGTGCCGGGGATCCCGGTGGCGAACTCCATACCGGTGAGGCCGCGAGCGGCGGAGGTGTTCGCGAGGACGGGATACAAAGCTCCGGCATCGGCGGTCATCGAATCCCCGTCGAAAAAAACATCCTTCATGGATTTGGCGAGGCGGATGGTGAGGCCGCGGATGCCTTTGTCCGCTATGAGGACGTTCGTTCCGCCGCCGAGAATGGTTACGGGGATGCCGTTTTCGCGGGCTTTGTTTATGGCTTTGACGAGTTCGTCCGAGTCCTTCGGTTCGAGGAGTGCGTCGGCGGGGCCGCCTATTTTCCACGCGGTGTACCGGCGCATCGGCTCGTCGGGCTTCGCGGCGGGGAAAACATTTCGCAAACGTTGTAAAGTCTCGTCATGCACAGAGGGGAATATACGGCAGCGGAGAGCGTATTTCAGACCGGGCGCGAGACGAACGGAGAAGACACGTGAAAGCGATGGCGCTCGCCGCCGGAAAAGGCACTCGCCTCTTTCCGTTGACCGGCGAGGTTCCGAAGCCGATGGCTCCGGTTGTGGATCGCCCGATCCTCGAGCATATCTTCGACCTTCTCGCCACGCACGGCGTGAAGGAGGTCCACGCGAACGTCCACTATCTCGCGGACACGCTCATAAAGGCGTACGGCGAAGAGTCGCGGGTGAATGGGATGAGCGTCCATCTCAGCCGGGAGGAGAAGCTCCTCGGGACGGCGGGCGGGGTGAAGCGCCTCGCCGAGCATTTCGACGAGACATTCGTCGTCGTCTCCGGCGACGCACTCACGGACATAGACATCGGCGAGCTTGTGGCGTTCCACAAAAAGAAAGGCGCGCTCGCCACCATCGCATTGCGACGGGTGTACGACACCTCGGAGTTCGGGGTTGTGGATATAAGCGAGGACGGCGACATCCTCGGTTTCCAAGAGAAGCCGAATCCGGCGGAGGCGATAAGCACGCTCGCGAACACAGGCATA
The DNA here is from genome assembly GCA_013695475.1 of Rubrobacter sp. GTDB lineage: Bacteria > Actinomycetota > Rubrobacteria > Rubrobacterales > Rubrobacteraceae > JACCWD01. The sequence continues at coordinate 8,358 of JACDAJ010000105.1, read as the reverse complement.
TATATTTTCGAGCCTCGCATCCTCGACTATGTTCCGGAGGACTCCTTCTTCGACTTCGCGAAGGACGTGTTCCCGAAATTCCTCGAAAACGGGGAGGTGTTCGCCGGGTACGAGGGGGATTTCTACTGGTCGGACATCGGGACTTTGGAGGCGTATCGCCAGGCTCACTACGACGTGCTTTCGGGGAAGGTGCGGGTCAAAGTTCCGGGGGAGAAGATAGGCGAGAGCATATGGGTCGGGGAGAAGGCGAAGATCCACGACTCGGTCAACTTCGACGGGTATGTCGTGGTCGGGAGGGATGCGGTCATCGGGCGGGACGTGACGCTCGCGGGGGATGTGACGGTCGGGCGGGATTGCTGGATCCGTCGCGGAGCCACCATAAAAAGCAGCATATTATTGCCCGGATCGAGCGTCGGCGAGAACGCTTATTTAGAAGACTGCATCGTGGGTCACGGCTATGATGTGAGAACGGAGGAGATCATTCGTGGCGGGGCTTTGACCCGCCGCCAGCAATGAGGTTTTTTACTCCGGTTTTATGAGTCGATATCCGAAGCCCCGAACGGTTTCTATTATTTTAGGTTTGTTCGAGTCATCGCCGAGTTTGGTTCGGAGTCTTTGCACGTACACGTTGACGGTGCGCTCGTCTATGTACTCGTCCTCGCCCCAAACTTGGCGGAGGAGGGAGCCTCGGGGAAAGACGCGGCCCGGACTCTTCGCCAGCGTGTGAAGGAGTTTGAATTCGCGGGGGGAGAGCATGATCTCGTGTCCATCCTTCATCACCTGGATTTGATCGGGGTCGATCTCGAGTTCTCCGATGAGGATTCTGCCGGACGAAGAATCGTCCCCGGCGCGTTCCTTTTTTCGGAAGATTTGCTTCACCCGCGCCACAAGCTCCCTCGGGTTCACTGGGGAGCGCATATAGTAATCCGCGCCGAGTTCGATGCCGACGATGCGATCCATAGTGTCCTCGTCCCGAAGCAGCGCGACGGTCCAAACCCCCGGCTTCCCGACGACGGAGATAAGCTGGAAGCCACGCTCGTCGGGGAGGCGGTTGTCCACGATGGCGACCTCGAATTCCTGGCGGTCGGCCATCTGGCGAGCTTGGGAGCCGGATCCAGCAGGGATCACACGCCACCCCTCGCCCGCGAGGGCCCGCCTCAGCCGCAGCCTCTCCTCATCATCGCCTATGACCAAAAGAACCGACCCGCTCAAAGCTCCCCGCAACCTCGCTCTCTCCAGAAAACCGCAACCGAAACACTAGCCTGCAAGTATAGCCCCAACAACGTCCCCGGAGAAACGCCTTGAGAGATTCCCCCCGGAGAGATATGATAACCAAAGCTCGCGCTCGTAGCTCAGCCGGATAGAGTACTTGACTACGAATCAAGGGGTCGCAGGTTCGAGTCCTGCCGAGCGCGCCGAAGGAAGCCCCGCAAATCGCGGGGCTTTTCTTCGTTCGGACGCAACTTCGAGAAAGCTCCGGACACCGAACCCACGCTATCTTCGCGGCGGAGCGACCTTCCGTCTCTTCGGCTATACCTTCCGCATGTTCGGCGCGAGAACCTTCTTCCGGAGCCGGATGGTCTTCGGCGTTATCTCCACCAACTCGTCGTCCGCGATGTATTCGAGCGCGTCTTCGAGCGTCAATTTCCTCGGCGGCGTGAGCGCGAGGGAGTCGTCCGCCCCCGCCGAGCGGACGTTCGTGAGCTTTTTGTTTTTGCACACGTTTATGTTCAAGTCGCTCTCGCGGCTGTGCTCGCCCACGACCATGCCGACATAAACCTCCGTCGCCGGATGTATGAAGAACTCACCCCGATCCTGCAATTTCCAGATCGAATACGCGAAAGCCCCACCCGCCTCCATCGCCACGAGACTCCCGTTCCGCCTCGTTTTGAGTTCCCCGGCCCACGGCTCGTACCCGTCGAAGACGTGGCTCATAATGCCCTCCCCCGCCGTCGTCGTGAGAAGCTGCGTCCGAAAACCGAAGAGAGAGCGAGAGGGGATACGAAACTCCATCTTCACCCGCGAACCTTGCGGCTCCATGTCGAGGAGGCGACCCTTCCGGCTCGACAGAGCGCCGATCAAAGTCGAGGAGAAATCCTCCGGCACGTCCACCACGAGATGCTCGACGGGTTCGTGGAGCTTCCCGTCCACCTCCTTCGCGATGACTTGCGGCGAGGCGACCTGGATTTCGTATCCCTCGCGGCGCATGTTCTCGAGGAGGATCGAGAGATGCAATTCGCCCCTCCCCGCCACCTCGAACTCGTCCGGGCGAAGCTCCGACACCCGAAGCGAGACGTTCGTCTGAACCTCGCGCTCGAGGCGTTCCTTAATATGGCGCGAGGTGACGAACTTCCCCTCCTTCCCGGCGAGGGGGCTTGTGTTCGGCTGGAAAACCATGCTCACCGTCGGCTCGTCCACGGTGATAATCGGGAGCGCCTCCGGCATTTCGAGGTCGGAGATGGTCTCCCCGATCTCCGCGCTCTCGATGCCCGACACGGCCACGATGTCCCCCGCCCCGACCTCCTCGGCCTCGACTCTTTGCAAACCGAGGTGCGTGAAAGGCTGCGCGACGCGAACCCTCGACATCGCGCCGTCCTTGTGGATGAGGTTCACGGACTCGCCGCGCCGGACGCTTCCGCGCCGAACCCTCCCGATGGCGATGCGCCCGAGATAGTCCGAATAGTCGAGGTTCGCGACGAGCATCTGGAAGGGGGATGCGAGATCCACATCCGGAGCCGGTATCTCCCCGAGAACCGTCTCGAAGAGCTCTCTCATGTCTTCCTTCGGCTCGTCCATGTCCGTGAAAGCGCGTCCTTCGCGGGCGATGGAATAAAGGACGGGGAAATCCAATTGCTCGTCGGAGGCTCCGAGTTCGGCCATGAGGTCGAAAGTCAAATTCACGACCTCGTCCGGGCGGGCGTCGTGGCGGTCTATTTTGTTCACGACCACGATAATTTTCAGCCCGAGTTCGATGGCCTTCCGAAGCACGAACCGCGTCTGTGGCATCGGCCCCTCCGCCGCGTCCACCAAAAGCAATCCGCCGTCCACCATCCCGAGGACGCGCTCGACCTCGCCCCCGAAGTCCGCGTGTCCCGGCGTGTCAACGATGTTTATTTTCACGCCGCCGTACTCGACAGCCGTGTTCTTCGAGAGAATAGTTATGCCGCGTTCGCGCTCCAAAGTATTCGAGTCCATGGCGCGTTCGGCGAGTTGCTGGCCGTGGCCGAGATCCAAAGTTTGAGTGAGCATCCCGTCAACCAGCGTAGTCTTTCCGTGGTCAACGTGGGCTATGATGGCGATATTGCGGTGTTCCATAAATTCTCCCGATTCGTTGTCTTGCGGCATCAATGCGCCCCATGAGACAAACGAACGCCGGGGAGCAAAAGCGATGGAGGAAAGCATCCGAGCGGCGATTGTACCGCACAAACGCCGGGAGTCGGAAAAGGTATGGTATCGAAGCCGGCCCAGCCGAAGTCTCCTCTCGAATTTATCGAGAGTCCGTCGAGCGCGAAGGTGCCTGACAGCGGGTTCCGCGAGGAATGACCCTCACGGAACCCGCGCATTCTGCAATTCAGCGTGCCACCATTTCAGGCGAAAACAAAAAAGCCGGGAAGCTGAAACGCGCGGAGCGAAGCGGGCGGCAAGCGCGTGCGCGAGTCGAGAACATCTCCGAACCCCGCTCCCGGCGCTCAATACCTTCTCCCTCTTTGCAGCCGGATGTCGAACCGGGCCGACTCCGAGACCGCCATCACCGCCATCACCCCGCACTGAACCGGGTCGCTCACCACGAGGTCGGCGGCATCGGGAACGCTTCCGGGCATGTTCAACGAGAGGACAATGATGCCTTTCTCACGGATTTCGTAGACGGCTTTCGCCACGTCGCCACCCATGAGCGAACCCGCGAGGACGAGCGCGACCGCTCGCGGGAGGCGGGCGACGGCTCGGGTCGCGGCGGCGAGGTCTCCTTCTCCGACGAGTGGGATCGTATCCACCGAAATCTTCTCGCCGCGAATGTTGTGGCGGTCGGCCTCGGCGACAGCCCCGACGACGACTTGCCCGACCTGCGCCCCGCCCCCGACCACGATGATCCTCTTTCCGTAAATCTTCGCGAAAGACGGCGCCCGCTCGACGGAGCGGACTATGGAAAGTTCTTCGAGGGCGGAGATGAGAGGTTCTCGCTCGACCACGTCCTCCATCTCGAAATACACCGTCGAGGCTTCTTCGCCCCTCTCGGCGATGTCCACATACGTTATGTTCGCCCGATGCTCGAATATGACGCGGGTGAGTTCGTGGAGAGTCCCCGGCTCGTCGCGGACGCGGACCATGAGGGCGAGGGGGTTCGCGCTCTCGTTCATGGGGTGTTTTTCATCGAGGTCGCCACGGGGAGGGATTTTAACCGTGAGAGGCGACGAACGCCTCGATGCCTCACATTCCCCGGCTTTCGGCTCTCAAAGTTTTCGCAGCCGCATATGCCGCGCCGAAGCGGATATTCCACCCTCATCCACCATCGAATCCACGTATTCGAGGAAGCGGCGGGCGGAGCTTTCCCCGATCGGTTAGAGGCCGTGGGCGAGGATGGAATTGTTTCTTTGGCGGAGGAGGTCGCGGAAGAGGTTCGTGTCTTCATTTTCTGTCTTGGAGAGGATGGCGTCGAGGGCGCGGGAGTGGCCGAGGTTGAGGTGTTCGGGAAGATCGGAAACCCCGGTCTTTTCGAGGAACTTCGCCCGAGCCTCCTCGGGTACATTCTCCCAATTCGTGTCGGTCGCCCGGACTTTGTGTTCGTTGTGGAGCCGCCATTGGTGGAACATTTCGACGCATCGGTAAAGTCGGGCGATGCCGTCGTCGTATCTTTTTTGATCCACGATCCGACGCCGCGCGTTCTCGAGCATGTCCACCACTTTCTCGGCGGAGAGCCTCCCCCGAACCTTCCCGAGAAACCCGAGGTGCCTCGGAATCTCCGCCGAAAGCCTCGCCGCCCGCGAAGCGAAAGCCGCGTCCGAGAACCCGACCGAGAATTCCTCCCTCGCGGCGGAGAGTTTTTCGAGAGCCGTGCCATAGTCCGCCACGTCCCACGCGGCGTATCCGTCGGCGAGGAGGGCGAGGCCGGAAAAATAATGGCCGCGCTCCGCCCCCTCGACCTTCCGGGCGACGTCGTGGAAGATGAGGGCCGACGCCGCGTAATCTCTCCGGTCGAAGAGTTCGATTCCTTGTCCTTCGCGGAGAAGTCCCGTGGATTCGAGGGGGTTTTCCATCGGGACTATTTCGATGTCCTTCGATTCGTCGCGCTTCCATTCGCCGTCCACGTAATCCATCGGGACTCTTTGGTGGATCATACGCACACCCTCGGATATGGCCGCGAGCGCGGCTCCGAGGCGCATCGTCGTCGTCCCACCCGTCGCGTCGAGGACGATGCCCTCCGGCGAACATCCCATCCTCCGAAGCTCCCCGAAAAGGTACTCGAAGCGACCGAAAGCGTCCCGGATCTCCATCGGGGAATCCACGATCCCATAAAGGAACTTCGCTCGATCCCCCAATTTTCGGCACTCGACCGCCACCTCCCCGAAAATATCTTGCGAGGAAATAACCGCCACAGCCTCCGGCGAAATCCTCTCGACCGCCCGCTCCACCGAATCCGTGCGCGACACCACCATAATGAGAGCCTTCGCCGAAACCTCGCTCATCCCGGAACCCCCTCCCCGACTCCCTCAAAAGTCTTTTTCAACTCATCCATAATGAACCTTTCATCCACTCGGCCTTTCCCGGTGTACATGCCCGACACATTTATCGTGCGAACGAAGAGCTTCGCATCGTCGGGAATGTTCGTGAATTTTTCGGGTTCGGGCGAGGCGGCCGTCTTCGGATAAAGAAGGATGACCCCATCGCATTCTTCCTTCCCGCCCCTCGCATATGCGTACATTTGATAAAAATCCGAGACCGAAAGCCCCGAATTCTCCCGGTCATCCCCGAGGACTTTGTATTTCGTGTCGAGGAGATATGTCCGGTCTCCGGTGCGAAGGACGGCGTCCACCCTCATGCCGAACTTTCCGAAAAGCTTTCCGAGAGGATATTGTGTCTCGACATCTTCGAGTCGATCCCCGCCGATGGAAATCCCTTCTTTGTTCCGCCGCAAAAACTCGGCGACGAATTTCTCGAAAAGGACGTTCATATCGAAGACGAGAGCGAGTTGTGTGATGCGCCCAGCTCGAAGGTCGAGCGCGGAATTTTCGAGGAGGAGCCGACATAGCTTCAAAATCGGCTCGTACTCGCGGTCGAGACGATCGAGGTGTATCCGGTCGAGGTCGCGGACGAAGACCGGAGTGTCGCTCACGTCGGCGAGAAGCGCGTCGTTTTGTCGAAGAACTCCCCGGTTCGGTGCGCTTCGTGTTTGCCTCATGAGGAGCGTATTGCAAAATTTGAGCGTCCGGTTGAGAAGGTGGTCGGGGGTGAATATTTCGTATCGGCACGGATACCTCGCCGAGAGGACGGAGGAGCCATCGAGGTCGCGCTCGACGAGGAGTTTGCCGCGGAGGAAAGAGCTTCGCTCCTCGACTTCGACGTACTTTTGTTTGTAATTTCGGCGGAGGAGTCCGTTCAATTCGGTGGCGAAAAAAGAGATCCACGCTTCGAGGAAAGACCCGCGATGCTCACCGAGTCCCGTGGTGTCATTCCGTTCCTTCGCGAGCATTCCCGTGTACCGGAGGAGAGCGAGAAGGTATCCGAGATTCGCCTCGTTTTTGTCGTGGATCTTCGGAAGGATTTCGACCGCCGTCCCGCCCGCCGCCACGACCCCGACGAAGCTCTTCGTTCGGAGTTTGTGGCGGTGGAAGTCGAAGACGCGGCCACCGAGCCTCTCGTTCGCCGCTTCGAGCCTCGAAATCACATCCTCCCCGATGCACGAATACGAAATGTCCTCCCACTCGCGCCGCGTTATGGTTTCGGTCTCGCTCATCCTTCGAGGAACGTCCTTCGGAGGACGCCTTCGAGTTCCTCCGCTTCGTATTCGCGGAATTTCCACGGCGCATCATCCGCCTCCGCTTCGAGAGCGAAGCCTTTGCCGAGCTTCAAATTCTCCACGTCCACAAAGCCTGTGTTTTCATTCGGATCGCGCTTGCCGAGGAGCCGCCTCAATTGCGAGGGGTCGTTATAGAAATATTCCTGAAGGAGCGGAAAGACCCGACGATAAAGCGCATGATGGAGTCCCTCCGGCGAAGTCGCCGAGAGGAAATACGAGTGTCCGATCATGTGATCCCGGTCGAGAAGCGCCGTGATCCGCGCATTCAAAACCTCGAATACATCGCGGACTGTTTTGGAAACGCCGTGATCTTCGAGAACTTTCACCTTCGGCATCATCTCCTCGAACTCGAAGCGTCGGCGGAGTGCGACATCGAGGAGCGCGATGCTCCGGTCGGCGGTGTTCATCGTCCCGACGATATGAAGGTTCGAAGGCACGGAGAAATTCTCCCCCGAATACGGGAGTCGCGTCGAGAGTTCATTCTCCATCCCGCGTCGTTTGTCCGGTTCGAGGAGCGTGATGAGTTCACCGAAGATGCGGGAGATGTTCCCCCGGTTTATCTCGTCAATGATGAGGACGTATGGTTCTTCTTTTTTCTCCGCTTCTGGGAGGAGGGCGACGAAATCTTGGAGGGCGATTTTGTCGAGCGGATATACCGTGGGCCTCGTCATTCCGAAGCCGTTGTTCATTTCGTGGATATCGTGGTCTTCGCGGTCGAGCCACTCGACGGGGCGGACGTGCGGATAGTCGGAGCCATATTCGTCCTCGTGCCGATATTCGCCGGAGACGATGCCGATCGCCCGTATCTCCCGTTGGTTTTTGAATACGGCGACGTAATCCCCGACCCGCATCTCGTTCACGAAATAATCCACCGAGTTGATACTGTTCGTGTGCCTCTCGACCCCGTACTCCTCTTTGAAAAGCCGGGCGATGCCGTCCTTGTCGTATTCCGAGAGGTTTTCCCCGAACCATCCGATCGCGATCTCACCGTTTTCCATGCACCGCTCGAAGATTTGCGGCTGATCCACCCTCCCGAGCGACACCTTCCAAACCCTCGCCCCCTCCCGAACCTCCCTTCGCTGATGCGGATTGAGCGCGCGTTTGCATATCTCCTTGAAAACACCATCGTGAAGCGTGGGAACTTTCTCCTCCGCATCGTACCGAAACCCCTCCACAAACTCCTCATAAGAAAAAGAAGGATGAAACGTCACGAACTCGATACGCCCCTCATCCCGATACTCCCGAAACTTCTCCGCGATCTCTTTCTCCGAAATTCCTTCCGGCAACGCCTCGACGACCTCGACCGCCCGGCGTTGTACGGAGTACGTCTTTCCGGTTCCCGGCGG
>JACDAJ010000015.1 GCA_013695475.1 Rubrobacter sp. | reverse complement strand
GCGACCGGAAAAGACGGCGTCCGGTTCTTCACGGAGAACAAGGTGGAGATAACTCGGTGGTTCTCCGACCCGGCGACTACGATATCGTAGCCGGGAAGAACGGGGGCCGGAGAGGTTTCTTTCCCCGGATAATCACTTCCCGGCGGCGACGGAATCGTCCATCCGGATCCGGTGTCATGCCTCCGTTTTCCGGAGCGTATTCACGGGCTTTCGATGAGGCGGAGGAAGTCCGGCAGTAGTGCGGAGTTCGAGCTTATCGCCTCTCCAGCGTATATGGTTTCGTTGCCCGACCAGTCACCGAAATATCCCCCGGCTTCGCGGAGGATGGGGAGGAAGGGGGCCGAGTCCCACGGGTTCATGAGCGGGTCGAGCATGATCTCGGCGCGTCCGGTGGCGACGAGCGCGTGGCCGTATGCGTCCGACCATCCCCGGCACGCGAGGACGGTTTTCTGGATTTTCTCCCACTCCTCGCTCCGGTTTCCCCGCTCGAAGTTCGCGGTCTGGGTGAAGCATGCGATGGCTCGGTCGAGGCTCGATATTTCGGACACCCTCGATCTCCTCCCGTTCCAGAAACATCCCATGCCCTCCGCCGCATAGACCATTTCGTCGAGGGCGGGGAAATATGCGGCTCCGGTTTTGACTTCGCCGTCTATTTCGAGGGCGACGAGGGTGGCGTATAGGGGGACTCCTCGGGCGAAGGCTTGAGTGCCGTCTATGGGGTCGAGGATCCACCGCTGTGAAGCCCCGCTCTTTTTGTCCTCATACTCCTCCCCGATGACATCGTGAGTGGGATATTTCGCTCCGATCTCACGCCGGAGGAGCGACTCGGCTTCTTTGTCCGCGATCGTGACTTCCGTCTCGTCCTCTTTGTATTCCGTTCTCACCCCGGTTTGGAAATGGGCGAGGGTGAGCCGTCCGGCCTTCCACGCGGCTTCGACGGCGAAGTCCATATATTTGCTGAGTTCGCTGCTCACTCGGAGTCCCCTTTCGACGAAAAGCGAGAGTTTATCCGATGCGAGGAGGGCCACGAAAGCCGGACGTGGCGTCGAACGGAAAAAGAAACGGGGAAAATATAGAATTTTTCCTAAAGAAACGTGGCGCGTGTGCCGATACATAGGTGATAATTCGGAAGATTCGGAAGAATCACGGATTTCGACGGTAAACGGCGGATTTAGTATCTGGTCTGGAGGGGACGGATGCGCGGGTTTTTATCTTTTTTGGGGGCGTTTGTGATCGCGGGCGGGCTGGCTTTCGGCGTGTCGGTGATGGATGCGTCGGAGGCGGAGTCCGCCCGTTACGCGCAGGTCGTGGACAACTCGACCCCCGGTCGTTTTTCTGCTCCCGCCGGGGAGTGGGGTTTCAGCTCGTACAGCGCGGCGCGATATGGACACAACTACCGTTTCTCGACGCCCAGCCTGAACGCGAGGCCGGCATTGTACAAGGTTCGGATACCGGCGAGGGCGAACTACACCATTTTCGCCCGATGGCCCGCCGACCCCGGATACAACGGGCGTGCGAGGTATGGGATCCGGACGACCTCCGGGCTGAAGTGGAAGGTCGTGAACCAGCGCAAGAACGGCGGTCGGTGGGTGAAGCTCGGTGTTTACAACATGCGAGCCGGAGACAACTTCTCCGTCCAGGTTTCACGGATCACACGCGCCAAAGGATATGTCGTCGCCGACGCCATAAGGGTGGAGCGCGGCAACGTCGCCACCCCCGGCGGCAACGCGGCAAGCCCCCCGGCCGGCGGCGGCGGGGACACCGGCGGTGGCGGCGCCAAAGTCACGGGTTTGCAAGTCGCCAATCAGGCGCGGTCGTGGCTCGGGGTGCCGTACCGGTATGGCGGGACCACGAGGCAAGGCGTTGACTGCTCGGGCTTCACATACGCTTTGTATCGGAGCCTCGGAATAAACCTCCCGAGGGTCGCCTCCGCGCAGTTCCATCAAGGGCCGGGGACGAAAGTTTCGAGCGCCAGCCGCCAGCGAGGCTTCCTCATCTTCGGCAACACGGGGCGCCAGTCCGGCATACAGCACGTCGGCGTCCTCATGGGGAACGGAAAGATGGTTCACGCCCCATACCCCGGAACCGTCGTGCGTGAAGAAGCAGTCGGAGGCTGGTACAACGTCATCGGCGTGAAACGCATAGTCCCGGCGGCGTGAACCAGCTTCGCCTTTCGGCTTCGCCGCGCACGATCCGCTTGTCAGCGATGTCGCGGAGGCGTCCATCCTCCGCGACATCGCCACGCTTCGGATGAACCGACCCCTCTTCACTCTCATCGCCTCGATCCACCCTCCTGAAATGTACGGGTTGTGTGAGGAATGATCCTCGCGCACCGCGCCGGAAATGGGGGAGTCGGGCCACTCTCGTCCGACCTTTCCTCGACCCTCTCGCACCCTCACCCGAAGAACCTCCGCCGGACGCGACCGAGGCGACGGCGGACGGGGTTCGCCTCCTTGCTTTTCCCGACTTCCCACTCCCGAAGCGAGCGGAGCAACGCGACCTCCCGACTCCCGGAGGTTTCCGGCCTCGCCGAAAACCGCTCACAGCGAGTTCCGGGAGCATGGGCCTCGCTTCTCCGCGCCCGTGCTTCGCTCGCCGCCAGCCGCTTTCGTCTTCGCTGAAATGCTGACAGCGAAGCGGGCTGACAAGCTGACAAGCGCGGGCGTGGCTCGCTTCGCGAGTCGCTTACGAGCGTATTCCGGGAACTCCGGGGGCGTACAAATATTGCGGCTGCCCGCTGAAGCGGACCCCGGCAGCTTCGAGAACTTGCACGGCCTCCGGCGGCTGTGGCTGGAGGCGAGCCATGAGGAGGCTCCCGAAGCCCGGTTCTTGAACGTACCGGACCACCGTCGGGTCTTCGACTTCGGCCATCTCCGAGGCTATGTTTGACGCCCGGTCGAGGTCGCCTATTTCGTCCACGAGGCCGAGTTCTTGCGCTTGGAGGCCCGAGTACACCCGCCCGTCGGCGAGTTCGCGCACTTCGTTTTCGGGGAGGTCGCGGCCTTCGACGATGACATCCACGAACTCGTCGTAATCTTGATCCACGATGGATTGGAAGATCTCCCGCTCGTCCTCGGACAATTCGCGGAACGGGTCGCCCATAGTTTTGAATTCGCCGCTCCTCACATATTCCTGCGTGATGCCGTATTCCTCGGCGGCCTCGGAAATATTGAGAAGCCCGATATACACCCCGAGAGAACCCGTGAGCGTGGACTCGTATGCGACTATTTCATCCGCCGGGGCCGCGATATAGTATCCGCCCGAGGCTGCCGTGTCGGCCATCGAGACGACGACCGGGCGATCCGTCTCCTCTTTGAAATCTATGATCGCGTCGCGCATCTCCGCGCTCGCCGTGACACCGCCGCCGGGCGAGTTTATTTCGAGGATCACAGCCTCCACGCTGTCGTCGTCGGCGGCTTGTTCGAGCGCCTCTGTGAGGCCGCCGGGCGTCGTCGTCGGGAGCGCTCCGGCCGTCCCGCCGAGATCCGCCGTGATCGTCCCCTCCACCGGGACGACGGCCACCTTCTCATCCCCCTCGCCCGAAACATATTCCTCGGTATAGTTCGAGGCCGATGAACCGCCCCCGCCGCCCCCGCCCGCGAGAATCGCGACCGCGACCGCCCCCGCGACCACGAGTCCGAGGAAGATGAACGCCGCGATCCCACCGACCACCCACGGCCACTTCCGCCGCTTTTTCCGCTCCGGGGCATTTTGCGTGTTCTCGGGACTCCTCTCGGGCATTCCGCCTCCGGGGCTTCCGTTGTCGTCGTGCGCCATGTGGGATCCTCCATCCATAGCTTTCCGCTTCGTCTCGCATGCTCCGCGAATGATTATAAAGGCGGACGGTATACGGGGCGGGTTATGAAACACGCTCCAAAAAACGAACAAAACGGCATCGCCAAACTCATTCGGACGCCTCTCCGCGTGAGAGATGTCCGAGCGGAGGCTCTGAGCGGAGGCACGCGGCGAGAACCGGACTCGGCATGATACGGAATCCGGTTGATTTCTTCTGTGGGAGGATCGTGTCCGTCTTCCCCGACTTTCGACGAAGCGAGTGAAGCGAACGCGACCCCCCGGAGCGTCTCCCGGCGGGGCGGATTTCGATTCGCGGCAAATAGTGAGGAGATCCCCCGTATACGGCGCGAATTCCCATCCCGCCCGACGGACATTCGACAAACGCGAGTGCGCTCCCAAAGCCCCGATTCCACCCTCCCCGACTCCCCACTCCCGGCGGTTCGACGAAGGAGAATCGCTCACCCGGAGCCGGGCATCCGGCTCTCCCATCGGCGCTTCCGGATGATGTCGTCCATCGCCTTCTCGGGGGAGATGCGGTTGTCGCGTGCTTCGAGGGCGAGGCGTTCGCGGTTTCTCACCACCCACAAATAAAGGTCGAGTTCGGTGCGTCCGGGGAACGCGACGAGGACTTTCTCCTCACGGATCATCTCGGATATCGGACGGTACGAATACTCGTACCAATCCCGAAGCACCTCCTCGGGCGACACATACCTCCTCCAAAGTTGCGAGAGCCGGAAGCCGTGAGCCTCGATGTACGTCCCGAGCCTCCGGTAATCCGCGACGTCGGAGAGTTCGATCTTCACCTCCGGCAAAACGCGATCCACCGGAAGGCGTTCGAGGAAAAAGCGAAGCTCCATTTTATGGAGGAGGCTCCCGGCGGTGATCTTCGCGTCTATCGGAACCCGGCTCCGAAGCTCGATGACCTCCGCGTCGAGCATCTCGACCCCTTGTTGACGAGCCACCGAGACCCGGTGGTTCCCGTCGTTCACGAAGTACGCGTCCCCGATCTTGAAAAGGCTCACCGGAGGCAATTCCTCGGCCTTTTGCATGAGCCGGTCAATCTTCTTCCACCGCTCGCCAAGCTCACCCTTCGAGGGAAGGAAAGCCCGGTCGAAATCCCGGTGTCGTCCGACGGAGCCGACGATGTCCGCGACCGCCACGGTACGCATCCCGAGATAAACCCGCTCGACGGCGCCGAGCGCGCTCCTCACCTCGTCGAAGGAGAGGAGCTTGTTCGAGGCGGGGTCGTTCCGAAGGAAAGCCCCGACGCGCCGGAGGAAAGCCCTCCGCCTCGCCCGCGAGAAATCCCTGTCAGCCTGTTCGCCAGAATTCATTTATCCGACCACCCGGAGAATTCGTGTCCGTCCGCCACCCATACAAGGCGGAGCGTCTCTATTTACTCACACTTCGAGGAAGAGATGACCATACACATTGACCACCTTCGTCCCGCCAAGCTCCTTCACACGATGCTTTTTTTGCTCATGCCCGTACAAATGGACATGCCCGTGAAGCCAAAACGAAGGCCGGAATTTATCCGCCATCCCGAGGAAAGACTCGAACCCGACATGCGCGTGGTCTTTGGCGTCCCCGTATCCCTTCGGCGAGGCGTGTGTCACGAAGACGGTCGGCTCCGGCTTTCCGAGGAGCCTCCGCCACCGTATCCTCGCTGAGAGTCCGAGAACCTTCCATTTCATTTGGCGGTCAGTGTATTGATTCGGGCCGCCGGAATAGAAACGCGAGCCGGAGAGTCCGGCGAGGACGACGCCCCCGGCGTCCTCGATCCTCCCGTCGAGCGTGATGCATCCGCCGGGATACTTTCCGCCGTCGTGGGCGGGGTCATGGTTCCCAAGGACGTAATAAACGGGAACCCCGAGGAAGGTGACGATGTACTCGAGATAATCGAACGGAAGGTCGCCGCACGAAACCACCGCGTCCACGCCGTCCGCGTACGCGTTGAGCGTCGGGCCGTGGAGCATGCTCTCCACCCGGTCGCTTATGCAAAGCAGCTTTGTCATCTTTCCACCACCGCATAAAGCATACCGCCTTCGACCGGACGAAGCTCGCCCCCCGCCTCCCGGCGCGGTCGAATGTTCGTCGAACCCGGACAAATCTCGCGCATCGAGCCTCTTTCGACTTCGAGCGCGACGAGCATCCGAATGAAACTCGGAGGCGCGCCGCGAAAGCCGAGCCGCGAAGTTTCGTTTCCATTCCGCGTGGAGATTCGCTTCGGATGGGGGGCGTCCGTCCTCTCCGGCCCTCCGCGTCGTGGTCATGGGCGGACGTTCGCCGCGGGGGAGCGATGCGACGCGATCCCCGGCTCCCGTTATGATGGGCGGATGGAGTTTCCGGTCTCGGGGGTGGAAGTAAACCCGCTCGTCCCGCTTTTGGCGGCGTTCCTCGTCTCCGTGCTCACGGCTCCGGCGGGGGTGTCGGGGGCTTTCCTCCTCCTTCCTTTTCAGGTGAGCGTCCTCGGTTTCGCGAGTCCGGCGGTGAGTCCGACGAACCTCATTTACAATGTCATCGCCACCCCCGGCGGCGTGTACCGATACGCCCGCGAAGGCCGCGTCGTGTGGCCGCTCGCGGGGATTATTCTGGCGGGGTCTTTGCCCGGTGTTTTTCTCGGAGCCGTCCTCCGGACGACCATATTCGCCGACCCGGAGGTGTTCAAAATATTCATCGGCCTCGTGCTTCTTTATCTCGGAGTCCGCCTCCTCCTCGAAGTTTGGAAGGGTGGCGGCGGAAGTTTATCCGGCTCGGAGCGGGTGCGTGGTTCCGGATTTTCGCGGCGGATGGGATGGTACGAGTTTGGGGGACGGAGATTTTCGTATAGTTTTCCGGCGGTGTTCGCATTGTCATTCATGGTGGGGATGGTCGGGGGGATTTACAGTATCGGCGGGGGGGCGATCATCGCTCCTTTCCTCGTAAGCATGTTCGGCCTTCCGGTCTTCACCGTGGCCGGGGCTGCGCTCGTCGGAACCTTCATAACGTCGGTCGCCGGGGTCGCGTTCTTCGAGATTCTGTCGGCCTCGCCCATCGGGGGAAACGCCGCCTCCCCGGACTGGCTCCTCGGGGCGACGCTCGGAGCCGGGGGCCTCGCCGGGACATACGCCGGGGCGAGGCTGCAAAAATTCCTCCCGGAGCGCGGGATAAAAGCCGTCCTCGGAGGTCTCGTGACGGTACTCGCGGCGGGATATTTGCTCGGGATTTTCTGAGTCGAGGTTCGTCGCAAAGCCCTCTCGGTGGAATCGGATGGTACCCTCAAACCGGAACTTCTCAAAAGGACAAACTATGCCCCCACCCGAAACCCCGAAACTGACCGTGGACATCGTGCTTCCGATGGACGACGGCATCGTTCTCATAAAGCGGAAGAACGAACCCTTCGAGGGGCAATGGGCATTGCCCGGCGGCTTCGTGGATATTGGGGAGACGGTCGAGGCGGCCGCCGTGCGGGAGATGAAAGAAGAAACGGGCCTCGACGTGGAACTCGTCCGGCTCGTCGGGGTGTATTCGGAGCCGAGCCGCGACCCGAGGGGCCACAACGTGAGCATCGCGTTCCTCGCAAACCCGGTCGGAGGGGAACTCGCCGCCGACACGGACGCCGACGAGGCGGAGGTTCTCGACCCGGACACCGTGGAACTCGCTTTCGACCACGCGAAGGTCGTCTCGGACGCCTTCGATGAGGGACGGGTTTAAACGCGGCATTCGCCCGGTAAGATAGACATTTAACAAACCGAAGCCATCGAGAATTCCGGCGAGGATGAATTTGCTTTTGCGGCGTCGTTCGCACGGACGAAAAACTAAGGAGAGTTCCGCGGGAGGAAGCATGGCTCGCGCCGGAGCATTGGTTCTTCTCTCCGTCCCCGTTCTCCTCGCGTTCCTTTTCGTGAGGGCGTTCGGGGTGAATTCCTTGTTCGCCGACCAGTGGATGATCGCAGGCAACATCGAGCGCGTCGTGAATGGCTCTTTCTCTCTTTCGGAGATATGGGCGAGCCACCACGAACACGTCATCGTGTTTCCGAGGCTCGTCATGATCGGCCTCGGATTCCTCACGAACTACGACGTGCGATTCGAGATGTACGTCGTCGCCGCTTCCCTCGCCGCCACGATGCTCGTTTATTTCCTCGCGTTCCGCCGGGATTTCACGGGGAGCATATGGTTTTTCGCCCCGGTGGCGTTTCTCGCGATGAGCCTCCGGCAGCACGGGAACATGCTTTGGGGGTTCCAGATCACACTCGTCTTCGCCCTCCTTTTCTCCGTCCTCACATTCTTCCTCCTCGACCGCCTTCGACGGGATGACGTCTCGGAAAGTCGAGCCTTCCCACTCGCCATCCTCGCCGCCTTCGTGGCGACGTTCTCCTCCGCGCCGGGGCTTCTCGCGTGGCCGATCGGGTTCGTCCACCTTCTTTTGATTCGGGCGAAGAAGAAGCTCGTCCTTGCGTGGGGCGGGTTCGGCGCGGCGGTGTGGACGGTGTATTTCGGAATTCTCGTCGAGGGTGCGGGCGGGAATTCGCCGTTCGAGAGTCTCGCCCGCCCGCTCGCGTCCGCCGATTTCTTCGTCACGCTCCTCGGAGGGGCGATGTTCGGGGAGCGGAGCCTCGCGCACGGAGCCGGGATCGTCATCGCCGCCCTCGTCGCCGTCGGTTTTTCCCTCGTTCTCCTTCGCGGGAGTTTCGGGGAGGATGCGTTTTGGATGTCTGTGATCTTCTTTTCGCTTTTCTCCCTCGCCTTCGTCACGGCGGGCCGCTTGGACAGCGGCGTCGAGCAAGCCCTTCTCTCCCGGTACGCGACGTTCTCCATCCCCGCCACTGTCGGCGCGTATATTTTGCTCGCGAAAGCGGTTTTCGCCGCCGGGCGCTCCTCCGCGGCGTTCGCGGCCTTCGGGGTCATTTTCGTGTTCATCATCGCGAGCCTCCCGTTCGCGTATCTCGACGGGATACGGGGCGGGGAGCATATACGAGCGGGCCGCGAAGAGGCGGTGGCGGTTCTCTCGGAGTATGAGGAGAGGCCGGACGCGGAGATCGAAGCCGCACACGGGTGGGAGGGGATCTCCGGCCGAGCCGCCGCCCTCGACCGCCTCGGATATGGCATTTTCGCGGAAGGTTCGGGGGCGCGATGAATCCCGCCTCCGAACCGGGAACCCGCGAAACCGGGAAAGCCGGGAAACCCTTCGACCCCCTTTCCGCCGATGTCCGCGAAGAACCCGTCTTTCCCGGACTCCCGATGCGGGGTTGTCGCTTCGCACCGACCGCTCCGGCCATCGGCGACCCAATTTCAGCTTTTTCCAAAAACCAAAAACCAAAAACCACAGCGAAGCGACCCGCTCCCATGAATAGCCCGGCAAAGAAGAGCCTTTATCGCCGGGTCGCCTCGCTCGTCGCCGTCCCGCTCATCCTCGCTCCGGTCGCTTTCGCTTTTTATTATGTGCGGAGGTTCGGGGTGGATGTGCCGCTGAACGACACGTGGACGATGGTCGTTCTTTTCGAGAGCCTCGCCGCCGGGAACCTCACGGTCGGGGAACTCTTCGCGCAGCATAACGAGCATCGCATCTTTTTCCCGCGCATCGCCATGCTCGCGATCGGGGTGGCGACCGCTTTCGACAACGTGGCGATTTTGTACGCTATCCTCGGGTGCATGTGCCTCACGCTCGCCACGCTCTTTTTCGCTTTCCGGCGGAGCGTCGGGGCGGGGATCGTGTTTTTCATTCCGGCTCCGTTTCTTGTTTTCAGTCTCGGACAGTATTGGAACATGGTTCAGGCGTTCCAGATCACACTCGTCTTCTCGCAAATGTTCGGGGTTTTGTCGCTCTATTTACTTTATCTTTCGGAGAGCGGGAAGGAAAGGAGGTTCGCTTTCCCCGGAGCAGTCGCGAGCGCGGTCGTCGCGTCTTTCTCCGCCGCGCCGGGGCTTCCGGTGTGGCCCGCCGGACTTCTTCTCCTTCTCATCCTCCCGCTCGCATGGCGAACGAAGCGAAATCTCTCGGTGGCGTGGGGCGTTTCGGGGCTTGTCGCCGGAGCCGTGTATTTCATCGGTTTCGAGAGTCCGCCGGAGCATACGTCGTCGCGGTATATGTTCGAAGACCCGGCGATGAGCGCGGAGTTTTTCCTCACGATGCTCGGAAGCTCGCTTTTCTGGGAGCAAAACGTGGCTTTCGGGGCGGGGGTTTTGCTTCTTTTCCTCACCTCGTCAGCTTTGCTTTTCATGCTCGAGAACGGGAAAGTCGGGGAGAGCGCGTTCTGGATCTCACTGATACCTTTCTCCCTCGCGACCCTCGCCGCGACGACCGTCGCCCGAGGCGGCTCCGGCCTCGAAAACGCCCTCAACGAGAAATACGTCACATACTCCATCCTCGCCGTCGTCGCCACATACATGATGCTCGTCAAAGCCGCGAAGCACACGCGAACCCCCGTCGCCGTCTTCTCACTCGCCGCCGTTGTCGTTGTCCTCGCACTCAGCCTCCCACCCTCATACTCCCGAGGCATGGAGCGGGGCGAGGATACGAGGGAGCGGCGCGAAGAAGCCGCCGCCATCCTCGCCGACCACGAGTCGCAGCCCGACGAGGCGTTCGGCATCCTCCGAAACTATTTCAACACGAGTCCCGAGACCGCCAGAAAACGCGCCGAAACCCTCGAAAGCCTCGGATACAGCGTCTTCCGCGAGGAGGAAAGGGAGGCCGAAGCCGCTCGCTGACACCGCTCATTCCGGCTCGCGCATTCCGAAGCGCGGCGTTTGGCTGGTTATTGGTTACGGGTTATTGGCAAGAACTAAAAACCAACAACCAACAACCGGGAGCGAAGCGACCTACCCCAAAGCCCACAACGACTCGGCGGGGAGCCGGGCGATGACTTCGTCACCCTTTTCGAGCCGGATGTGCGGTGGGAGCGCGGCCCGCAATTTCACACCGTTCGCGTCGAGTTCATAGTGAACTTGCGTCCCGAGGTATGTCGCGGACGAGACTTTGGCTGGGAAAGAATTTTCGCCGGATTCGTCGAGGCGCACGGCTTCGGGGCGGATGGTGAGCGTGGTTCGACCCGGAGGCGCGGTGCTTTCGAGCCTCAGTCTTCCGAGCGGGGTCTCGACCGAGCCGTTCTTCGCCTCGCCCTCGATGAAGTTCGTCGCCCCGAAGAAGCGGGCGACCTCGCGGCTCGAAGGGTGGTCGTAAAACGCCTCCGGCTCGGCGTGCATTTGAAGCTCGCCGCCGAAAAGAAGCGCGATGCGATCCGCTAAAACCACCGCCTCTTCCTGATCGTGTGTGACGAACACCGTCGTGTACCCGCCCTCCCGGCAGAGACGCTTCACAAGCTCGCGCATCTCCTCGCGCAAATTCGCGTCGAGGGACGAGAGTGGCTCGTCGAGAAGGAGGAGCTTCGGCTCGGTGACGAGCGCCCTCGCGAGCGCGACCCTTTGTTGCTGCCCGCCCGAAAGCTCGCCCGGTTTTCTTTCGGCGAACCCGTCCATCCGAACTTGCCGGAGCGCGTCCTCGACCTTCCGGGACGAATCCTCCCGCCTCACTCTCCGCATTCGAAGTCCGAAGCCGACGTTTTCCTCGACGGTCATGTTCGGGAAGAGGAGCGGTTTCTGGAACACCATCGCCGCTTCCCTTTTCTCCGGCGGAACCCCGAGTATGGACGCGCCGTCCACGAGAACGTCGCCCGAGGTCGGCGCGAGGAGGCCGGAGATGACTTTGAGCGCGGTCGTTTTCCCGCACCCCGACGGGCCGAGGAGCGCGACGAGTTCGCCCGGCTCGACATCGAGCGAAAGGTCGGAGACGGCGGCCTCGTCGCCCTTCCGGTACCGATGGGAGAGTCCCTTTATTTCGAGGCTCGCGCTCATGGCCGCTCCCTTCGGTCGCGGGTCGCTCCGCTCCGGGGAGTTGGGAGTCGGAAGGCGCTTCGCTTCGGGAGTCGGGATATTCCCGACTCACTCTTCTCGAATACTTCCGTCCCCATGTCCGACGAACCCGGTGTGGGGACGTCGAGTGGAAAGGCGAGCCTCTTCAGGGAAAGCGAGTCGAGGACATCCCGACTCCCGACTCCCGCGCTTTTCACGACGGTTTCCCCAGCCCGATCATGCCGGACTCATCGCCGCCACCTCGCAAGAAACGGAGCGCGACGACGAGCACGACGAGCGCGGGGAGTGCGAAGAGTATCGCAAGCACCGATGTGATGACCGGATCACTGCCGGAGGCCGCCGAAAAAAGAAGCATGGGCAAAGTTATAACCGACCCGCCCCCGATGAGCACGGTGAGAATATATTGGCTCCACGAGACGAGGAACGCGAAAAGAGCCGCCACCGCGATTCCGGGTACCGCCTGTGGCAACGTAACGTGTCGGAAAGCCTGCCACGGACTCGCCCCGAGGCTCCGCGCCGCCTCCTCCATCTCACCCGTCATGTCCGCGAAAACACTCGTGAGAATGATGGCGGTGTACGGAACCGTCGGAATAAGATGGACGAGAAACACCCCGAAAACCGTGTCCGAAAGCCCGAGCCGAATGAACGTGAGGTGTATCCCCATAGTCGAGGCGAGCGGCGGAACGAGTATCGGGAGGAGGATGAGGAAAATTACGGCTCCCTTGAATCGGAACTCGTACCCGCCGATCGCCATCCCCGCCGGAAGCCCCACCGCCACCGAAGCTGCGGTCGCCGCCACGCCAATTATGAGGCTGTTCAAGACCGCCTCCGGGACGCGGTTTCCGCCGGAGATTATCTGCTCCCACCCCCGCAGCGAGAACTCCGTCGGAAGGAGTTCGGGAAACCGCCATTCCCCGGCGAAAGCCCATAAAACGAGGGGGATGAACGGGATCGCCACGACGAGCGCGGCGAGAATGAGCCAAATATTATGTCGCTTTTTACCCACGCCCGAGACCTCGGCTGAGACGGAGGTACGCCGCCGCGAACAGCGCGGTGATGACGGCGATGATGATGTTTATCGCCATCGCCGCAGGTCGGTCGGAAAGCTCGATGCTCCGGTATTCGTTGTACGCCGTCACCGGGAGAATCGTCGGATAATCCTGTCCGAGAAGGTACGGGACCTCGAACGCCCCGAAGGTGAACGCGAAGACGACGAGGCTCGCCGCCACGACCCCCGGTGCGATGACGGGGAAAATAACGTGCCAAAACCTTTGCCACGCATTCGCCCCGAGAGTTTGCGCGACCTCTTCGAGTTCCGAGGCGACGCCGCGAAGCCCCGCGAGAACGACGAGCGCGACGAACGGAACCTCCTTCCAGACATACGTGAGTATGATGCCGATGGAATATTTGTCATAGAGAAGCGCCGGGAAATCCGAAGGCTCCCCGACCAGCCCGAAGGCGGAGGCGAGCCTCGCCCCGAGTCCCGTCTGCGAGACGACGAGCGCGATGCCGACCGCCGCCACGAGGTGGGGGATGGTGATCGGGATCTGGAAAACCACCGCGCTCACCGTCCCGGAGGATCGCCGGAGAGCCAAAGCCCCGAGAACGGCGAGCGTCGTGGAAATGACCGTCGAGGCGACGGCGATGTATATGGTCAAAATCAGCGAGTCAATGAAGTTCCCGCTCGAAAACACCTCCCGGTACGCGGACAAACTCATCTCCGTCTGTCCGATCGCCGGGAAGTATCCGAGCGACTGGACGAGCGCGGCGTAAAGCCCGCCGACGAACAATGTCCCGATCACGAGCACGGCGGGGGCGAGAAGGAGCGATATTTTGAGCCGTCCGCCCACGATTCAGGTTTCCTCTCCGGGGGGATGGGCGCCTTGCCCGCATGGCCGAAGCGCGTGTCGCGGGCGGAGACGCCGCTTCGGGTCGGCGGCCTGTGTCCGTTCATCGAGCCGACGATGAGACGTAGCGTGCTTGAGTGTCTCCAAGCTATGGTCAGGCGATGGTTCGATGGGTCGGTGTCCGCGTGGATCCGAGCCGACTCGTCCGGGGGCGCGGGCTTCCAGCCTGCAACGGCGGAATCGCGCATGCGGGCAGGATGCCCGCGCTCCCGGAGAAAGGCCGACTATTTCTTCCGAATTCAACTTGGAGACACTTAATTCCTTTGAACTTCGGAGATCCACGCATCCTGAAGTTCGAGCGTCCACTGGGTTCGAGCCTCGGGAAGCTGGTTTTCCTGCAATTCATCGAGCGGCAACGCGGCCTCGCCCGACGCCCCGGCCTCCTCGAACTCGGCCCGATCCTCCTCCGGCAGACTCTCGACATCCAAAGCCGCGAGGCCGCCGACGACGTTCCGTTCCTGCAATTCCAGTTGCGCCTCCGGGCTTTGCATGAAGTTCGCCGCGACTTGCGCCCCCGCCGTGTTCGGGGCGTTGAACGGGATGGCGAGATAGCTCGTGTTCGAGAGCGTCCCGTCCTCGAAGAGATACGTCCGCGTCGAATCGGGGAATACGCCATCCTCGACTTGCTGCCGCGCCGAGTACGGGTTGTACGTCACCGTCATGTCCACCTCGCCGTTCTGGTAAAGCTCGTCGAGAGCGGCCCCCGATGTCGGATACGTCTCGCCCCCGCGCCACAAATTCGGCTCGATGTCGTTGAAATACTCCGCGAACTCGGGGATTCGCTCCTCGAGAATCGCCTCGTCGAACGGCTCCCCGTATGTCTCGGTGTCGTCGGTGAGTTCGTAAAGCGCCTGCAAAATGAAGGCGTTCCCGAAGAAGTCGGGCGGGGCGGGGTATGTGAAGCGTCCGGGGTTCTCCTCCGTCCATTCGGCGAGTTCGGCGAAGGACTCGGGCGGGTCGTCCACTTCCGCCGAGTCGTACACCATGACGAACTGGGCTTGGCTCCACGCGGCCTCCATCCCGTCCACCGGGTATCCGAAGTCGAAGGCGATGCTCTCGCTTTCGTAGTCAACGAACTCGGCGTTCGGCAATTCTTCGGCCCACGGCCCGAACCACAATTCGGCTTGCGAACCCGTATAAAAGTTCTCGCCGTTGATCCACACGAGATCCGTCGTCCCCTCGTCCTCCCCGGCCTGCCGCTCGTTGAGGAGCTTGTTCACAACGTCGGAGGTGTCGCTGACGGGGGTTCGTTCGAGCGTGATGCCATGCTCCTCCTCCAGCCTCGGGGCGACCCATTCGTCGAGGTATTCGTTCGTCCGGTCGTCCCCTCCGAAGCCGAAGAAACGGACGGTCGAACCTTCCGCCTCGGAGGAAAGCTCCTCGAAAGAGCGAGTCTCCCCGGAGCTTTCCGAAGAATCTCCGCCGCCCGCGCCTCCGCACGCCGAGACGATGAACGCGAGCGCGGCGAGGGCGGCGACGAAGGTGAGAGACGATGCTTTGAGTTTCAAGAAATCATGGCCTTTCTTCGAGGATGGCCGGGAGGCTCCCCCGGTCGTTCCATATGCTTCGGAATACGCCGTGCGGATGAGTGTGGATCACGCCGGAGACATTCGGAGGGCGCGACCCCGGCCACGGAAAGCCGCCCCCGAAACCGCATATCCGCGCGCCACGAGACAAAGAGGTTCGCCGCCGTGGACGGGTCGTCGGCAGCTTCCATGATGTTCCGACTCACGACCCCCTTCGCTCCCGGACCATCCGCCGCGCCGAGAAGAACGCCGAGAATGCCTTTGTCGCCGGGCCGGAGAACAGCTTCTCCCGGTAGTATTCGTCGGCGACTCGCTGATTTATCTGCGCGAGCGTCGGATACACGTGGATGGTTTGCGAGAGAGTTTGTATCGGGATGTTCTTCTTCATCGCAAGCACGACCTCGTGGATGAGGTTTCCGGCGTCCGGGCCGATGATGTGGCCGCCGAGGATTTTGCCCCGCTTCGTCGTCACGATCTTCGCCAGCCCCGCCGTCTCGCCGTCGGCCATCGCCCGATCCACATCCGAGAACTCTTTCCGGAATACTTTCACGCCCGAGCCATGCGCCTCCCGCGCCTCGTCCTCCGTCATTCCGACGCGAGCCACCTCCGGATCGGTGAAAGTCGTCCACGGCACGACGCGATAATCGGCCCGCGTCTTTATGGGGAAGAGGGCGTTCCGGAGTGCGATCCTCGCCTGATACTCCGCCACATGCGTGAAAAGCAGCTTCCCCGTAATATCCCCCGCCGCATAAATGTTCGGCGCGGACGTCCGCATAAGCTCGTCCACCGGAATCCCCGTTTTCTCGATGGACACCCCGGCGTTTTCGAGGGCGAGGCTTCCCGCGCTCGGGGCGCGTCCGGCTGCGACGAGTATCTCCCCCGCCCGAACTTCGGTTTTCTCCCCACGCCCGTTCGTCGCCGAAAGAACCTTTTCGCCGCCCTCCATTCTCGCCGCCTCGGCGGTGAAGCCGCCGTGGAATGAGACGCCGTCGGCCTCCAAACAACGAAGCATCTCGTCGCGGATCTCCGGGTCTTCTTTGGCGAGCGGCTTTTCGACCATGTCCATCATCGCCACGTCGCAGCCGAAGCGGGCGAAAATCTGGGCGAACTCGCATCCGATCGGCCCCGATCCGATGATGACCATCGAATCCGGCAACTTTTCGAGCGACAATGCCCCGACGTTCGTGAGGTACCCGACTTCTTCGAGGCCGGAGACGGGCGGCGCGGTCGCATGCGAACCCGTCGCGACGATGGAACTCGCCGCCCGGAGCCTCCGTCCGTCCACGTTTATCTCCTCCGAAGAGACGAAGGATGCTTCGTCTCCGAGGAACACATCCACGCCGAGGGATCGGAACCGGTCGGGGTCGTCGGCCTCCCCGGCTGTTTTTATGATGTTCCTCATGCGGGCCATGACGGCGGGGAAATCCACCTCCATGCCGCCGCTTTTTATGCCGAAGTCCTCGGAGGTCTCCACGAGCTTCGCGACGCGGGCGCTCTTCACGAGAGCCTTCGTCGGGACGCATCCGGTATACAGGCAGTCGCCGCCGAGTTTGTCGCGCTCGACTATGGCGACCTTCGCCCCGAGGGACGCACCCCCGGCGGCGGAGACGAGTCCGGCGGTTCCGCCGCCAATGACGACGAGGTCGTACTTTTCACTCAAGTTTCTCCTTTTTTCGCGTCGCGTTTGCGTTCGCGGTGTTTGAAATAGCGTGAGAGGGCGAGGCTCGTTACGAACAGCGCGGCGGCGGCGGCGAGGATGCGGAGGTCGAGGTCCGGGCTTCCGGCGAGGGCTTCCCTTCCGACGGAGGCTCCGAAGAGGACGAACGAGAGGGTCGCGGGGAGCGAGCCGAGGGCTGTGGCGAGGAGGAAGGGGAGGGGGCGTATTTGCAAAAACCCCGCCGTATAGTTCACGAGGTCGAAGGGGAGGAAGATGAAGCGCATCACGAGGACCGTCTCGAAGCTGTTCTCCCGGAGGCGCTTCGTATAGCGGGCGATGAACCCTTCCCCGTCGTCCTCGATCACCTCCCCCCCGAAGAACCGTCCCACGTAGTACGCGACCATTGCCGAGGTGTTCGCGCCGACGATTGTGAGCATGACGCCGAGAACCGGCCCGAACACGAACCCGGCGGCGAGCGTGAGAAGGGTCGCGGGAAAGAGGACGAGCGGCCTCGCCGCGTACACGGCGAGGAAGATGAGCCATCCGAGCGGGTTCGTCGCCATGAAGTCCGCGAGTTCGCGCGCCGCCCCGATCGGATTCAGTCCGGCTCGCCACGCGTAAATCTGGTATCCGCCGAGAAGGACGACCCAGAAAAAGAGGGCCGCGAACTTTTGCCCGCGCCGGACGAGGAACGACTTTCGCGGGGGCGGGCCTCCGCCGGGCTTCTTTGTTTCTACCTCTTCCATCGCCCCGGAGTTTATACGGGATTCCTCACGAGAAACTTAAAATTTGCTTGCGGGGAGGGATTTCGTGCGAGTTCGCCGAGGCTACCCCCGAGGCGCGACCATGCCCGAAATCCTCTCGCACAATTCCGGGAACGGGATCCCGGCGGTCGAGGCGGCGAGTGGAAGAAGGCTGTTCGGGGTCATGCCGGGGAGGACGTTCGCTTCGAGGCAAAACGGCTCGCCGCCTGCGGAGACGCGGAAGTCCACCCTCGAATAAGCGTCCCTTCCGACCTTCAAACTTTCGTGTGTGGCGAGGGCGAGTTTTTGGAGTTTTTCGGCGAGGTCGTCGGGGATGGGGGCGGGGCATATTTCTTTCGCTTCGCCGGGCTGGTATTTCGACTCGTAATCGAAGACCTTTCCCGAAGTTTGGATCTCGATGACGGGGAGCGCGTCCTCGCCAAGCACCCCGACCGTGAACTCCCGACCTTCGATGAACTCTTCGATGAGGACGACCTCGCCGTATTCGAGCGTCTCGCGGACGACATCCTCGAACTCGCTTTCATTCTCGACGAGCGAGACCCCGAGCGTCGAGCCGCCCTTCGCGGGCTTCACGATGCGCGGGAATCCGAACGGAACCTCGATCTCCGAAACTTTCGTTTCCGTATCGCGGACTTCGCGCCATTCGGGGGTGGCGATGCCGGACGAGCGCATGACGCGCTTCGAGACGTCCTTGTTGAAAGCGAGGGCGCATCCGAGATAGCTCGTCCCGGTGTGGGGGATCGCCGCCATTTCGAGAGCGGCTTGAATACGCCCGTCCTCCCCGAAACCCCCGTGGAGCGCGATGAACGCGATGTCCGCCATCCGGCACGCTTCGAGGATTCCCGGCGCGAAAACGTGGCCGCGCAACTTCCCCTCCATCTCCTTCAGTTCGGAGAGGGTCGGGGGTTTCCGGGCGACGCCGACGGAGGTTTCGTTCGCGCCGTCTTTACCAAAGAAAGACTTTTCCGGGTATTCGAGGGTGAGGGCGGTGTCAATTTCGGAGACGGAGTGGCCGGAGGAGCGGAGGGCTGTGGCGACGGCTGTGCCGGAGGAGAGCGAGACGTCGCGTTCGGTGCTCGTGCCTCCCATGAGAACGGCGATCTTCAATGCAAAAACCTCCCGGACGATGCTTCCCATCTCGGCGTTCGAGTATACGGGAATGGCTCGGTATTCGCCGCCGCCGTCGGATGGTTCATGATATAAGCGTGTTTCATGGAACCGTATGACCCGGATGAAGTTCGGAGGCGCATCGAGAATATTCTCAGGCCCGGCGGGGAGTACATCGGTGTGCGAGGGACGGGAAGAAGCATCCGCGTGGTTCCGGGAGGCGAAAGCGCGGCCGAAGAGATGTTCGGGCGCTTTGCGGAGATGGGCGAGGAGCTTCGGAGTTCGACTTATGGCGGCTTGCTCGTTCGCTTGCCCGGCGTGGGGTTTGTGGGGTATCGGCCGCCGGAGGAGTCGAAGCCGGCCACACTCGATGTTAATATCGAAGGCGTAAGGATCAAGGAGATCAAGTTCGTGGAGTAGAGTTTTGGAAACCCTCGACATAGCCCGGCTGGAAAGAGAACTCCTCGAAGAGTGCGCCGAGGATCACCTCGGTTTGTGG
>JACDAJ010000012.1 GCA_013695475.1 Rubrobacter sp. | reverse complement strand
GCGTCGCCGTTCGGCGCGACAGCGACATCGTTTATGAAGGTCATCTCGGCCTCGGGAGTCTCGTAGGAATTCACGAGTTCACCGCTTTCGGCATCGTAAACCCACGCCCGCCCGGTGTCCCCGCCCGCGACGTAAAGTCGGCCCCCCTCGACTTCGAGGCCCACGGCGGTTTCACGGTCGTCGCCGCCCGGTTCGAGGAAAACCTCCATCTCCGCCGGGCCTCCATCCACATTGCCGCGGAAGATGGTCCCATCCGTCGTGCTTCCCACGAAGAAATCCCCGGTCTCCTCGTCGTATGCGACGCCTTCGGGGAAGACTTCCTCGCCGGGAATGGTGTACGCCTCCGCGACCCCGGGCACCTCGGTCGTCTCGCCGGACGGTTCCCCGGAATCGGGGGAACCCCCGCACGCGACCACGAAAGCCGCGATGAAACATACAAAGGACACGGTGAGTCCGCGCCCGGCCATCCTTCTTCCCATCGGCACGATTCCCCCAAACTATAAGATTCGTCTCATAAGTTTACGTACCCCGGTTTCGTTTGGATTTAACGTCGCCGGGCGAGGTATATCCCGACGAGGATGACGAAGCCGCCGATTATTTTGTTCCATCCGAGGCTCTCGCCGAAGAAAATAATCCCCGAAGCGACCCCCGTGAGGGTGATCAAATATTGATACACGAGGACGCGGTTCGCCCCGATCCTCCGTATCCCGACCTGCCACGCCGCGAAAGTGAACGCCGTCGCAAGCACCGCCGAATACGCGACCGCCACCCACGCCCCCGCCCCGACATCGGCAAAATCGAACGAAGGAATTTGCGGAAGCGCGAAGATGGCGACGAACGGCGCTCCGAACGCCGTCGGATACGTCGCGACGGCGAGCGGCGTGTGGCGCTCGAGCATCGGAAGCGAGAACACGGTATACAAACCGACCGCGACGGCGGCGACGAGAACGAGGAGGTCGCCGGAGAGGCTCGCCCCCTCGTCGCCGAAGCCGTCATAGAAAACCGCCGCGATGCCACTTATGGAGAGGGCGATGCCGAGTATTCCCGTCCACGTCGGGCGTTCCCATCCGAGCGCGAATCCGACGAGGAGACCCCATATCGGGGCGGTCGCGAAGACGAGGCCCGTGTTCGTCGCGCTCGTCATGCTCACGCCGAAGGTGAAAGCGGTTTGCGCGGCGGCCATCCCGAGGCACCCGAGCGCGGCCATCGGGAGGATCTCACCCCGGCGGAGGCGGCTCTCCGGCTCGAAGACGCGGAGGACGAGGAGAAGAAGAAGCGCGCCCCCGGCGAAGCGGAGCGTGACGATCATGATCGGGGGCAAAAACTCGGCGGCGTACTTTGTGACCGCATAGTTTCCGCCCCAGAAAACCGCCGCGAAGACGAGCATGACCTCCGTGAGCGCGAAGCTCCTTTTCTCGGTCTCCGCCACGGGCGGGAATTATAGCCGCCGAATGGCGAGAGGGATGACCTTCGCGCCATCCGCGCATTTCATACCGATTCCGACGACCGACTTCGTGTCTTCGACCGTGCGTGAGATCGCTTCGCTTCGTGAGGCCGTTCTTCCCGAACTCACGGCCTCACGAAGCGAGCGAAGCGATGCGCCTCACGATTTCACGACCTCACGAAAGCGCCGAATGACGAACCATTCATCCGCACTCGGCGCGACCGAAAGGAGCAAAGTCAAAACGGCAAATCCTCGTAGCTCACGAAGCGTTCGAGAGCCGGGTGGAATTTGCTCGTCGTGACGGGCTTCCGGGAGAAGCTCGCGAGCGGCTCCTCGGTGCCGCCGGGCTGTTTGAGTTTGACTTCGACGTTCTCCTCGTCGAACTCGATGACGTTGTATGAGGGGGGCATCGTGCCTCGCACCCGGAGGCTCGACACGGTTCCCGAATGTACGATGCGGACGCCGGAGATGCTCCACACGTATGGGACGTGGCGGTGGCCGGAGAGGACGAGATCCACTTTAAGCTCCCGGAGCATCGCCATGACATCTCCCGCGTCGAGGAGGATGTTCACGTCGCGCCCGGTCCCCGGGACGGCGAGGACGTGATGGTGGACGATGAGGATCCTCGGCCCGCGGTTCCAGTCGCGGAACTCCGAGTCGAGCCACGCATAGTATTCGCGCCCGATCTCACCCTCGTCGAGATCCGGCTTCGTCGAGTCGAGCGTGACGACCTTCGCCTCGCCCTCCGGAACGGCCATCGTCACGGAGTGCGTCCTTCTCCCGAAGAACTCCTCGAAATGACGATACCCGACGCTTTTCGCGTCGTGGTTCCCCATCGCGTACACGATGTTCGGGCATTCGAGGCGGTCGAGGTATCCCTTCGCCTCCTCGAACTCCCACCGGTATCCCTCCATCGTGAGGTCGCCCGCGATGGCGACGAGGTCCGGTCGGAGGGAGTTCGTCTCCTCGATGGCCGCGAGGAGAAGCTCCTCCCGAAAAAGCCCCGACCCGACGTGTATGTCCGACATTTGAACGATCTTCAAAATTCGACCCCCGGTTCGATTTGTCGGGGGAGATTATGCAACCTCCGGGCTGCGCGTGAAAGAGCAAACTCGCCCGCGCTCTGATATTTAGATAGCATTCGAGGATCGGGACAGCGAGGGAAGGGGAGAACGTGCTCGCAAGAATGAAGACGCTCGGACCGGGTTTGATCGTGATGGCCGCCTTCATGGGGCCGGGTTCGGTGACGACGGCGAGCGTGGCCGGAGCCGATTACGGGTTCGTGGTTTTGTGGTCGGTCGTCTTCGCGACGGTGGCGACCATAATTTTGCAGGAAATGTCCGCCCGGCTCGGGATCGTGAGCCGCGAGGGACTCGGCGAAGCCCTTCGCACGACGTTCCGGAACCCATTCATCAAAGTCCTCGTCGCGGCTCTCGTGCTTCTCGCGATAGCCGTCGGCGGTTTCTCGTTCGCGACGGGGAACGTGACGGGGTCTTCACAGGGACTCTCGATCCTCACGGGCATCCCGACTTCGGTGAGCATCGTCATCACGTACATCGCCGTGTTCGCGCTCCTTTTCATCGGGCGGTACAAAATCATCGAGCGGGCTTTGGTTTCGATGGTGATTGTGATGAGCGTCATGTTTCTCGTGACGGCGATTATTGTGAGGCCGGATGTCGGGGCGATGCTCCGGGGACTCGTCGTGCCTTCGATACCGGCGGGGTCTCTCATCACTTTGATCGGGCTTATCGGGAGCGCGGTTGTGCCGTACAACCTCTTTTTGCACGCGAGTTCCGTTCAGGAAAAATGGCCGACTTCCGTGCCGACCGATCAAGCCCTCGCCGAAGCCCGGACGGACACGTGGTTCTCGATCTCCGTCGGCGGGATCATAACCGCGGCGATCCTCGCGACCGGGGCGGCGGCGTTCTTCGGGACGGGCGCCGGGATTGACAGCGCGGTCACGATGGCGACGCAACTCGAACCCGTCCTCGGCCCGGCGGCGGAGATCTTCTTCGGACTCGGCTTCATGGCGGCGGGACTCACGAGTGCGATCACGGCTCCGCTCGCCGCCGCATACGCGACTTCCGGGGTTCTCGGATGGGGGACGAACCTTCGAAGCTGGAAATTCCGGGCGGTGTGGATCGTCGTCCTCACAGGCGGGGCGATACTCGCGATCACAGGCAGCGACCCGATCGCACTCATCCTCGTCACACAATACGCCGCCGGACTCTCACTCCCGGTTCTCGCCATCTTCCTCATCGTGGTCATGAACCGCCGCGACATGCTCGGACGATACACGAACGGCCCGGTCTCGAACGCGCTTGGCATCCTCGTCGTCCTCGGCGTGTGCGCCCTCGGCGCGCTCCAGATTTTCGGCCTCGTATAAAGCGAAAGGGACGCGCGCGAGAACGAGCGCGCGTCCCTCACAGCAAATCGCGGAGCGTCGGGTTTCGGGCTTCGGCAAACACCGTCCCGGACAGCCCGGGGGTCTCGGGGAGCTTCGCTGGCGGCGTGAACCGACGTTCATAAACTCCGTGGATGAACGCTTCATCCGCTCGTATTTTTAGCTCGCGGCTATGGTGCCGCGTTCCTTCCCGTCTATCTCCACTTCGATGATGCCGTCGTCGTATTCGGCCTCGAATTTGTATTCGGCGCCGCCCTCGCCGAGGAATTTGAGATGCACGTCCTCGAAGTCGTTCTCCTCGATGTTCGCGCTCCATCCTTCGGCGACGCCGTAATCGTCGAGGATTATTCTCCCATCGGCGGTGGAGAATGACACCTCTCCGGCGTCGCCGACTTCGTACGTTCCGGGACGGGCGGACGGTATTTCCTGCTTCGTCTCGACTTCGAGGATATACCCGTCGTCTATCTCGGCCCCGAACTCCCACCGGGCTTCGTCGCCGATGAAGAAGACCTTCACCTCGTCGAAATCCTGCTTGCCAAGCTGGTAATCCCATCCGCTGTTCGCGCTCACGTCCACGAGATTCAAAATCCCGTCCTCGACCCGGAACTCGACCTCCCCGGCCTCCCCGACTTGCCTCACCCCATCCTCGAGGGGAGCGAAGTTTCCGGCGAAGGCCGCGTTCCCCTTGCCGCCTTTCCCATCCTTCCCCTTCGAACCCTCGACGGGCGCGAAGCCGGGCGTGGACGATTCGGACTCGCCACCCGCATTCCCGGACGGCGGGGCGGAGCCGGAGGCGCCGTCATTTTCGGAGGCGCCGTCGTTTCCGGAGGCTTCGTTTCCGGAGGCTTCGTTTCCGGGTGGGTTTCCTTCCGGCGGATTCTCTTCGGGACGCTCATCGGCGCCTTCGCCGTCCCCTTCGTCCTCCCGGATTTCGAGCGGGTTCTCGACTTGTCCGGACTCGACGGCGGGGTCGGGGCGCGGGGCGCGCTCCGTCGGGTCCATGACCCCCGCCACCCCGCACGCCGGAAGCGCGACCATCATCGCAAGCCCCCCGACAAGCACCGTAATTTTGCGAACCATGCTCGATTTCCTCGACTTCATCCCCATCGCTCTCCTCCTCGGACGTTGATTTTACAACCGCGAACATACCGGCGAAGTTTGAAGAAACGCTGAGAGAAACCTAAATCTCCGATTAGAAAACTGGACACGGGCGGACAACTTCTTTATTTTGGAGGCAGTCGCGGCGCGCATTCGCCCGTGGGGGACTCGTAAATCGGAGGGAAGGGAGACGTTTTGGGAGAAATCCTGGTTAATTTCATCACCGCCGTAAGGGACTTCGTATGGGGGCCGTTCCTCCTTATTCCGCTCCTTCTTTTGACGGGGCTGTTTTTGACGATCATCTTGAAAGGACTCCAATTCCGCCAACTCGGCCCGGCTCTTTACCTCGCCCTCGTCGTCCGGCGAGACCCCGAGGGCGACGGCGACGTCTCGCATTTCCAGGCTCTCACCACCGCCCTCGCCGCGACGGTCGGGACGGGGAACATCGTCGGCGTGGCGACGGCCATCGCGCTCGGCGGGCCGGGCGCGCTTTTCTGGATGTGGATGACGGGCCTCGTCGGGATGGCGACGAAGTACTCCGAGGCCCTCCTCGGCGTGAAGTACCGTCAAACCGACGACGCGGGCGAGAAGAGCGGCGGCCCGGCGTTTTATTTGACGAACGGCATCGGCGGGCCGTTCGGGAAGTTCCTCGGGGTGGCGTTCGCCATCGCGGCGGCCATCGCCGCTTTCGGCATCGGGAACATGGTTCAGTCGAACGCGACCGCCTCGAACATCGAGTTCGCCTTCGGCATCCCGGTCGTCGTTACGGCGGCGGTTCTCACGGTTCTCGCCGGGATCGTCATCCTCGGGGGCATCCGCACCATCGGACGGGTCACGGCGGTTCTCGTCCCGGTCATGGCCCTTTTCTATGTCGTGTGCGCGACGATCGTGCTTCTTTTCAACGTCACCGCCATACCCGCCGCGCTCGTCACTATTTTCTCCTCGGCGTTCACCGGGACGGCGGCGACGGGAGGCTTCGTCGGGGTCGGCATCGCGGCGGCGATTCAATTCGGCGTCGCCCGCGGCATCTTCTCGAACGAGTCGGGACTCGGGACGGGCGGCATCGCCGCCGCCGCCGCCCAGACTCGCGAGCCGGTGCGCCAGGCGATGGTCTCAATGACCCAGACTTTCATTGACACGCTCGTGATTTGCTCGTTCACCGGACTCGCCATCGTGACGACGGGCGTGTGGCAGGAGGGCGGCGACGGCGCGAACTTCACCCAGGCGGCGTTCGCCACCGCCCTCGGGGGAGCGGGCGCGGCGGTCGTCGCCGTGGGACTCGCCCTCTTCGCCTTCTCGACGCTCCTCGGATGGGCGTATTACGGCGAAAGGAATTTGGAGTTTCTCTTCGGGCGCGGAGCCGTGTTCCCGTATCGTCTCGTGTTCATCGCGGCGATCTTCATCGGGGCGTTCCAGTTCCCGCTCGAAGCCGTCTTCACGTTCTCCGACCTCGCCAACGGCCTCATGGCCCTCCCGAACCTCATCGGACT
>JACDAJ010000294.1 GCA_013695475.1 Rubrobacter sp. | reverse complement strand
GACATCGAGCCTCGGCAGCGCGGGATGAGCGGGTCGGGGCCGAAAGCATGAACTTCGTCGCGCTTCATCTCGGCCACCTCCAAATTCGTCGTCATCACGACGACGCGGCCGTTCGCGTCAACTTCTTTGGCGAGTTCGAAGCCTTTTTCTGGCGCGTGGCCGAAGACTGATTTCAGCATGAGGATCACGTAGTCGTAGCTGTGGTCGTTGTCGTCGAGGAGGATGACGTTGTATGGTGGCATCCCCTCGGACTTGCGGGCCGACTTCGGTTTTTGCCTCGGTGTCGCGGTGGCGGGCATCTTTAGCGGTTCTTCCTGTTCATGGAAGGGACAAGTTTACCATCGTCCGTGACGACAGTTTCTGTAGAATTCCCGTCTATGCCGACGATTTCGAGAGAAGGCCCGTACCGATTCTATTTTACAGCCACGAGCCGAACGAGCCGCCGCACATACATGTGGATCGCGACGATTCGTCCGCGAAGTTCTGGCTGGACACGGTGAGCCTCGCACGGAATTTCGGGTTCTCCGCGAGGGAGCTTCGGAGGGTACAATCGCTGGTGGAAGAGAATCGAGACGAGCTTTTGGAGGCTTGGCATGGCTATTTCGGCACCGGACGAGCGGGTGAAGGACATTCATATCACAGAAGACTTTTTGACCGTGGCTTTGATGGACGGACGGGTTATAAGCGCCCCCCTCGCATGGTATCCGAGGCTTTTGAACGCCTCCGACTCTGAGCGCGGGAACTGGCGGATCGGGGGCGGTGGATACGGAATCCACTGGCCGGATATGGACGAGGATCTAAGTACGGAAGGTCTGCTTCGCGGCTCCCCCGCGCCCCGCGAGCGTTCGGCGAGAATTTAAGCTCGCCGCGCCGACCCGCAATGCCACCGTCGTAGGCGACTACCGACCCCGCCACTCCGGCTTGCGCTTCTCCAAAAACGCGGACATTCCTTCCTGCGCGTCGGCGAACGTCGCATTGAAGGACATGACCTCTTTCGTATACGAGTACGCTTGCCCGGTCGGCATCTCGATCTGGCGATAGAAAGCCTGTTTCCCGACACCAACGACGAGCGGACTCGCCTCGCAGATTTTCTCCGCGAGAGCGTTCGTCGCATCGTCGAGTCCGTCCGCCGGGACGACTTTGTTCACGAGGCCGATGTCCTTCGCCTCATTCGCCCCGACGAAGTCTCCGGTGAGGAGCATCTCCATTGATTTCTTTTGTCCGACGGCGCGCGACAAAGCGACCATCGGGGTCGAGCAAAACAGCCCGATCTTCACTCCCGGAGTGGCGAACCTCGCCTCTTCGGAAGCCACGACGAGATCGCACGTCGCGGCGAGTTGACACCCGGCGGCGGTGGCGATGGAGTGGACTTTCGCGATGACTGGCTGGGGGATGGCTTGGATCACCGTCATAAGCTCGGTGCATACGTCGAACGTCCGGCGATAAAACCCCGCGTCGCGCCCGACCATCTCCGAGAGGTCGTGCCCCGCGCAAAACGCCGGGCCGTTGCCGGAGAGAACCACGATCTGCGTGTCCTCGCCGATGGATTTGAGGGCGTGGATGAGTTCTTCCATGTGCGAAAGCGAGAGGGCGTTCCTTTTGTCGGGGCGGTTCATCGTGATTCGGGCGACGGCCCCGTCCCTCTCGAAGAGGATGTTCTCGTAAGTTTGCTGCTCGGCTTCGATCATGGTCTTCTCCTTCACGATGCTTCGATTTCGATGTACGCCGACGACGTGTCCGATTTTGGGATCTCGTATCCTTCATCCCGCAAACCTTCGAGGTGGAACTCGATGGCTTCGCCCATGTTTCGCTCGACTTCTTCGCGTGTCGCGCCCGTCGAAACACACCCCGGAAGATCCGGCGAGTATGCGGAGTACCCCGTGGCCGTTGGCTCGATGACGATGAGGTATTTCATGGTTTCAACCCCGCTTGCTTGAGAATACTGTTTAGCGTGCCAGCGGCGAGGCCATCATTCATTTTGCCCGGAACCGTGACCACGCCGGACTTGCCGGGGTGCTTGTATTGTCGGTGGCCGCCCCTCGTTCTCTTCAAATGCCAACCGTCCTCCTCGATCAATCCAATGACCTCCCGAACCTTCATCTCGTCATTTTACAGTTCATAGCTTCCCACTTCGACGAACTCCGTCTTTCCTCCGACCTCGACCATGCCCTCCGATTTCGGATCGGCGAGGATCACGGAGCCGACGCCTTGCCGGATTTCGATGGGCATCCCCAATTCCGCCGCGAGCCGAACCGCATGCGCCCCCGTCGCCTCATCCTCGAAAACCCCGAGACGAGACGCGAAAACTCTGGCGCGGATAATGCCCGCATTCTCGTCCTCCCACGCCCACGCACCGACGAGGTCGCGGTCGTCGGGAGGGCCGGAGAGCGCGTCCACTTCCTCCGGCGATTCGAGCCGGACATGCTCGAACGCGGGCGCCCACTCCGGCCTTCCGGAGATGAAGGTGAGTACGTCAGAATGACGCACCGGAACCTCGCCCGCCGAAGGACGGAGGCAGCCCGCCGAAAAGCCCTCCCTCGCGAGCAGCCACGCCGTCCCGACGAGCGGATGCCCGGCGAACGGAAGCTCCGTGCCGGGCGTGAAGATGCGGACTTCACCATGCTCCCCATCGTCCACGAACACCGTCTCCGAAAACCCGAGGTCGGCGGCGACGGACTGCCGCTCGCTTTCGGGAACCTCATCCCCGTCGAGGAAGACGCCGAGCGGATTTCCTCCGGCTCCGTCCTCGCCGACGAAGACGCGCAAAACGTGGAGTTTCGCCGTCACCGACCTCCCCGATCTCCCCTCAATTAACCTGGCTTTCCCGCCCCGACCATTCCTTCTCCCGGAGGACGAATTTCTGTATTTTCCCCGTCGAGGTTTTCGGAAGCTCGTCCACGAAATCCACGGCGGCGGGGGCTTTGTATCGCGCGATCCTCTCTTTGCAAAACGTGATGATGTCTTCCTCGGTCGCTTCTTTGCCTTTTTTGAGCGTGACGAACGCCTTCGGCCTCTCGCCCCACTTCTCGTCGGGGATGGCGACGACGGCGGCTTCGAGGACGGAGTCGTGCCTCGCTATCGCCTGCTCGACTTCGATGGTCGAGATGTTCTCGCCGCCGGAGACGATGACGTCTTTGCTCCGGTCGCGGATCTCGATGTATCCGTCCTCGTGCCACAGCGCGACGTCGCCGGAGTGGTACCAGCCGCCCTCGAACGCCTCCTCCGTCGCCTCCTCGTTGTCGAGGTACCCCTTCATGACCATGTTTCCGTGCATGACTATTTCGCCCATTGTCTCGCCGCCGCGCTCGATGTCGTTTCCGTCG
Organism: Rubrobacter sp.; assembly: GCA_013695475.1. Lineage (GTDB taxonomy): Bacteria > Actinomycetota > Rubrobacteria > Rubrobacterales > Rubrobacteraceae > JACCWD01. The sequence continues at coordinate 4,004 of JACDAJ010000294.1, read as the reverse complement.
TCGTCCACGACGCGGGCGAGGTCGGAGGTGACGAAGGCGTTCCCCTGGCGAGCCATGAGAGCGGCTCGCTCGTCCATTTCGAGGTTCTCCCATTCCTTCCTCGGAGCGCTCGTGGTGATGGGGCCGTATGTTTCGGTGAGGCCATAAATATGCACCGGGTCAATGTTCAGTTCGGTGAGCTGTGAGAGGAGGGTGGGGGAGGGCGGGGCGCCGGCGATCATGGCCCGCACGTGGATGTCGAGCTTCTTCGCCTCGTCGGCGTTGACGATGCCTATCTGGACGGTCGGAGCCGCGCAATAATGGGTGATGGATTCGCTCTCGAAGAGGCTCCATATCCTCGGAGCTTCGACTTTCCGAAGGCATACGTGCGTCGCGGCGATGGCGGTGACGGCCCACGGATACGTCCATCCATTGCAATGGAACATTGGGAGCGTCCACAGATACTTCGTCTCATAGTCCATCGCCGCCTCGATGACGTTTCCGAGGGCGCATAAATAAGCTCCCCGGTGCGTGTACATAACGCCTTTCGGGCGGCCCGTCGTCCCGGAGGTGTAGTTTATGGAGATGACTTCCTCCTCGTCTTCGAGGACGCTCGGAATCGGCTCCGGCGAACCTTCGGCGAGATAGTCCTCGTATGGGTCGCCCGCCTCTCCGGTGTCGTGTATGAGGATTTTTTCTACGTCCACATCGTCCGCGAGATGTTCGAGTTCCTTGTCCGCGAAGAGCATTTTGGACTTCGAGTGTTCGAGGATGTACGAGACTTCGTCTTTGCCGAGGCGGGTGTTTATGGCGACGAGGACGACGCCCGCGGCGGGGAGGGCGAAGTGGGCCTCGAGCATGGGTGGGATGTTCGGGCAGAGGAACGCGACCCGGTCGCCTTTTTCGAGGCCGGAGTCTCGGAGACGGGACGCGAGGCGGTTCACCCGCTCTTCGAGTTCTTTGTACGAGTATCTCCGGTCGCCGTGGACGACTGCCTCATGCTCCGGGAACATGTATGCGCTCCGCCTCAAGAAATCCACTGGCGTGAGTTCGCTCCGGTAGACTTTGCCATCGTTATCGCCCACTATTTGGCTCCTTCCCCGAGTTGCATGGCTTCGGGAAGTATAAAGGCCGCGGGTCTTCCTTCGCTACGAGGGGGTGGGATGCGGGCGAGGCTTCCCGTCCCGGCCTCGATGGGGTGGTCGGAAGTTTAGGGAGGCGGCGTTCGAGCCATAATGGTCTTTGTTCGATGAGACATTTCTAGGAGGGTATTTTGGCTTTGCCAAAGCGTGCTTTCGGCAGGACGGGCATGGAGATAACGCGCATCGGCTTCGGAAGCTGGGCCATCGGCGGCGGCGGATGGGGCGGCGCGTGGGGCTCGCAGGACGACGAGGAGGCCATAGGCGCGATCCGCCGCTCCGTCGAACTCGGCATGAACTGGGTGGACACCGCCGCCGTGTACGGAACCGGACACTCCGAGGAGCTCGTCGCCGAAGCCCTCAAACCCGTTCCCGAGGCCGACCGTCCGTACGTCTTCACGAAATGCTCGCTCGTATGGGACGAGAACCGAGAGATCCGGAGCGTACTCAAAAAAGACTCCGTAAAGAAGGAGTGCGAGGATAGTTTGCGCCGTTTGCAAGCCGATTCCATAGACCTTTACCAGATCCACTGGCCCAGCCCCGACGACGACATCGAGGAAGGCTGGGAGGCGATGGCCGAACTGAAGGAGGAAGGCAAAGTCCGCCACATCGGGGTCTCGAACTTCGACGCCTCGCAGATGGAGAGGGCCGAGTCCATCGCCCCGGTCGAGACATTGCAGCCGCCGTACAACATGCTGAGTCGCGGCGTCGAGGATGAAATACTCCCGTACGCCGCCTCGAACGACATTGGGGTGATCGTGTATTCGCCGATGCGGAGCGGGCTTCTCACCGGGAAGATGAACCGCGAGCGCGTCGAGAACATGCCGTCCGACGACTGGCGGCGCGACACCGACGACTTCAACGAGCCGAAGCTCTCGAAGAATCTCGAACTCGTCGAGCTTCTCACGGAGATCGGGGCGAAGCACGATGCCGCCCCCGGCGAGGTCGCCATCGCGTGGACATTGCGCCGTCCGGAGGTCACGGCGGCCATCGTGGGCGGTCGGCGTCCGGATCAAGTAGACGGCATCATGGGCGCGGCGAACCTCGAACTCTCCGACGAGGAACTCGACCGGATCGAGACGGCGATTCCGCGGGGATAGCGCGGACGCGAGTTTTCTTTTTCGGGGGTCGTCTTTCGGGGCGATCCCTTTTATGCGCGCCTGTTTGCTTGCCGCTCCGCGCCATGCCGGGCCTCTCCCGCTTCGGTTCGCGGCGGCGTGGCATCCGCGCATGGCGGTGCGAAATTTGGCGGTTCGGGCTGCGATCCAAGACGGGCAGGAGCATGTGTGCCACGCGCCGAACGCCTTGTTTGTCGCGCAGATGCGGGCGATTCGATGCCGTGGGGCATGCTCTCCGGTAGAGTGCGGGGAACCGGACAGCGAATCGAAGGAGGATGGCCTCATGAACTTCCCGGACGACTTCCTGTGGGGCGCGGCGACCGCCTCGTACCAGATCGAAGGCGCGGCGAACGAGGACGGACGAGGCGCGTCCATATGGGACGCGTTCTCCCACACCCCCGGCAATGTCTATCGCGGCGACACCGGAGACATCGCATGCGACCATTTCCACCGCCTCGAAGAAGACCTCGACCTCATGGCGGAACTCGGCTTGAAGGCATACCGCTTCTCCGTCGCATGGCCGAGGATACAGCCGGAGGGAAGCGGGGAAGTCAACCGGGCGGGCCTCGATTTTTACCGCCGCCTCGTCGAGGGGCTTCGGCGACGGAACATCGAGCCGATGCTCACGCTTTACCATTGGGATTTGCCGCAAGCCCTCGAAGACCGGGGCGGATGGACGAGCCGCGAGACGAGCGAACGCTTCGCCGAGTACGCGGAGATCGTTTACGAGGCTTTGTCCGACGACGTGGAATTCTGGATCACATTGAACGAACCGTGGGTCGCGTCGTGGCCCGGCCACGAAGCCGGAGTACACGCGCCGGGAAGGAGGAGTACATCGGAGGCCCTCCTCGCCACGCACCATCTCCTCCTCGGACACGGACTCGCGATGGAGAGGATGAGGAGCGCGAACCGCGAGGGAAACCATCTCGGCGCCACACTCAGCCTTTCTCCGGTTCGTGCATCGCGCGAGAAGGACGAAAAGGCCGCGAAGCTCGTGGACGGGAACGTGAACCGGCTTTATCTCGACCCGCTCCTCCGGGGGGAGTATCCGAAGGACATGGTCGAGCATTACCGCGAAGTGAGCGATTTCGGTTTCGTGCGGGACGGGGATCTCGAAAAAATATCCTCTCCGAACGACTTCCTCGGGGTCAATTTCTATATGCGCCACACCGTGAGGGAGGACGATTCACCCGAGGCGAGTTTCCCGAGTGTGGGGGCGAGGATCGTCATCCCCCACAACGTGAGGAAAACCGCGATGGGATGGCCCGTCGAGCCGGACGGACTCACCGAACTCCTCGTCCGGGTGAACGAGGAGTATGGCCCGATCCCCATATACGTCACCGAGAATGGGATCGCCGTCCACGACTATGTGGACCCCGAGGGATCGGTGAACGACAAAGAGCGCGTCGAATACCTCGACTCGCATTTCCGGGCGGCGGGTGAGGCGATGGAGCGCGGCGTGGATGTCCGCGGGTATATGGTGTGGTCGCTCATGGATAATTTCGAGTGGGCGGAGGGATACTCGAAGCGATTCGGCCTCGTGTACGTGGATTATCCGACGGGGAAGCGCATTCCGAAGTCGAGCTTCCGGTGGTACTCGGACGTGATGCGGCGAGGCGGGGTGGGGGAGGCGTTTCGATCTAAGAACACCCGGTCGAAGGAGCGGGTTGCGAGGAGCCACGCGCCGTCCCCCTCGTGAACGACGCCGAGTCCGGACGAATTCCTCTCCTGGGAGCCGTGTCCGTCCTTCCCCGACTCCCGAAGCGAT
>JACDAJ010000061.1 GCA_013695475.1 Rubrobacter sp. | reverse complement strand
GCGTCTTCGACGATGATCTCGTCGCCCTCCGCGAGCTGGTCGAGGTCGTAGAAAATTTCGTGCGACCCCGTGCCGGGATAGCCGATGCGATGCCCGGCTATGTACGTGTTCGCGCCCTCCTGCCACGGGAAGCCCGTGGCGGGGACATGGGCCGTGGATTCCGTCAACGCCTCCTCGGAGGTGGAGTTTATGACCTCCACGTCTTCGAGCCCGATCTTCGGCACCGTGAGGTACATGGTTTTGTCCTCCGGGCCGCCGGGGTCTCGCCCGAAGTTGAACGGCTTGACGGCGGGGATGGCTCCGGCGGAGCCGCCCGTGTTGAAGAACTGGGCGGTGTCCGGGATGTCGTCCCCGGCCGGGTCGGTCCACTCCTTCATCTCCGGAGCGCCTTCGAGGTTTTCGGGATCCGGGGTCGCTTGCTCGGAAGCATTCGCGAGCGTATCCGCGTAGGGATTCTCTTCCCCCGCGCCGGACTCTTCGGAACCGGATTCCTCAGCTGCCTCTTCTTGCTGCTCCGTTTGCTGCTCGGCGGCCTCCGGGGCTTCGGTGGGGGTCGAGGCTCCCTCCCCACCCGTACTCGCGCCGGAGCATCCTGCAAGGATGACTGCGACGGCGAAGAGAAGGGCGGCCATGGCCGCCCTCGCTCTTCTCGTGAAAAGTTGTGTACGCTCGACCAAAACGCTCCGCTAAAGAGCCCGGTGCGAGCCGCCGGCGACGGCGCCGCCGGTGTCCATCATCTCGCCCATGCCGAGGAACGGCGCGACGGCCGCGAGGATTTCGTCCACGCTGGCGGCCTCCGGGAACGGAATGGTCGTCGGCGGCACGATGCCGAGGAGGTTCCTCGCGGTGACCGTTTGCTCGGCCTCGACGCCCGCGATCGAGCCCGCCGCCGCGAGGACGTTCGGGTCTTCGATGAGCGGCGCCGCGCCGAGGTACGCGCTCCGACCGGTTGGCTCGAAGACGTTGGTCATCTCGATGATGCCTTGCTGGCTGGCGAGCGACTCATCCGGGAAGGTGAACTCCGGCGCCTCGACCGGGGTGCCGCCGAACTCTTGGATGAGGCCGATGAGCGCGTCGCGGTGTGCTACCTCGTTTTCGAGGATCATCGAGATCGTGCTGAGAGCCGTACCCGAGAGAAGACCCGAGTTAACCGCGAGGGTATAGAACTCGACCTCGAGGAACTCAAGGGTGAGCGCGAAGTTCGCGATGTCTATGTCGTCGTTGATCTCGCCGAGCTGCGCTTTGGCCGGGCGGGCCATCATCGCCCCTCCGGCGGCCGCGCCGATGCCGGCGACGGCGAGGGCTTTGAAGAAGTCCCTCCGAGTCCGGGGCTTGGCGAATGTCTCCGCCCCCGGAATGATCATCTGTGGCTTATCCATAGTTAGTTATCTTCCTCCTTAACCTACGCCGAACGGCGCGACGGCTTCCTGGACGACCGGCAACGGCAATGCTTCCTCGAACGCGACGGTGTTGGGCGGGTCTATGCCCAAGAGAATCTTGATCCCGTTCCAGTGCTCGCACTCGGCGCTGTGGATCGAGAGCGCAGGCCCGAGATACTCTTTGTTCTGTATCGCCGGGGCCGCCGCCTGATACGCGCCGATGCCGACTGGCTCGAAGGTGCTGCCCAACTCGAGGAAGGCGGTCGTGTCCTCGAACACGCCGTCCGGGAAGGTGAACTCCGGCGTCGCCGGGATCTCCGCCCCGATTTCCGTGAGGATGCCCGCCAAAGCGTCGGCGTGGGCGAACTCCGCGTCGGCTATCGCCTGGATCTGGACCAGCGCGTTGCCGCTCACCGTGCCCATGTCCACGCCCATCTGATAGAACGTACCCTCCAGCAACTCCAGCACGTAGGCGAGCGAGAATATCCCTTCGTCGCCAGCTTCCAGATACGTCTCGAACTCTCCCTGAGCGTTCGCGCGCCTCGCGGCGAATCCGAACCCACCGATCCCGGCGGCCGATATCGCGGCCGTGGCCCACGCTGCGGTCTTCAAGAAATCGCGCCTGGCGACCTCCCGATTAACCGCAAACGATGCGCTGCGGTCTACTT
>JACDAJ010000278.1 GCA_013695475.1 Rubrobacter sp. | reverse complement strand
GAAGGCGGCCATAACGAGCCATGTCCACAGGTCGGCCTGCCCGGGGTGGCGCACGCGGGGGGCGTCCCATCCGAACGCCTGCTTGAGGAAGCGGAAGGTGTGCTCCAGGTCGAAGCGCCTGACGTAGGAGCGCCAGAGGAGGCCGAGGTCCGGCGCGGCTCCTTCGGGGCCGCGCCACCACAGCCAGAGCCGCTTCGGCTCGCGCCGCCTCTCGCCCCTGGGCAACCTTCCGACCTCCACCAAAACGAGCGTCCCGGCCACGATCGTCAGAGGCCCGCGGCCGCCCCGTCCTCCGCGCGCCCGGACTTTCGGGTGCATCCCGGCCCAAGCCCCCACGCGCACCGACCCGTATCCCGCGTCCTCGCATCCGTGCTCGATGGAGGGCTCGGGCCAGGTGCATGGGTCGGAGCGCTTCATCCTCGGTCCGTGGCGGCGCGGCCCTCCGGCTCTGGCGGGCGGCTCGGAGAGGCTCGGATCGGCGTGGAAGCAGCGTCCCGCCCGCAGGCGGACGAGGATCTGGCGCACGGACCCTCGAGTCCCCGTTGGAGCTTCACGGGGTCGTATCCGGCGTCGAAGACGAGCAAGGGGGCGCCCCGCGCGCCGTCGCCCGCGGCGGATCGCGCGAGCAGCCCCTTGGCCTGGGAGCAGGCGACCGCGTTGACCTCCTGCTCCGGGTGGACGCGCAGCGCGTCCATCGGGGCGGCCCAGCTTTCGCGCGCGAAGCCAGGTTGGGCGATGAACTGGTAGGCCCACCCGGCCACGATGGGCTGCCCGGCGGAGTGCCTCGAAGGATGGTGATGGTAGCCGCGCCCGGGGCTGGCCTCCGCGTCGCGCCGGGGCCACACGCCCACGTCCACGGCATGGACGGGATGCTCGTCCTCGCTTGCGGCGAGCGGGTGTCGGGCGAGCAGCCTCCGCAGAGCCTCGGCGTCGATCCGCCCCCGGTTCAGCGCGGCGTGAAGGCTGCCCCAACCACGGCGGTGCGATGCTTCGAGGCTCAGACGGACGGGAGAAGGAACAGCGTCCGCGGCGAGGATGGCGTCGGTGAGTTCGAAGAGGGCGTCGGCCCTGCGGTGGATGCATTCGTAGAGCGAGTGGCGGAAGGCGTGGAGAGCGTCGGAAGGTTCCATGATGCGTTCATCATGCCCCCGCCGACGGCTCGCCGCATCCTTTCCCCGCCATTGGAGTTAAAACGCAAGCTTAGCTGAAAACCGGGAACTGAAAACTGGGAACCCGAGCGGAGCCGAAGGCGGAGCGACCCATTGTGAATTCTTCCCCCGGACTCGTTTCCCTACTTTGGATAAACTCACCCTCGTGGAGACTCGTGAGACTCGGGAAAACTTCATGGACGGGCATTTCGACGAAGAATACGAGATGCCGGGGCTTGGGCGTTGGATCAAGCGCAACGTCTGGCTCCTCGTGCGCCTCTTCATGGTCCTCGTCTTCACCTTCGGAACCACCCTCATCGCCGACCAGTTTTCCTACGGTTTGCAGGATGAAGCCGTCGAACTCTCCGTCGCCGAAATAAACGCCGGGGAGCTTCCCGCCGGGCTAAGGAACGGCGACTACGTGAGAATCACCGGCACCGCCGACGTCGGGGAGGATCTCACCCCCGAGAACCTCGGCGGCCCGGAGTCGCAGATCGGGATCTCCACCCGGTACAGCGTCGCGTATTTCTATTTCCTCCTCGAAGAGACGGGCGACAACCTCATGATCCAGACCGCGCAAGGACTCCCCGACTTCGACGGCGGAGAGATGGTCTGGGAAGGCAAATTCTCGAACCTCGGAACCGTGATCTTCTTCTCCACCACGAGCGAAGGACTCGAAGTCGCCAACCTCCCGACGCGCCAAAACATCCCCGTCATCGAAACCGGAGACACCCCGGCGGCGTACCGCGATCTCTTCCCCGCATACTCCTCCGTCATCGTCGTGTGGGTCGTCTCGATCTTCTGGCTAGTGCGGAAGCGGAACAAACCGTTTGTGTGATCGCGTGCGCGATCACAGCTTTCAGCCGCCAGCAATCAGCCGTCAGCTTTTCCTCGACGGAACGACGTGCGCGAAGAAAGCCCCGCCCGACCGGACGATTCTCCCACGTCACCGGACGCGAAGGCGCGGAGGATTCGGCTCTCGGCGCTTTTGCTGACGGCTGAAAGCTGACGGCTGAAAAAAGCCTCACTCATACGCTTCGAGACGGTCGAGGGGCCACGGCATCCCGACAGGCGCCCGTCTTTTCAATGTCGCCGTCTCCCATTCCTCCTCCTCGGCGACCCATATGATCACACCGTATGCGTCGTCGCTTGAGGGGCCGGAGATCGCCCGGAAGCCGCCCCGCCATTCTTTGTCTTCTCCGAGGAGGCGCACGCGCTGGCCGGGGTCGGGGACCCGGCGAGGCCCTTTTCCAAACATTTGTCTACGAGGCGGCGGCATAAGGAGCGATTCTAACCCGTGCGTGATCCCTCGGGCCACCACCCGCCGGACGATAACGGGTTTACGGCCTCCCCGCCCCACCCCCCGATATAATCCCGCCCGAGATATGAAGATTTCCAGAGACCATGAACGAACACCCGAAGAAACACCTCGCGAACCGACCGATGATGCCGCCGTCATAGAGACGAGCGGCCTCACGAAAGCGTACGGGCGAGTCGCGGCTTTGAAATCCCTCGACCTCCGCGTGGAAAAGAACTCCATCTTCGGCTTCCTCGGGCCGAACGGAGCCGGGAAAACGACGACGATGAAGATACTCCTCGGGCTTTCGCGAGCGACCTCCGGCTCCGGAGCCGTCTTCGGGAAAGACATCGCCACCGAGGACTTCGAGATACGCCGCCGCGTCGGATACCTCGCGCAAGACCCCCGCTATTACGGACACATGACCGCCCGCGAGACCCTCCGCTTCGCCGCCCGCTTCTTTTATTCCGGGCCGGAGAAGGCCATCGAGAGCCGCGTCGAGGAGTCGCTCGCCCTCGTCGGGCTTTCGGACCGGGCGGATCGGAGAATCCGTGGTTTCTCCGGCGGGGAGCGGCAAAGGCTCGGACTCGCGCAGGCGCAAATAAACGCCCCCGAGCTTCTCATCCTCGACGAGCCGGCCGCCTCCCTCGACCCGATGGGCCGCCGCGACGTACTCGAAATAATGGAGAGGTTGAGAGATGAGCGGAATACGACGATCTTTTATTCGACGCACATACTCGACGACGTGCAAAGAGTCTCGGATTCGGTGGCGATCCTCCAAAATGGACGCCTTCTGGCCCACGCCCCGATACACGAACTCCTCTCCACCGACGGCTCCGGGGCCGCCGTGTACGAGATCCACATCGGAAGCTCGCCGGAAGAAGCCCTCGAAGCGGCGAGGAACCGCATCCGCTCGCAAAACTGGATCTCCGCCCTCGAAGAAACACCGGGGCCGGGCGGAGAAAAAACGTGGCTCGTAAAAACGACCGACGAAGCCGCCGCCGAGGAAAACCTCCTCCGCCTCGCCCTCGAAGAGAAGAGCATAAAAATCCTCGGCTTCGGGCGGAAGCGTCAAAGCCTCGAAGAAGCGTTCTTCGACCTCATCGAAGGGGGCGGCGATGAAACATAAAGAATCGGCGACCGAACAGGCGACCGGACGAAGCTCCGAAGAACATTCCCCGCTCGAACCCGCGGAAGGTTCTTTGAACGGGTTTCGGAACCTCCTCGGGAAGGAGAACGGCGAGTGGACGAGCGGATTTTCACTCATCGCTCACGGGGCGATATGGATGCTCATCGTGGCGATCATATCGGTCGTCATCGCGTTCATCCGGGGTCAAATGGAGCCGGGGTATTCCCCGAGGGACATAAACGACGCGGGGCTTCTCATGTTCTTCGTCCTCGGGACTGTGGCCTCGGTCATCGCGGTCGTCGCGGGTACGCAAGGCGCGATCATCGGCGAAAAACAACTCGGCACCGCCGCGTGGGTACTCTCGAAACCCGCCTCCCGAAGAGCCTTCGTCCTCGCCAAGCTCGCCGTCCACTTCCGGTGGCTCCTCACCGTGTCCCTCGCCTTCCCGGCGACGGCTTTTTACGTCCTCATGACCGCCATATCCACCCTCCCTCCGCCGCCCCTCGCGTTCCTCGGTGGCTTCGGAATACTCGCCCTCGGACTCCTTTTCTATCTTTCACTTTCATTGTTCCTCGGAACCGTCTTCGAGAGTCGGGGGCCATTGGCCGGGTGCGTGTTCGGGTTCATGGTGGCGGGGTTCATGATCGCCAACTACGCACCGGAGGTCACGGCGGCCTTCCCGTGGCTGTTCTTCCAGTCCGGCTTTTATCTCGTATCGCAGCAAACGATACCGCTTTACGGACTCGTCTCGATCCCCGCCACCGCGCTATGGAGCGTCCTCTTCATCATCCTCGCCATGCGACGCTTCGAGCGGGCTGAGTTGTGATACCGATCCAGTTCATTGATGTCCCAATGCCTCGACAGCCTCCACCCACCACGGGTAGCCGGTGAGGCTTTGCAAGATCGCAGGGGTTCGCCAATAAGAGGCGAGCGCCTCCGTCAGCGCCTCCTGGATCGCCTCCACGCTCCCGAACATCCTGTTGGAGAGCGTCCGCCGGAACTCCTGGAACCACCTCTCGACCGGGTTGAGTTCGGGGGGAGTACGAAGGGAGCTTGAGAAGGCTCATGTTCGGGGGATGGGCGATCTCTTTGGAGGTGTGGCTGGGGGCGTCGTCCATCACGAGGACGATACGATGGTCGGCGTAAGCCTGTGCGAGGCGCCAGAGGAAGCCCTCCAGACAAAGCCCGTCCATCCCCGGCATGTACGAGCAGACGCTCTCGCCGGTTCCAGGCTCCACCGCCGCGTAGAGGTATGTCCACTCGTAGCGGCGCCTCACCACATGGGGCGGGCGGAAGCCTTTCGGGCAGTATCGCCTGCGGTGCCAGTTTATGAGGCCG
>JACDAJ010000275.1 GCA_013695475.1 Rubrobacter sp. | reverse complement strand
GATGGAATCCATCATCGAACAGGGCGAGAATGCTTAGGCAGTCGTTGTATACGAAGGAGGGATGCGCGTGAGGGTGGGCTTGGTCGGGGCCGGGTTTATCGGTGCCGTTCATTTGAATGCCTACGCGAATATCCCGGAGGCGGAGGTGGTCGGTGTCGCGGACTTTGACCCGGAGGCTGCGGCGGCGGGGGCGGTGCTTGTGGGAGCGAGGCCGTACTCCTCCTACGCGGAGTTTGTGGCGTCCGAGGAGGTGGATGTCGTAGACGTGTGCCTGCCGACCTCGCACCACCGGGAGGTCGCGCTCGCGGCTGCCCGCGACGGGAAGCATGTGATTTTGGAGAAGCCCATCGCCGGAAGCGTCGCGGAGGCGGAGGAGATTCTCGCCGCCTTCGAGGGGGACGGGCCGCGTTTGCTCGTCGGGCATGTCGTCCGGTACTTTCCGGAGTATGTGCGGATAAAAGCTATGGTCGAATCCGGCGAGCTGGGGGAAATCGGGGTTGCGAGGACGAGTCGTCGGTCGCCGATGCTCGACGGCTGGAACGACTGGTATGCGGATCGGCGCAAGAGCGGCGGGGTTTTGGTGGATCTCCTCATCCACGACTTCGACTTCCTCCGGTGGTCGCTCGGAGAGGTCGAGCGGGTATGTGCCCGCGGGACGGCGGGCCGCGAATACAATCGCCTCGACTACGCGCTCGCGACGCTTCGGTTCGCCTCCGGCGCGATCGCCCACGTCGAGGGCCACTGGGGATACCCCGCTCCGTTTTGCTACGAGATCGAAGTCGCCGGAAGCCGGGCGATGGTCGCGGTGGACAGCGCAGACCGTCCGTCCGTCGAACTCTTAGGCGAACAGAGCGGCTCCGGCGAGAGTCTGGACGTGGCCGTTGGAAAGAGTCCGTTCGAGAGCGAGCTTTCGGATTTCATCCGCTGCCTGAAGACGGGGGAGGAGCCGAGGGTGAGTGGCCGCGACGCGGTGGAGGCGTTGCGCGTAAGCCTTGCCGCCGCCGAGTCCATAGAAACTGGGAGGGTCGTGGATATGGGAAGGAGCCGCAGTGGATCGAGCTAGGATCGGGATCGCGAGCTTCGCCCACGTCCACGCGCCGCAGTACGCTCAGGCGCTCTCGGATCTCGAAGAGATCGTGGAGTTCGTCGGGGTGGCTGACGAGGACGCGGACCGCGGTCGGGATGCGGCGGAGCGTTTCGGAGCGCGCTTTTTCGAGGGTGTCGGAGAGTTGGCGGGGGAGGTGGATGCTGTGATCGTATGCTCGGAGAACCGCGACCATCTTCGGGACGTGTCCGCCGCGCTGGAGGGCGGGGCGCATGTTTTGTGCGAGAAGCCCATCGCAAAGACCGTCTCGGATGCGGAGGCGATGATTCGGGCCGCCGAAAGTGCCGGACGGGAACTCCGTATCGCGTTTCCCACCCGTTTCCTTCCGGCCGTGCGAAAGGCGCGCGAACTCGTGGCATCCGGAGCGGTCGGGCGGGTTCTCGCGGTCAACGCGACAAACCACGGACAAGTTCCGGGCGGGTGGTTCCTGGTTCCGGAGCGTAGCGGGGGAGGGGCAGTTATGGACCACACCGTCCACGTCGCGGACACGCTTCGGTGGATGCTCGGCGTCGAGGCGGTCTCAGTCTATGCCGAGGTCGGCTCGTTCTTCGGCGCGGAGGTGGTGGAAGACGCGGGTATTCTCACGCTCGAACTCGAAGGCGGGCGCGTCGCCGACGGCGCGTTCGCCACCATAGACCCGAGCTGGTCGCGCGGAAGGGGATACCCCACCTGGGGGGACTTCACGCTCCGGATCACCGGCGCCTCCGGCGTTTTGCACGTGGACGGCTTCGCCGACCATCTCACCACCTTCGACCACGACGCGGGCAGTGCCTCATGGATCCACACCGGCGAGGACATGAACGCGCTCATGATCCGGGACTTCATCCGGTGCCTGCGCGGCGGCCCCTCGGAGACCGCGACCGGCCTCGACGGCCTCCGCGCCCTGGAGATAGTCCTCGTAGCCTACGACTCGGCCCGGAGTCACGAGGCTGTATCCATCGAGGCGCACGTTGGATGAGCTCCGGGGATCACACCCACCACCCCGGATGCTTCATGAAGCATCCGCCGGGATGCGCTTCGCCCTCCACGAGGCGCGAGAGCCTGGAAAACCGGGAGTCGGGAAAAACTACTCACTATCGCAAGGAGGAACCTTGCCGAAACCAGTGACGCTCTTCACCGGACAATGGACGGACATGCCGATCCGGGACCTCGCCCCGCTCGCGAAAGACCTCGGCTACGACGGCCTCGAACTCGCCTGCGGCGGCGACCACTTCGAGGTGGAACTCGCTCTCTCCGAGGACGGATACGTCGAGAAACATCGGAGACTTCTCGAAGAGAGCGGCCTCTCGTGCTTCGCCGTAAGCAACCACCTCGCCGGGCAAGCGGTTTGCGACCCCATTGACGAACGCCACAAAGCCATACTCCCCGAAAGCATATGGGGCGACGGAGACCCGGAAGGAGTCCGAGAGCGTGCCGCCGAAGAGATGAAGAGGACGGCGAAGGCCGCGAAGAAGTTCGGCGTGGACGTCGTCACCGGCTTCACCGGGAGTTCGGTATGGAACAAGCTGTATTTCTTCCCCCCGACTTCGCAGGAAGAGATCGATGAAGGTTTCCGGGACTTCGCCGAGCGGTGGAACCCCATCCTCGATACTTTCGACGAAGAAGGCGTGAGGTTCGCGCTCGAAGTCCATCCGACGGAGATCGCCTACGACATCTACTCCGCCGAGAGGGCATTGGAGGCTCTCGGACACCGGGAGGCGTTCGGGTTCAACTTCGACCCGTCGCACCTCGTGTGGCAGTTCGTTGATCCGGTGAAGTTCATCGAACGCTTCCCCGACCGCATTTTCCACGTCCACATGAAGGACGCCGCCACGACACTCGACGGATATTCGGGGATATTGTCGTCGCACCTCTCTTTCGGGGACGCGAGGCGCGGCTGGGACTTCCGCTCGGTCGGGAGGGGCGACGTGGATTTCGACGGGATCATCCGCGCTTTGAACCGCATCGGCTACGACGGCCCGCTCTCCGTCGAGTGGGAGGACTCGGGGATGGATCGCGTCCACGGAGCGCGCGAGTCCGCCCGCTTCGTCCGGGACGTTGACTTCGAGCCGTCGGATACGGCCTTCGACGCCGCTTTCGGAAAGGAAGTCTGACTTGAAAAAACTGCGGATGGGGATGGTCGGCGGCGGAGCGGGAGCGTTCATCGGAGCCGTCCACCGGAGCGCCGCCATAATGGACGGCGAGATCGAGTTCGCCGCGGGCGCGCTCTCCTCGACCCCGGAGAAGGCGAGAGAGTCGGCCAAAGAACTCGGACTCCCC
>JACDAJ010000271.1 GCA_013695475.1 Rubrobacter sp. | reverse complement strand
CGCGCCCCCTCCGCCGGAACCGTCGAAAAAGTCGCCGTCGCGAGCGGCACGAACGTCGAGCCGGGCGACCTTTTGGCGGTGATCGGGGAATAGTGGGAAATGCCCGGAAAGTCCGGCAGCTTCGCGTCGCCGCGCTCGCCGTCGTGCTTGTCGGCGTGCCGCTTTCGTTTCTCACCGGGGTGTGGCAAAGCGGCTTCCTCGGGTTTTTCCTCGGCGCCGGGTTCCTTCTTTTCGGGGTCGGGGAGCTTGTGAGAAACGCGGACCGGGCAGTCGCCATCGCGCTCACGATCATAGGGAGCGTGTGGGTCGCCGGTCATGTCGTGCAGATAATCCTCTTCTGGTGAGGGGGGCGGGGAGTGGGGAGGCGTTCGCTCAGCTCGTTTCGGGAGTCGGGGAAAGCGAGGGGACGCATCCTCGCCGCCGAAGTCTCGTCTCGAGTTCGCCGGGTGGGAGGGCGGCGGTGTCGAGGGAGAGCGAGTCGGGAACACCCCGACTCCCCGGAGCGGAGCGACCCTGGGCTTGGCGGCGGGGGGGAGTGGGTAATGTTAGACTCCGCTATCACAACGGTTCGGGTGGAAATTGTGAGGCTCAAGCGACAAATTCCGGCACAAGGCGGAGGGTGAAAGGGGAATAATGGATCTCGCTGTTCGACGTATGACCCTAGAAAATTTCGGCATCTCACATCTCGGGGCGGTGCATGAGAACTTGCCTCCCGCGAGGCTCGTGGAGACTTCCATAAGGCGGCGCGAGGGCATGATCGCGGGAAACGGCTCCCTCGTGGCCCGCACCGGGAAACGCACCGGACGCTCCCCGAAAGACCGCTTCATAATCGAGAACGAACTGACGCGCGGAGCCGTTGACTGGGGGGCGGTGAACCAGCCGTTCGAGTCCTCGAAGTTCGAGAAGATCCTCCGCGGCGCAGCCTCATACCTCGAAAACCTCGAAGAGGTATGGGTCGTTGACGCATACGCCGGAGCCGACCCGAGGTACCGCCTCAACGTTCAAGTCGTGACCGAATACGCCTGGCAAGCCCTCTTCGCGCAGCAACTTTTCCGCCGCCCGCCGAGAGAGGAACTCGAAAGCTTCGAAGCGGACTGGACGGTGCTTTCCCTCCCCGGACTCCTCATGGAACCCGACGAGGACGACACGAACTCCGAGACCTTCGTCGGCGTGGACTTCGAGCGGAAAGTGGTTTTGGTTTGTGGAACGCGGTACGCGGGTGAGATAAAGAAGTCCATCTTCTCCGTCCTCAACTTCGTCCTCCCGACCGACAACGACGTCTTCCCGATGCATTGCTCGGCGAACATGGGCGAGGACGAGAGCGTCGCCCTTTTCTTCGGACTCTCCGGGACGGGGAAGACGACGCTTTCCGCCGACCCGGAGCGGCATCTCATCGGCGACGACGAGCATGGATGGTCCGACGAGGGCGTGTTCAATTTCGAGGGTGGATGCTATGCGAAGACCATAGACCTTTCGAAAGAGAAAGAGCCGCAAATATACGACGCGATCCGGTTCGGGAGCGTCCTCGAGAACGTCGTCCTCGACCGCATAACCCGCGACGTTGACTATACGGACGACACGGTCACCGAGAACACGCGGGCGGCGTACCCGCTCGAATACATCGAGGGCGCCATCGAGAGCGGGCGAGGCGGGCACCCGAACGCCGTCCTCTTTTTGACTGCGGACGCTTTCGGAGTTTTGCCTCCGGTGAGCGCGTTGTCGCCGGAGCAGGCGGCGTATTATTTCCTGTCCGGGTACACGGCGAAGCTCGCGGGGACGGAGGCGGATATGGAGTCGGATGTCGAGGCGACGTTCTCGGCATGCTTCGGGGCGCCGTTCCTCCCGCTCCCGGCGACGACGTACGCGACGATGCTCTCCGAGCGTCTCAAGCGGCATGACGTCCCATGCTATCTCGTGAACACTGGATGGTCGGGCGGGTCGTACGGCGTGGGAGAAAGAGTGGACATCGCGGCGACGCGCCAGATCGTGCGCGCCGCCATCGAAGGGAGGCTCGGGAACGCCGAGACGAAGGAAGACCCGTTCTTCGGACTCAACGTTCCGGTGGAGATCGAAGGCGTCCCGAAGGGCATCCTCGATCCGAGGGGGACGTGGGACGACAAAGAAGAATACGACGAACAGGCGAAAAAGCTCGCCGGACTCTTCCGCGAGAACTTCAAGAAGTTCGAGGGCGAAGTGGACGCCGGGGTGCGCGACTCCGGGCCGAGATAGAAAAACCGGGAGTGGGGAGTCGGGAAAAGCCCGAGGCGAGGCATCCGCCGTCGAAACACCTTCCGCCTTCGGAGAGACTCTCCTTCGGGTGGACGGTGGAAGTCCTTCGGAGAAGACGACGCCACGAGAAAAGCCCCGGAAAGGGAGCCGGAGGCGAACCGCGCTCCCGGCTCGAAGGTTCTTCGCGCCCTCCCAGCTTCCGTTTATTGGGGGGGCGTGGGCGGGTACAGACACACGGCCCGCGGCTACAGCAACGCGGGTTGTTTGTTGGAGAGTGTTTCAGAGAAGGAGGGCAATGTTTTTACGCATAGACAAGCTCCAGGTTGACTTGCCGCGTCCGAGCAGCGCGGACCCCGATTCGGCGGCGGTCGTTCAGGAACTCATGGGTGGGAAGTTCGGTGAGATGTCCACGCTCATGAACTACACGTACCAGTCGTTCAACTTCCGGGGCAAGAACAAGATCCGCCCGTACTACGACCTCGTGGCGAACATCGCCGCCGAGGAGATGGGTCACATCGAACTCGTCGCGAACACCGTCAACCTCCTCCTCGACCGGACCGTCGCGGACTCGGACGGCTCCGGCGCGAATCCGCTCGGGATGGCGCTCGGCGCGGGATACCCCGACCATTTCCTGAACACCGGCCTCGGCACGATGCCGGCGGGCGCGGGCGGCATCGCGTGGAGTGGCGACAACGTCTTCTCCACGGGGAACCTCAAATTGGATCTCCTCCACAACTTCTTCCTCGAAAGCGGAGCTAGGATGGGCAAGATCCGCACCTACGAGGCGACGAGCAACGAGACCGCCCGAGAGATGATCGGGTACCTCATCGTCCGTGGCGGAGTCCACCAGGAAGCATACGCCAAAGCGCTCTCCGACCTCTCGGGCGTGGACGTGACGAAGCTCCTCCCCGTCCCGGACATCGAGAGCAAGAACTTCCCGCACGCCAAGAAGTTCATGGACAAGGGATACCACCGCTTCCTCTACAAATTCAGCCCGAACGACTACAACGAACTGGGACAGATCTGGAACGGCGACCAAGCTGAAACGGGCGAGAAGCGCGAAGTCGTGGACGACATCCCCGAGGGCGGCCCCGTCCCCGACCTCACCGAAGTCCCCGAAATGTTCGCCCCGAACGTTGACCCGAACGACGTCGAAGAACTCGGCAAACGCTTTCTGAACAGCTAGAAAAGCCCGGACAAACGATTCGTCCTACTTTTCGTCCGAATAAGCGGCGCGGCGGAAAACTCGCCGCGCCGCTTTTGTATGGTCGCTTCGCGCCTTTGTTGGTTTGTGGTTTTTGCCAATGACCAACAACCAATAACCAACAACCAAAAGGAGTATCCGTGATCCTCGACCCGGAAGAACTCGGCACGCGAGACGCATATAAATTCCTCATCGGCTCGGTCGTGCCGCGCCCCATCGCATGGGTCTCGACGGTGAGCGGGGATGGGATCCACAATCTCGCGCCGTTCAGTTTTTACACCGTCGCCTCACGCAATCCGCCGACGCTCGCGGTGAGCATCGGGCCGAGGACCGACGATCAAGCCCCGCAAAAGGACACCCTGAAAAACATCCGCGACACGGCGGAGTTCGTGGTGAACGTCGTCTCGATGCCTTTGGCGAACTCGATGTACGAATCTTCTCTCGGACACTCCCCCGACACCGACGAGTTCGCGGAGGCGAACCTCACTCCCGCCGAGTGCGAAGTCGTGAGGGCGCCTCGGGTCGAGGAGGCTTTCATAAGCACGGAGTGCGTCCTCGATCAAATTCTCCCAGTCGGGAGCGACCACCTCGTTCTCGGGAAGGCCGTCCGGTTCCACATCCGCGACGACCTTTATAAAGACGGGCGCGTGGATCTCGAAACCCTCGACCCGCTCGGTCGCCTCGCCGGAAATTACACGAAGCTCGGGGGAATCTTCGAGTTGCCGATGGGGTGAAGCGTACTCTCCCGGCTCTTCGGGTAAGTTCGACACGAACCGAAAGCCCCTTTGAGGAGAAGCCGATGTCCGAAGACAAAACCGTGAAGAAGGTAAGCTCCGCCACCTCCCCTCGCGGCGAGATGGGCCAGAAATACCTCGCCGACGGCAAGTCCGTCTCGATGCGTATGTGGGAAAAGGAAGAGCCGGGCGAGTCGAAGCCCGAAGCCGCCCGCGAATACGAGACGGTCGGCTACGTCGTCGAGGGACGCGCCGAACTCCATCTGGAGGGACAGAAAGTCCTCCTCGAAGCGGGCGACTCGTGGCTCGTGCCGAAGGGCGCCTCGCACACATACGAAATCCTCGAAGCCTTCACCGCTGTCGAGGCGACGAGCCCGCCCGCCGAGGTTCATGGCCGCGACGAATGAAGAAGGTTTCAGGCGCCGGGTTTGGCGGTGGCCGGAACGCCCCGCTCCCATGCGATGCGAACCCGAGTCCCGACTTTTTCGGTCGGCGCGGCATTCGATGAACGATGCGCCGACTACGCGGCTTTTGTCTGAAACCTGACGCCGTTTATCAAGCCGCGAACTGAGCCTCATATAAACGACGATACGCCGATGGGCGCGAGAGAAGTTCGTCGTGCGAACCTTGCTCGACAATGCCTCCATTCGAGAGGACGAGGATGCGATCCGCCCGCCGAACCGTCGAGAGTCGGTGCGCGATCACTATCGAAGTCCGCCCTTCAAGAAGCGTTTCGAGAGCCTTTTCTATGCGCGCCTCCGTTGCGAGATCCACGCTGCTCGTCGCCTCGTCGAGGACGAGTATGCTCGGCTCGGCAAGCAATGCGCGGGCGAACGACACGAGTTGTCTTTCTCCCACCGACAACCCGCCGCCCCTCTCTCCGACTTGCGTATCATATCCGCTCGGGAACCGCCGTATGAACTCGTCCGCCCCGACCGCTCGCGCCGCCGCCTCGATGTCTTCCCGAGTCGCCTCCGGACGACCGTATCGAATGTTCTCCTCGATGGTTCCGGTGAAGAGGAAAGTGTCTTGTAAAACCACGCCCATGTGCCGCCGAAGGGAGGAGCCGCGGACGTTTCGGAGATCCTCGCCGTCCACCCGGACTTCGCCCCCCGTCGGGTCGTAGAAACGCGAGAGGAGCTTCACGATGGTGCTTTTCCCCGCGCCCGTCTCGCCGACGATGGCGAGTGTCTCGCCGGGATGTATGCGGAATCCCACGTCGGAGAGGATATCGTCGCTGCCCGTGTATCCGAAGTCCACTCCGTCGAACTCCACGTCGCCGGAGATGCCGGACATCTCCTTCGCGTCCGGCTCGTCGGCCCGGTCAGATTCGGTGTCGAGGACGGAGAAGACTTTCTCGAGCGAGGCGATGACGCTTTGGAGATCCGAATACAACTGGCTGAGTTGCTGAATCGGCTGGAAGGCCATGTTTATGAGGCTCACGAAGATGACCATGCTTCCGATGGTGGTTTGCCCCTGAGTCACGAGGTATCCGCCGTAAAGAAGGACGATGGCGAGTCCGATGGCCGCGAGGAACTCGACGCCGGGGAAGTATATGGCGCTCAAAGTCGTCGTCCGCTGGTTCGCTTTCCGGTACGTCATGTTCCGCCCGTCGAAGCCGCTCATGGCGTGGCCCTCTCGGGTGAATGCCTGAACGACTCGCATCCCGGAGACGTTTTCCTGCAAATATGCGGCTATCTCGGCGATTGCCGCCCGCGCCCGCCGGAACGCCCGCATGCTTTTCCTCCGGTATATCGCCGTCGCGACGGCCATGATGGGGATGACCGTCATCGTGGCGAGGGCGAGCCGCCAGTCGAGGATGAACATCGCGATGACCACCCCGATGAGCATGAGTCCGTTTCTGACGAGGTTTTGCACGCCGTCGTTCATGAGGTTGTTGAAATTCTCGATATCGTTCGTGAGTCGGGAGATGATCCAGCCCGCTTTTTGCTCCGAGTAATATTGGAGCGACAATGATTGCAAATGGGCGAACAAATAATTCCGGAGATCCAAAATCACCCTTTGCCCGACCCACCCCGTCCCGAAGGTCTCGATGTACGAAAGCCCCCACACCGTGAGATGCACAATGGCGTAAACCCCGACGGCGAAGTACACGACGTTCATGTCTCCGGCGGTCAATCCATTGTCAATGGCGTACCCGATGATGAACGACTCGCCGACCATGAGCGCGGTGAGCGTCGTGGTGACGAGCGCGAGCGCGGCGAGCCGCCTTTTGTACGGCCCCGTGAACGAGAGGAGCCGGAGGAGCGGAAACTTCATGAAGTAGTTTTTCATGCCGACTCCCGCCTCTCCGCGCCGTACATATCCGCGTATATTCCGCTTTTTTCGGACAGTTCGTCGTGCGTCCCGAACTCGGCGATGCGGCCCTCGTCGTCGAGGACGGCTATGCGGTCGGCGAGGAGGATCGTGGAGAGGCGGTGCGCCACGATGAACGTCGTCCGGGACGATGCGTCGCTCAATGTTTCTTTCAATGCGGCTTGGATCTGCTTCTCGGTCTCGGCGTCCACGCTGCTCGTCGCGTCGTCGAGGAGGAGGATTTTCGGGTCTTTCACAAGGGCGCGGGCGATGGCGATCCGCTGTTTTTGCCCGCCTGACAATGTGATGCCCCATTCCCCGACCATCGTGTCGTACCCATCGGGGAAGCCCATTATTTGCCCGTGGACGCCGGAGATTCCGGCGGCGCGCTCGATTTCCTCGTCCGTCGCGTCGGGCTTCCCGAAGGCGATGTTTTCACGCACTTTCTCCGAGAAGAGGAATGTCTCCTGCGGAACCACCCCGACTGTTTCCCGAAGCTCCGCCGGGTCGAGGTCGCGCGTGTCCACGCCACCGACTTTCACCGAGCCGCGCTCCGGATCGTAAAAACGCGGCACGAGCGAAAGGAGGCTCGACTTTCCGCTCCCTGTCGCACCGACGACGGCGACGGTCTCGCCCGGTTTCACGGAGAGGTTCGCGCCTTCGAGAACCATCTCGCCGCCGTATCCGAAGGAGACGTCCTCGAAATCCACGCCGAGGGGGGTGTCGGCCGGGAGGCTTTTCGGATTCTCCGGCTTTTTCACGTCCGGTTCCTCGTCGAGGACTTCGAAGATACGTTCGCCGGCGGCGAGGGCCCTTTGGCCTTGATCCACGACGATCCCGAATCCCTGCATCGGCCACACAAGCTGCATGAGATAAAGCTGGAAAGCCACGAAATCTCCGAGGCTCAATGTCCCGCCAATGACCGCGCTCCCCCCGAAGAAAACGAGGAGCGCGACCGAGACCGCCGGGATGAAGGTCATGCCGGGGATATAGAAAGCGCGGATCCCCCGCGCGGCGAGCGTCTCGTTCATCACGCCCTCGGCCCGGTCGCCGAAGCGATCCATCTCGAACGGCTCCCGAGAAAAACTTTTCACCACCCGGATGCCCGAGACGTTTTCCTGAACGCTCGTCGTGACATCCGCGAGTCGGCCTTGAATCCGCTTGAAAATCGGGTGGACTCGGCTTGCGAAACGCCACGCTGCGAGGGCGAGGATCGGCATAGGAGAGAGGACGATGGCGGCGAGGGCCGGGTTCTTCACGAACAGGATCACCGACACGATGACGAGGGTGAGGATGCTTATGAACATCTGGAACATCCCCCACCCGGTGAAGAAACGGATCACACGCAGGTCGTTCGTCGCCCGCGAGACGAGTTCCCCGGTCGAGGATTTGTCGTAGAAAGAGTGCGAGAGGTCGAGTTCGCGGCGGAAGAAAGAGCGGCGCATCTCGTACTCGATGACATGGCTGAGATTGTTCGTCGTGTATCGGCGGAGGCCGGAGAAGAGGAGGCGGAGCACGGCGACCCCGATGAGAGCCGCCGTCAGCCACACGAGCGCCGGGTCGAGGCCGAAAGCCCCATCGAACTCGCGCACCCGGTCCACGCCGCGACCGACGATCTCCGGTATCGCGAGCGTCGCCCCCGTATACCCGGCGGCGCAAACAAGCCCGACGACGAGGAGCCACCGATTGCCGCGCGCGAAAGACATGATCCTCAAAAAAGTCTTCAAACCAAACTTCCTCTTCTTCAAAACATCTTCGTCGAAAACAGCCGCCCGGCATTGCCGATTTGGCGATCGCCCGGCGGCCATGCATACAGACTTTATACCCGCCGACCGCGACGACAAGCCGTGAACGCTATCTCGATCACAACCATCTCTCGTCCGTTACGCCGTCGAATATACGCCGGACGAACGCCCGCGAAAACGTCCCACCGAACGGATGTCCGCCTGTACGAAAGGACGGGCCGCTTCGCTCAAGCTCACTGGCACTCGCCGGGAGTGGGGAGTCGGGAGGCGTTCGCTCCGCTCGTTTCGGGAGTCGGGAAGCTCTCGACTCGCTTTTTCCGGTGCTTCCGCCTCCCCGCTCGACAAATCTTTACCGGACTCGAACGGGACGATGGCGGGCATCGGCTTCGAGCCGTGTCTTCACCGACTCCCCGTGCTCAATGGGCGGAGCGAGCGGACTCCCGCGTTACTCGCGCATCCATTCGGCGGAGACTTTCGGCGGGGTTTTGAGAGTTTGCATGACGACGCAGTATTGCTCGGTCTTCTCTCGAAGGGAATCTATTTGCTCCTCGGTCGCCTCGGGGGCGTCCACCTTCAAAACGAGCCGAATCCCCTCGAAGCCGACGTTCGCGTCTTTGGAAACCCCCATCGTTCCGGCGAGGTCGAGGTCGCCTTCGGCCACCGCCTCTATTTTGTTCGTCGGCACCTTCATGGCGGTGGCGACCATTTGGCAGGTTATTTGGGCGCACGCCGCGAGCGCTCCGAGCAATAAATCCCCCGAACACGCCGCCGTTCCCATCCCTCCGACCCCCGAATGTGCCTCGGCGGCGTATACCGCCCGTCCGATGTCCACCGAGCATGAGATGGGGGCGTCTGTCTCGCTTCCGGTGGCGGTGAGTGTGATCCTCGACGACTCGGGTTCGCTTCGGTATTTGTCTTTCAGAGGTTTTTGGATTTCGCGGAGATCCATGATATTCCTTTCCCTCGCTTTCCCTTTGGATACTATACAACGAGTGAAATTGCCGGACTGCGGGTAATTACGTTTTCGTTGCGGCTCTTTTCATGAAAGCAGGTTTGTATGGACGTACTTATCGGTGGTTTGTTGTTAACGGACATAGAGGTATATACCTTCGCCCGAAAACAGCCGCTCAAGCAATACTTTCAACTCTTCGGGTGGATCCTTGTCGGTGAACGCCCTCCAGTATCTCGTGAGCATTACGTACGGCTCCAGCCACGCCCTTACCCGCCTCAGCGCCCGCGGCCATGAAGGCAGGGGAGGACGCCCGCCCCTTTTTCCCCCTTGCCTCCTTCACCTCGGAGGCTGCGGGGTCTTGTTCGCCGTCGGCCTCGAGTACGGCCCCCGGCGGATCCCCCAGATCCAGCTCCTCCCCGCAGGCCCACCAGCAAAACGAGAAAGCGCAGAAGACCATCTGCCAGTGGCGCCTTATGGCCGTGTCGCTCCTTACCTGGTAGTCGCTCCACCCGAGGGCGTGCTTGACCTGCTTGTAGCTCTGCTCCACCCACATCCTCAAGCCGTAGAGCCTTACAACCTCGGCGACGCTCGCCTCGGCGAGCGCATCGCTTTCCCTTGCTCGCTGTGAGCCGGGTGCGGGAAGGTTGGTCACGAGGTACCAGGTGCCCAGGCGGGGCAGCCTCTCGGGGTCGGTCGTGACCACGAGCGCTCGGCGTGCCTTCTTGGGAGAGTACGGCCCGACCTCCACTTCCAGAGCCCACCAACTCTCTTGGTGGCCGTCCCGGAAGGTGCGTATCACTTTCCTCCACTGCCCAGGATCTTCAGCGTTCTCCCATCCTGCAGCCTCGGCGGCCTCCCACAAGGCGCCGATCGTCCCCTCCCTGTGCCACCACGAGTGCGATTCCTTCAAGGCCAGCACGTATCCCACCCCGAACTTGCTCAAAGCCTGCCTGAACTCCTCATCCTCGCCGTAGAAGGAATCGGCGACCACCGCCCGAAACGGCACGCCACCGTCCACCGAACGCTCCACGAGTTGGCGCGCTATCTCGAGCTTGGTGCGGAAAGCGTCGTCGGATCTGCCACCCTCGAAGTGATGGGCGGGCGTGTACGGCTCGACCGCAAGCGGATAGTACACCCCCTCCTCGGCCCACAGGCTGCTCACCGAGACCACCCCGTTGTCGGTCTTGCCTATGTTGCCCAGCCACTGCTTACCCACGTGCGCGGTCTTCTTGCCCCATTTGCGATCCCCATGCTCGTCTATGACCAGGACGCCTTCGTTGTTCGGAGCGGTGCGTCCATCCCCGAACAACAGTTCGAGGCGACGCTCGTCGACCTCCCGGGCGTCCCAACCGGACTCGGAAAGAAACCACTGCAAGCTCTGCGCCTCCCTGTGCTGCGCCCCATCCACAGGCTCGGTATTCGCAAGGGCTGTAAGCGTCTTGTTGCGCTCCGCCGGAAGCAGCAGCCCCTCCAGATAGCGGCGGAAGCTCTCGCGCTGAGCGCGAGCGCCGAACAGATCGTCGAACCTCTCGGCGAAATCCTCGAGCGGTCCGGGAGCCGGAGGGGCGGGAAGTCTTTTGGTCATGGCGGCATCTCCTCCTTGTTGCCACCATTGGAACACAGCCATCCTCCTACTTCAACAAACTACCGCTATGCCACCCACGCGACTTTCCACGGACACCGCCGAAAGTTCGCCTCGCCCCGGAGGCCGAAACCGAGGCCGGAACCGGAGGACGAAAGTCGCGGCGGAGATCCACTATTCCAGCCGCGCCCTCCC
>JACDAJ010000035.1 GCA_013695475.1 Rubrobacter sp. | reverse complement strand
ACCCGCCCGACGTTCGAGAAGTCCGTGAGCAAAGTCCCCCACGCCTCCGCGCTCGTGGCGACGAAGACCCCGATAATGACGATGGCCATGATGCATATGACCATCGCCGCCTGTATTTTCTCCACCGTCTGATAAACCACCGGAGACACCGTGAGCGCGACCCCGATGGAGATGAGGCCGAGGATGGTTATGGGGAGTATCGCCCCTTCGCCGATGTCGAAGGCGAAGGTGAGGGTCGTCGCGGCGCCCGTCGCCCATCCCGGCCAGAAATTCTGCCCGAGAGCCATGATGATGAACAGCCACCACCACGGTTTCCAGTAACGAGCGAAGCCCGTAACGACCGACTCGCCCGTCGCGAGCGTATAACGTTCGATCTCCATGTTTATGAAGAACTGGATGGCGAAACCGAGGATCGCACCCCACATGAACACGAGTCCGACTTGTGTCGTGATGTACGGCCACAAAACGAACTCGCCCGACCCGATCGCCGTCGCCAGAATAATGACGCTCGCCCCGACGATCCTCCTCAGCGGCACCGGCTCCGGAAGGTCCCGGAACTCCATCGGAGGCAAAGTGTCGCTCGGCGACCTCGGAGCGTGCGCGCGCTCTTCAGACCTTCCGACTAAGTCAGCCATGATCCCCTCCCTCTCCACGAGCTTCCCCAATTCCTCGCCGCATGTTATTGAAGTGGTCAGACAATGTCAACGAGGGTCGCTCCGCTCCCGGTTATTGGTTATTGGTTTTTAGTCCTTCGTATTTGCCAATAACCAAGCGGAGCCGAAGGCGGAGCGACCACCCAATTTGCCCCGGATCACATCCGTTCCGGCGGCGGTGTGATACTTTATTTCTCGGGGAACGATGATCAATGTGAAAGCGGAAGAAAGCAACGGTATGCAACTTTTCGAGAAGCTGATCGAGTACGCCGAGGCCGAACGCCTCGTATTGGAAAACACGGACAAAACTCCCGCCGAGAACCTCCCGCTCATGGAGGCCCGCGGCCTCGTCTTCGCCGAAGACATCGAGGCGAAGTTCGACTCCCCGCCCTTCGATAATTCCGCCGTGGACGGATACGCCGTGAGAAGCGCCGACACCGAAGCCGGAAAGACTTTCGAGGTCGTTGACGAAGCTCCGGCGGGCCGTCCCTCGGGCAAAAGTATCGGGGAAGGCGAGGCCATAAAAATCTTCACCGGGGGTGTCATTCCCGACGGGGCGGACTCCGTCGTCATGGTCGAGGACACCTCCGGGTGGGGCGAGACGTTCGAGATCGGGAAGGCGATTCCGGTCGAGAATAATCTTCGCCGGAGCGGCGAGGATGTGATGCGGGGCGACCTCATGCTCCGCGCCGGGACGGAGATCGGGCCATACGAAATCGCGCTCGCCGCGAGTCAAGGATACGGCGAACTCCCCGTCCACCGGAGGCCGAAAGTCGTCGTGCTTTCGACCGGGACGGAACTCGTCGAGCCGGGCGAGAGGGAGCTTTCCCCCGGAGAAATATTCGACTCGAACTCGTTCGCGATGGTGGCGCAATGCCACGATGCGGGGGTCGAGGCGAGGCGCGTCCACGCCGCCTCCGACGACGCGGATGTTCTTCGGAAGGCCGTCTCCGAGGCACTCGAGACGGCGGATGTCGTTGTGACGAGTGGGGGGGTGTCGGTGGGCGAGAAGGATCTCGTAAAGTCCACGCTCCTCGATCTCGGGGTCGAGCAAGTTTTCTGGGGCGTGAAATTCAAGCCGGGAAAGCCGCTATTTTTCGGGATGCGCGACGACGCCCGCTTCTTCGGGCTGCCCGGAAACCCGGTCTCGGCGATGGTGTGCTTCGAGCTTTTCGTCCGGCCCGCGCTCATGGCGATGATGGGAAAGACCGACCATCGCCGCCCGACCATCGAAGTCCGCTTCGACGAGGACATGTCGAACCGCTTCGGGAGGATGCACGCCGTGAGAGTGAGTTTGGAAAAGACCGACGATGGACTCGTCGCGACCTCGGTGGGGGCGCAAGGTTCCGGGCTTATAACCTCATTGACAAAGGCGGATGCCATCGCGCTCATCGGGCCGGAGTCGGAGGTGAAGGCGGGGGAGACGGTCGAGGGGATCATGCTCCGGGAGATATAGCGAACGAGTCGGGGCGAGCGGCTCGAAACCGCCCGCCGCATGAACCGTATTTCCATCCGAAGCCAAAACCGTCTCCGGTGCTTCGAGCATCGGGACTGAGGTAAAATCGAGGAGCCAATGTTCGATTCAGATTTCGAAGACAAAGTTTTCAGACGCCGCCTCATGAAAGAGGTCGCGCCGGGTATTCCGGTGCATCTTTCCTTTTATTCGCCTTCGGTGAAAGTTCAAGTTATGACCGACGCCGAACGCCTTCCGGGCGCGAACGGGCGGTACGTCGGGAACGCCGTGACCATCGAGTTCGTGCCGGACGGCTCCGCCGCCGTCGAGCGGGTGCGCGAGTACGTGTGGCGGTGGGAGGAACACAATGATTTCACCGCCGTCCGGAAGATAAACCACACGAGGCGCGGAGTTTGCCCGACGAGTGTGGAAGGAACTTTGGAGCGTGTGAAGGGCGTTGACCGGAGGGCGGCGGCGAAGTGCGCCGAGGCCGTCGAGGCTGCGGAGCTTCGGGAGATGATCTCCGACGGCGACGCGAAATCCCTCGCCCGACTTCCGGGCATCGGGGAGAAGCGGGCGAAGATGATCGTGGAATTCTATGCGAACGAGCGGAGCGGCCGCCGCTTTTTGTACGCCGCGAACCGGAACGACCGTTTCCGGGGGCGTCCGGTCATCACCGAGATCGAGGCGGACGGCGACCTCGAAGAAACGGTGTGGAAGCACGCCGCCGAGGCGAGAACCCTCGGGGGCCCCGACCCGATCAACGGCGGGGAGCCGCCGGGACATACGACCGTCCGGGACGCGAACCTCATAAACCCGCTCCCGATGACGCCTTCGCTCATGGGACGCGGCGTTTTTTATCCCGAGCAAATCGAGCATTTCGCCGAGACGCTCGGGCGGATACTCGTGGATGGGGAGAGGATCGCCGGGGTGGACGCGCTCCGCATTCAGCGCGGCAAAATCTTCCACACCGCCGAGCTTCCCGGAGTGGGGATGAAAACCCGCGCCCGCGTGCTCGCGAGCGGCCTCCTCGACACGGAGTACACCTTCGAGAATCTCGCGTCCATCGAGGGCGTGACCGACGCGCAAGCCCGCGTCATCGCGGAGGCGGCGAGGGAAGCCGGAGAGAAAAACCGGATGGAGGTACGTGTCCCGTAGTTTGTTCGGTTTCGTGAGTGAGCGAGAGCCGGTGCGGCCCGAGGTGGTGGCCGCCGAGTTCCTTTCCCTCCGAAGCTCGAACGGGGACGCGAGGACACTCATCGAGAAGGTCATCGGCGAAGACCCTCGTTTTCTGTGGGAGGGCGAGTATCTTCGGACTATGGATGCTTCGGAACTCCCCCTCGCCGACGCCTCGTTCGTCGTCTTCGACCTCGAAACGACGGGGACTTCGGCGAAGGAGGGCGGCGTCACCGAGTTCGGGGCGGTGAAGGTATATAAAGGCGAGGTCGTCGAGGAGTTTTCGACGCTCGTGAATCCGGGGTCGCCGATCTCCCCGTATGTGATCCGCCTCACCGGGATCACGAACGAAATGGTCGCCGACGCGCCGAAGATCTCCGAAATCCTTCCACGCTTCGAGGAGTTCGTGGAAGGCTCCGTCCTCGTGGCTCACAATGCCCCCTTCGACACGTCTTTCGTGACGGCGGCGCGCGGCGGAAATCGCCTCCCGAACCCCGTCCTCGACACACTCAAACTCGCCCGCATCCTCATTCCCGGCCTCCCGAAATACCGTCTCGCGTCGCTCGTGGCGCACCTCGGCATCCGGCAACTGCCGAACCACCGCGCCCTCTCGGACGCATCGGCGACGGCGGGCGTCCTTCTCGAACTCCTCCCGAGGCTCGACGGCGCCGGAGTCCGAACCGTCGGGGAGGCGGCCTCGCTTCGGGGCGGCAAAAAGAAGACGAAGGCGCAAAAAAAGCATCTCGCGGACGGGGTTCCGAACACGCCGGGTGTTTATTATTTCGTGGGGAAGGACGGGACGGTTTTGTACGTCGGGAAAGCGAAGTGCCTTCGGGCGCGGGTTCGGACTTATTTCAATGGGGGGGATGGGCGGCGGAAGATCGGGCGTCTCGTCCGGGAGACGGCGAAGGTCGAGTACCGCGAGACGGAGACGGAGCTTCACGCTCTCATCCACGAAGCGCGGGAGATAAGGCGGCTCCTTCCTCGTTATAACTCCGCCGGACGCGGGGACCGTCCGGGGTGGTTCATAAAGCTCGACGCGCGCGAGCCGTATCCGGTTCCGGAGCGCGTCCCGGAGTGCGAGGGGGGGGAGGGGGTCGTTCTTCTCGGGCCGTATCGGAGCGCGGGTGTTTTGGATACGTGCATGGAGGCTCTCGGGAGAATATTTCCGCTTCGGCGATGCTCCGGCGAGGGCGGGCCGTGCGTTTATGGGCAGATGGGACGGTGCGCCCCGTGCGTCGGGATGACGGGGGAGGAATATGAGTCCGAGGTTGTCGGGGGGATCTCCGCGCTTCTTCGGGGGGAGGGCGGGGAGGAGCATCTCGAACGGCTCGTGGCGGAGCGGGGTCGGCTGGCGAAGGAACTCGAGTTCGAGGGGGCGGCGAGGCTTCGGGATCTCATCTCCGGCATCGAGCGTATACGGATGGTTCGGACTTTGGAGAGCGCGGAGGGTTTGCAAGCCGTCGTCGCGCCCTCGACGGAGGAGGGTGTGATCGAGGCTTTCATCCTCTCGGAAGGCCGTCTCGTCGCGCACCGGGGCTTCGCGTCGGACGACGAGGAGGGTTTGTCGAGCTTCGCGGAGGAGGCGCTCGCGGGGCATCGGGGGAATGGGGTTCGGGACGGGGCGTATGAGGCGCGGGTGGTGGCGGCTTATCTCCGGCGGAGGCCGGGGGTTGTGGAGGCGGTGGGAATGCGGGAGGCCGCCGATCTCGTAAAGGTGGCGCGGAAGGTTTCGGAGGCGGTGGAGGAAGGCGGGGTGGAAAGCTGAATTTTGAAGTTTGGAATGGGGGATGAGACTCGCGCCGCTCGTGCATCCGGTCGAATCCATCGAGGGGAGGCCGTCGAGTACGATCCGACTGCCCACTCCCGCAGCGAGCGAAGCGACGCGGCGTCTCGTGCCGAGTCTGGTTGATTCCACGCGCATTCTCCGTGCGCTCCGGTCGGAGTCTGCGGCGTTGATTGGGCGGGGAAGCGCGTCCTTTCGCCCGGACTTGGCGTTGCTCCGTATTGGATTTCGCCGCGACTGTTCATCCTGTAAAATAGGCAAGATATATCAATTGGCGCGAGGCGGGTAGAAATTGCAAAGCGGGCAGAGCATTACGAGGCGGATCCTTCTTGTTGACGACGAGCCGTCGCTCCAGAAAATGCTCCAGCATGCGCTCGAGCGCGAGGGTTTCCAGGTTCAAATAGCCGGTGACGGCGAGGAGGCTTTGGAAATGTACTCCTCCTTCGAGCCGCACCTCATCGTCCTCGACATCATGCTCCCGAAGCTCGACGGAACCGAAGTCTGCCGCCGCATCCGTTCGCAAAGCGACGTCCCCATCCTCATGCTCACCGCCAAAGATGACGAGATCGACCGGGTCGTCGGCCTCGAACTCGGGGCGGACGACTATGTGACGAAGCCCTTCGCGGTACGCGAGCTCGTGGCTCGGGTGCGGGCGATCATGCGCCGCTCGTCGGTTCCGCAAGGGCAAAAGCCCGACGAGTTGAATTATGACGGGCTGAAAATAAACCTTCCGAGTCGGCGGGTCGCGGTGGGGGAGGGGGATGTGGATCTCACGTACACCGAGTTCGAGCTTCTCATCACCCTCGCAGCGAACCCCGGAAGGGTGTTTTCCCGAGGTGCGCTTCTCCGGCGCGTGTGGGGCGACGAGTTCCGCGACGAGCGGACGGTGGACGTGCATATACGGCATTTGCGGGAGAAGATCGAGCGCGATCCCCGGAACCCCGAGTTCATCCACACCGCTCGCGGGGTCGGGTACGTTTTCCGATAGTCGGGATGGGCGGGTTCGCCCCCGGTTCATTAATTTGCGGTGTGGAGTAAAATTCGGGTGGGAGCCGGGCGGGCTGGCTCGAGAAGTTATGGATCGAAAAAACAGACATGTTCTCCGCTAAGAAAAAAGGCCTCGGACGCACGAAGGTATCACGCCGGAGTGGCTCTTTCTTCGGTCGTTTCAAGCGTGGCTTCCGACCGAGGATCGGCATAAAAATCTGGCTCACCGCGCTCTTCATGCTCGTGACGACGTTCGCGGCGATTGCGGCGTATGAGATCGTGCGTCCGATCCTCGTTGACACCCTCGACCGGGCGAGCAACCGGGCGTTCGAGCAGGTCGGCGAGCAATTCCAGCAAACCCTCGAACGCCGCGATGGGAACATAACTTTGGCCGAGGTTCGGAGCTTCGCGGCGGGCCGCGGTTTGCAGTGGGGCTTCGTGAGGGCCGAGGACGGGACGCAGATGGAGGGTATCGGAGGCTCGCTCAACGATCCGTGGCTCAGCGGCGCGGTCAACCAGGCCGTCGAGACGAGGCAGCCGGCGCAGGACATCCAGCCCGTCCCGCCGGGAAGCTCCCGCGAAGGGCAAATCCAGGCGACGTACGCCGCCCCGATCACAGTGGACGGCGAGGACGGAATCGCCATAGTCTTCAATAAATTCTTCACCGAGAGCGACGTCGAGAACGTGGACGAAGCCATCGAGAACATTGACCGCCTCGCGCTCATCGCCTTCGGTCTCGCGCTCCTTATCTCCGGCGTTTCCGGGTACATTGTGGCGACGATCATCTCCCGCCGCATAAGCCGCCTCGGACTCGCCGCCGAACGCCTCGCCGCCGGGAACTTCGAGGAGCGCATCCAAACCCGCGTCGAGGACGAGGTCGGCGCGCTCGGCGCGACTTTCAACTCGATGGCGTACTCGCTGCAAGGAGCCTTCGAGCAAGTCGAACAGGAAAAAGAGCGCGGGCAGGCCATCCTCGACGGCATGACCGACGCCGTCATCGGCGTGGATCGGGAACTCAACGCCGTCTTCCTCAACCCGAAGGCGCGAAGGCTCCTCGATGACTCCGACATGGAGTTTCAGACTCGTCTTCAGGAAATTTTGGCGAAGACCCGCTATTCCGGCCCCGTCACCGAGTCCGAGGCCGAGGCGGGGGACGCGATCATCGAGATACGCGCCGCCCCCCTCGAAGACGGCGCTTTGGCGATCCTCCGCGACGTCACCGAGGAGCGGCACATCGAGCGGGCGAAGGCGGAGTTCATAGCGAACGCCTCGCACGAATTGAAAACCCCGCTGTCCGCGATCTCCGGTTATCTCGAAATGCTCGAAGACGAGCCGGACGAATCGGTGCGCCGTGATTTCATGGAGGAGATCCGGACACAGACGAAGCGTTTGCAAGACCTCGCCCGGACTCTCCTCGACCTCTCGAAGCTCGACGCGAACGCGGTGGTTTTCCGCGACGAGGAAGTCTATCTCGAAGACATGCTCCACGAACTCAAGCGCGACTTCTCATACACGGGAAGGCCGATGAGCATAAACTCCGAAAGCGATGTCCCGCCCATCGAGACGGACTCGAATCAGCTTCACCGCGCCCTCACCATCCTCGTTGACAACGCCATAAAGTACTCCGAGAACGGCTCCCCCGTCGGCCTCGAACTCCACCGCGAGAACGGGAATGCCATCGTGAGCGTCTCGGACAAAGGGTGCGGCATCCCCGAGTCCGAGGTTCCGCGCATCTTCGACCGTTTTTACCGGGCGCAAGGTTCATCGAGGGCCGATGGGACCGGACTCGGACTCGCGCTCGCGCACGAAATAACCGAGCATCTCGGCGGCGACATCCACGTCGAGAGCCATCCGAACGAGGGAAGCACCTTCGCCCTCACGCTCCCCCTCGAAGAGAAAGCCCCGAAACCGCAAATACAGGGAGTGGGGAGATAAGGAGTGGGGAGTCGGGGAAAGCAAAGAGTGGGATCCGTGCTTCGAAAGTAGAAAACGGGAACGTTTCGATACCCGGTTTCCAGGCTCTTCCGTAAAAACTCCGGCGCGTGTAAAATGCTTCACAGGGCAGCGTACCGACTCGTGGAACCCCCCTCCCTGCGGGTTGTTCGCTGCCCCCTTTTCGTGTCGCAAATGCCGGAGATTTTTGCCGCTCGTATGCGGAATGCGGATGAGCGACGCCGCCGAACTCGATCGGTTGGCTCGGGAGTCGGGGGAAGGCAGCGAACACGGCTTTCGGGGAGTGGTAGCGAGGGAAGCGCGCTCTCCGAGTTCCGAACGGCGAAAGCTGTGAGGCGACTTCCCGAACTCCGTTTTATCCTCCGAAGAGCGGTGGGATGCCGAACAATTCGAGGATCGGGGCGACGGGGGTGAGGAGGATGGAGAGGAACGGGAGTCCGAGCCAGATCGAGACGATCACAAGCCCGAGAAGAATGAACGGCCCATATTGATTCATCACCCTCACGAACGGGTCGAGGGAGCGCGGCAAAAAGGCGAACACTATTTTCGACCCGTCGAGCGGCGGTATGGGGAGGAGGTTGAAAACGAAGAGGAGCGCGTTTATGTACGCGACCGCCGCCACAAAGAGAAGATACGTGCCGCTCTGGAAAACCGGGATGGCGACGAGGGCGGCGAGTATGGAGCATATGGCGACGATGAGGATGTTCGAGGCGGGGCCGGCGAACGCGACGGCGACGGGGCCGAGGACGCCGCCCTTCAGTTTGTCGAGGCGCACGGGGGTCGGCCTCCCCCATCCGAACCCCGCGAAAAAGAGCATCATGCTCCCGAGGAGGTCGAGGTGCGAGAGCGGGTTCAAAGTTACGCGGCCTTCTCGGTACGCCGTGTCATCGCCGAGTTTGAGCGCCGAATAGGCGTGCGCGGCCTCGTGGATCGTGATCCCCACGACGAACCCGAGGATGATGGCGAGCGCCGCGAGCGGATTGCTTTGGAATAATTGAACGAACATTTATGAAACTATACACGCCGAAAGAGGAGGGCGCGGCGAGCTATGCGAAAGACCACTTTCTCAGTGCCGGGCCTTCATTGTTTTCTTTGGTTCCCTCGACGTGAAACTCTATGCCGGGACTGACTATGAGTGTTTGGTTGCCGAGTCCGTCCGTCAAGGCAAGATACTCGCACGAATAGTCGCCGGAAGGAAACGCCGCATCCACCTCGATCTCCAGCGCGGCCACGGCCTCGACATCGTCGCCATCGAGCTTCACGGACTTGTAAAAGCTCCGGGCTGTGCCGGCTTTGTTCAGTCGAAACCTGGCCCCCACGTCAGCAACCCCGTTCTCGTCCGCCACCTCGAGAGTGATACGGATGGTATCGCCTGGCTTGTAAGTAGGAACGTCGTTGGTCTTCGTCTTGGTCATCGTCGCCCCTTCCTCAAATGATATTCGCCGCTGAAGCCAAGATCGCCATTATGAGAGAGAAGACCGCGATCAACGCGAGAAGGAGCCATTTCAGAGTGCCAATGTCTTTTCTTAACCCATTCAGAGAACTATTGGTTTCGTTTTTCACAGAGTCCACTTCCCTCATCAATTCCTGCCGAAGCGCTTCAATACGCAAGTCCTCGTCTTCAGGCACTCGGAGTCCTCAACTTTTTCAAAACACACATAAACCCCTTCTCCCAGCGTTCCCATCCTCCCGTAGACGGTACGCGCCATATAGTTTCTCCCGATTCTCGCCTTCTTTTTGGACTTGAAATTATACGATAATCGCTAAGATGCCGCGCTAGCAGACGATAGCGAATACGAGAATGTGCGCTAAAGAGGCGGTTTGATCTCTCGGAGATCGGACAAAATACGAAACATTTTTAGCTCGAAGGCATGAGTCCATAATTTCCTACCCCACGTTCGAGACGGCGACGGTGACGTGGTTGCCCGCGTCTCCGGTGTACTCGGCGAGTTGTGGGTCGAGTACTCCGGCGGAGTCGGCTACGAGGCCGAGCTTCGTCTCTCCGGCGGTGACGGGGGTGTTCACGCCCGCGCTGTCGGAGTCGCTCTCGACGAGGGAGACGGCTACGCGGAGGTCGGGGTTGTCCGTCGGCTGTATTTCGACGATGTTCGCGTCGGCGACGGCGGGGTCGGGTCGTATGGAGGTTATGGAGCCGGTCACGGGGGAATACACATTCGTCTCGGTCGGGGCACCGACGTCGAGGGCGCCGGTTTTCGCGCCTTCGCGGCCCGCCGAGTCCATGACGTGGTACCGGATGCTCTCCGGGGTCGAACCGCCGGGGATGAGCGCGAGGAGCGGGTTCCCCGAGAGGTTGTCCCCCCGAGGCTCCATCTCGGAGAGGCTTTCGCCTTCGGGATGGTACCCGAGTCCGGTGAGGGCGGAGGGCCGTATCGGGGTCGAGACATCCACGCCGCCGACCGTCGCAAGGACGGTTTCGGGGGCGGCGCTCGCCGGGTCTATCGGGACGGTCCGCCCGTCGTCGCCCGAGGCCGTCGTCGGCGCGAGGAGGGCGAAGAGGAGCGCCGCCGCCCCGAGCACGGCCAGCCCGATCGCCATGAATCGCCGCTTCCGGTACATGCCCGTGGGGGATGACCCCCTCGATTTCATGCGGGCTTCGCGGCGCTCGGCGAACTCGCGGCTGCGATTTTGCGAGTCCCGGTTTTGCGAGTCCCGGTTTTGGCGGGAGGAGAAATCTGAGGGGCGACGAGGCTCGGAAGAGAGCTTCGGCCCCTTCCCAACATCTTGCGCCTTTCGTGCGTCCACCCCTCTCATACGGTGGACGATTATACAGAGGGGACGCGTGGCTGTAAACTTCCCCGAGAGCGTGTCCGAGACGCCGATCGGAGGTCGAGTTTGCCCGCCAACCAGCTTGTCGTATCGAGGTGTCGCCACTATATAGCCATCGCAGTCGGCCTCGTTTCGCTCGCGCTTTCCTCTCACCGAAACTTCGCCGCCCTCCTCGCGCCCTCAATCCACTCGTCCGCCGCCTCGAAAGGATGAGGATCCCGCAGACGGTCGGAGTTCACGTTGCAGAGACAGCCCGCCGCGTGGACTTTCCACCGGATCGTCGTTATGTGGATTTCGGGCTGGGTGTGGATGGGGGCGATCTCGGAGAATGCGAGCGCGACCGACCGGAGCCGGTACCGATATGACGGAAGCCGCTTTCCGACGGCTCCTCCTCCCGCTCGTCCGGCTGCTTTCGAGGGCCGGCGTCCACCCCGATGTGATCACAGTCTCCGGGTGGGTACTATCGGTCGCCTCGGCTTTCCTCTTCGGCCTCGGATACGTGCAAATAGCGGGCGCGGTGATGCTCGCGGGCGGGATCCTCGATGCGCTCGACGGCGCGGTCGCCCGCGAATCGAACCGGATGAGCCGCTTCGGAGCCTTCCTCGACTCGACCCTCGACCGCCTCTCGGAGTCCGCCATATTCGCCGGAGTCATCTTTTTCTTCGCCTCGTCCGCCACCCCGTGGGCCGCCCTCCTCGCCGCCCTCGCGATGACTTTCTCGCTCCTCACTTCGTATGCTCGCGCTCGCGCCGAAGGACTCGGCGTCGAATGCAAAGTCGGCCTCCTCGAAAGAGCCGGGAGGGTCGCCATCATCTCGATACTCTCGATCCTCGGTTTTTTGACGCTCGCCCTTGCCCTCGTCGCAGCCGGGGCCGCCATAACGACCGCGCAGCGCATCCTCCACGTCGCCCGCTCCACCCGAACATGACCGCCGCCGACGAATACCGGGCGAAAATATCAAGCGAACTCTCCGCGATCTCTCGCGCGATGAAGAAGTCCGGCAACCCCGAACCCCTCGGAGACCCGCTCTCCGGCGCGATGCTCGTCCTCAGCCAACCCGTCGGCCCGCGCGCCCTCGAAGCGATCCAACGCAGCCTCGAAGCCATCTCCCTCGAAGCATACGTCACGTACTCCGGGACGAACCTCCTCGCCCGCGAACTCCTCCTCGCCGAGCCATCCATACTCGCCGCCATCGGCTCCGAAGCCGCCTCCGAAATAGACTCCCTCGAACACACCCTCGCCACGAAATCCTTCGCCGAAGCCACCGAAGGCGCCCCCTTCGCCTGGAAAAAGAACACCGCCGGACTCCTCCTCCCACCCCTAGCCCCCGCCCTCGACGACAAAGAACAAAAACGCCAATTCTGGCGAGCCTTCCTCACCCTCCGCTCCCTCCAATAACGCCGAACCCCCCCAACCACCCGCTGCCAATAAAAACCCAATAACCAAAACCGGGAGCGAAGCGACCCGAGCAAAGCGACCAACCCGTTTCACAGATGTTGCGAACATTAAGTTTTGTTAAAATCACATTTCGCTGCGGCGACGGGAATTTGGCATAAATAAGGGAAATTCGGCTGGTCGGCGGGGTTTTCGTTGTTACGGGAGGATTGCGGCGGGGTTACGGGTTGACTAGAGTTCCGGGCCATTGGAGGGAGGATTCTCTAAATCCCCTGGCAGTTTGAAAGTTAATAAGAGCGAACTTGAAGGGGGCTTTTGCATGCTTCGACGGCTGCGTTTCATCTTGTTTTCGGGAGTGGTTTTGGCGACGATTTTGGCTTCGGGGGT
>JACDAJ010000209.1 GCA_013695475.1 Rubrobacter sp. | reverse complement strand
TGGTACACTTTTTTTATGGCCCACACGGAGACGGAAAAGAAAGAAGAGACGTACACGCTGACGGTCGGGGATCGGGGTCGGCTGGTTTTGCCGGCTTCGGTGAGGCGGGATCTCGGCCTGAAGAAGGGCGACCGCATCTCGCTCATCGTCCGCCCGGACGGGGAGATGAAACTCGTGTCGTGGCGGGAGGCGGCTCGGAGGGCGCGGGGAATGTACGCTCACCTCGCGCCCGGACGAAGCCTCGTGGATGAACTCATTGCCGAGCGCCGCGAGGAGGCTCGCCGCGAAGACGAAGGCTCGTGAACTCCGTACTCGACGCTTCGGCTTTGCTGGCATATTTGCGGGACGAGCCGGGCGGAGATATGGTGGAAGAGCTTCTCGAAGAGGGCTGCGCCATCAGCGCGGCGAACTGGGCGGAGGTTCTCTCCCGGCTCACCGATGAAGGCAAAAACCCCGAGGAAGCCTCCGAAGACCTCGTTGAGAGAGGCGTCCTCCATACAAGCCTCATCGTCCATCCTCTCGACGAATCGCAAGCACGGAGGATCGCCATCCTCCGACCCATCACCCGCGACACCGGACTCTCACTCGCCGACCGCGCATGCCTCGCTCTCGCTCACGCCCTCGATCTCCCGGCATACACCGCCGACGGCGCGTGGCGGGATGTGGATGCCGGGGTTCGGGTCCACTTCATCCGGTAGTTCCGGGGAAAGTTTCCGTCGTCCACTTCGAGATGTGGTGTTTGCCATCATCGGCTCCCGCGCAACCATGACTCCGGGCGATCGCTTCGCGGATTTCTTTGTTCGGAAAAGAGCTTCGTCGGGGAAAACAAACGCGCCTCCCGACGATGGATCCACCCGCCCGGATCCGATATTACGGACTCGCCGTCGAACCCCGCACCACGAGCCGCGTCGGGAGAAGCTCCGGCTCTCCGGGGTCTTCGCCTTCGAGCTGCGCGATGAGCTTCCGCCCGGCTTTGAGTCCCTTTTCCACGTGCGGCTGATAAACGGTCGTGAGCGGCGGCGTCGTCCGGGCAGCCTCCGAAACGTCGTCGAAACCGACTATCGAGAGGTCTCCGGGGATGGAAAGTCCGAGTCCCCTCGCGGCCTCCATGACGCCGAAGGCGAGCTGGTCGCTCAAAGTGAGGATGGCGGTCGGGCGCGGCTCCCGCCCGAGTAAAACTTCGGCGGCGGCTTTTCCTTCTTCGGGGGTGTTTTCGGGGCATTCGTATACGGGGACGTCTTCCCACGACGCTCCGGCGGCTTCGATGGCGGTTTTGTAGCCCCGAAGGCGCGAGCGCGTGTCCTCGTTGTTGGCGCTCTCCTGCCGGGCGTGGTCGGCGAGCCCCCGATCCGGTTCCAAAGTGAGCTTGAATGAGACGACGGCGAAACTCCGGTGTCCGAGTCCGGCGAGGTGTTCGGCGGCGGCACTCGCACCGCCCTCGTCGTCTATCCCGATGGACGTTACGCTCTCTCGCGAGGGGTCGTCCACGAGGACCACGGGCAGCCTCCTCTCGATGACCGCGCCTATGAGGGGGTCGGCGGCGGACACGCAATAAACAACGAACCCGTCCACCGACGCCGAGAGAACGCCCTCCCCCACCCCGGAAGTCCCGGAGCCGCCCGGGACAAGGAAGAGGCCGAGTCCCGCCTCCTCCGCCGCGAACGACACGCCTTCCAAAAACATCACCGCCGCCGGGTCGGTGAACGCATACGAGAGGCGATCCGCGTAAAGAACCCCGATGGCCCCCGCCCGACGCTTCCTCAAACTCCTCCCGAGCGGGTCGGGGCCGGAATACCCGAGCCTTTTGGCAGCCTCGAAAATCCGAACCCGAAGCTCCTCCGACAACTGATCCGGACGGTTGTACGCATTCGACACCGTCGCCACAGACACCCCCACCTCCGCCGCAACCTCCTTCAACGTCGCCCGCCGACCCGACCCGACCTTCTTGCTTTTTTTCGACTCCGGGTTGACTCCCATAAACACGATGATACCATCGCTTAAACGTTTTACTTAAACGTTTAAGTAAATTTGGCGAACGAAGCGGGGTTGCGTGATGTTTGGCGGGTTGACGTTGTTGGAGAGGGTGGATCTCGATTTCACCCGCGCCCGAAGGAGGGCGTTCGTGGATCGCGTGTCGAGGCGCCTCGGTTTCGCTTCGGCGGGCCGCGACTCCCTCCTCGACTTCGACGAGGAGAGAAAGAAGCTCGGCGCGCCGGCCGGGCGGAGGCTCGGACGGAAGACCGTCGAGGTTTCGAAGATAGTCGGAAGCGTCGGTCGGAGCGGCGATTTCGACGGGCGGTTCATGCCGACGAAAGCGAGGCTCCGGGGGAAATGGGAACATGCGGATCGCGAATTTCATCGCGGCGAAGAATTGCGGGCGGTGAGCCTGTGCAAAATCGGGGAGGAATATTACGTGAGCGACGGAAACCATCGCGTCTCGGTCGCCCGCTTCCACTCCGTCGAGATGATCGACGCCGAAATAACCGAGTTCCGCCCGCTCGTAAACCCGGCGAGCATGGCGAACGCGGAGAACACGGAGAACACAGTTCCGACAGGGGAATGCTCGCCGCGTGGCGAGCGGGAAATGGTGGCCGGAAAAGTTTGAGGGAGTTTCCCCAAAGAGCCTCGAAAACGCCCGCCGTCAGCTTGTCGGACGCCGTGCGGGATGCGGGCGGATGGCTCCGCGCGATCGCGGAAAGGGAAGCGGCTGGCCGGGTTCCGCATCAGCCAAAAGCGAAAAACTGACTGGCTCGACCGAAAGGAGAAAACATGGAGCAAACCGCGAAAAACTGGTGGCAAAGCGGAGTCGTATACCAAATATATCCGCGCTCGTTCGCCGACTCGAACGGCGACGGAGTGGGAGATTTGCCGGGCATCACCGAGAAGCTCGGATACGTCGCGTCGCTCGGCGTGGACGCGGTGTGGCTCTCCCCCGTCTTCCCGTCCCCGATGTCCGACTTCGGCTACGACGTGGCCGATTATACGGACATCCACCCGATGTTCGGAACGATGGCGGACTTCGACACCCTCGTGGAAAAAGCCCATTCCCTCGGGCTGAAAATCCTCCTCGATTATGTGCCGAACCACACTTCGGACGAACATGAGTGGTTCGTGGAGAGTCGTTCGTCGCGGGAAAATCCGAAACGGGATTGGTACATATGGCGCGACGCGAAGCCCGACGGCTCCCCCCCGAACAATTGGGAGAGTTATTTCGGCGGCCCGGCGTGGGAGTGGGACGAGGCGACGGCGCAATATTATCTCCATCTCTTCGACAGGAAACAGCCGGATCTCAACTGGCGGAATCCCGCCGTTCGCGAGGCGATGTACGATGCGATGCGTTTCTGGTTCGACCGGGGCGTGGACGGCCTCCGAATTGACGTTCTCTGGCTCCTCGTAAAAGACGAGCATTTCCGAGACAACCCGGTCAACGAGGAATGGAAAGATGGCGATTTCCTCCCCAGCCGCCAGAGCCGGGTGTATTCCGAAGACCGCCCCGAGACGATGGAGATTGTGCGCGAAATGCGCTCCGTCGCCGAGGAATACGAAGAGAGCCGCGTCCTCGTCGGGGAGATATATCTTCCGCTCGACAGGCTCGTGGCGTATTACGGCGGCGAAAACCTCGACGGCGTGCAACTTCCATTCAACTTCGGCCTCGTTCTTTTGGAAAACTGGGACGCGACGTCCGTACGGAAGCTCGTGGACGAATATGAGGCCGCGCTCCCCGGAGACGGCGGAGCCGACGGCGGCGCGTGGCCGAACTGGGTGCTTGGAAACCACGACATGCCGCGCATCGCGAGCCGCGTCGGCGAGGAGAAAGAGCGGCTCGCCGGGATGCTCCTCCTCACTTTGCGAGGGACGCCGACGTGTTATTACGGGGACGAGATCGGGATGAAGAACGTCGAGATCCCGCCCGAACTCGCCCACGACCCGCAAGGAAAAGTCCACACGAGCTACGGACGCGACCCCTTCCGAACCCCCATGCAATGGAACGCCGGAAAGAACGCCGGATTCTCCGACTCCGAACCGTGGCTCCCCGTCGCCGACGACTTCGGGGAAGTCAACGTCGAGGCGCAAAGTGGCGACCCGGACTCCATGCTCGCGCTTTATAAGAAGCTCCTCGGACTTCGGAGGGAATCGTCCGCGCTCGGACTCGGGACGTATTCCCCCCTCGACGACGCGCCGGACGGGTGCTTCGCGTATATTCGGGAGGACGGGGAGGAGAAGTTCCTCGCGTTTCTCAACTTCTCGGAGGCGGAGATCGAAGCTCCTCTCCCGGACGGCGATTGGGTCGTCGAGGTTTCCACGCGGCCCGGACGGGAAGGAAAAGTCGGTGGCTCCATCGAGATGAGGTCGTATGAAGGGGTGGTGATCGGGGCGCGATGAACATGCGCGGAACACAGGCGGGCGCCGCGAGGTTCGCCGTCCTCTCCATCTTTTTCCTGACCGGGTTCGGGTTCGCGAACTGGGTGGTGAGGATTCCGGCGGTTCAAACGAACCTCGAGCTCGGCGAGGGGCTTCTCGGACTCGCGCTCCTCGGGCTGGCGGTCGGCTCCCTCGCGGCGATGCCGACCATCGGCGGCTTCGTCTCGCGCTTCGGGAGCCGGCCCGTGGTGTGGACGACGGCCATCGCCTTCCCCATCGTGCTTCCGCTCCCCGCCTTCGCGGACGGCCTCGCGGGTCTCTTCATCGCGCTCTTCGTCATGGGGACGATGCACGGCGGACTCGACGTGGCGATGAACGCGCAAGCCGTCGCCGTCGAGAAAGAG
Organism: Rubrobacter sp.; assembly: GCA_013695475.1. Classification (GTDB taxonomy): domain Bacteria; phylum Actinomycetota; class Rubrobacteria; order Rubrobacterales; family Rubrobacteraceae; genus JACCWD01. The sequence goes on along the minus strand of JACDAJ010000209.1, from coordinate 5,725 downwards.
TACCGGCGCCCGATCATGTCCTCGTTCCACGCCTTCTTCAGCCTCGGCGGACTCGTCGGGGCGGTCGTCGGCGGCGCTGTCGCGGAACTCGGGATCGGGGTCACGACCCATCTCCTCGGGGCGGCGGTCGCCATCGCCGTCGGGATGTTCCTCGCGTGCCGCAAACTCCTTCCCGCCTCGGCGGATGTTTCGGAGGGAGGGCCGGCGTTCGCGAGGCCGACGAAAGCCCTTCTCGGACTCGGGATAATATCGTTTTGCGTCCTCGTCGGGGAGGGGGCGATGGCCGACTGGAGCGCGGTGTATCTCAACGGAACGCTCGGAACCGGGGCGGGTTTCGCCGCCGCCGGATTCGCCGTGTTCTCGCTCATGATGACCATCGGACGCTTCACCGGAGACTGGCTCATCGCCCGCTTCGGGGCGAAGGCGCTCGTCCGGCTCGGAGCCGCGGTCGCCGCCGTCGGACTCGGAACATCGCTCGCCGTCGGCAACGAATACGCCGCTCTCGTCGGGTTCGGATGCGCGGGGATCGGGTTCTCCATAGTCTTTCCGGCGGCATTGAGCGCGGCGGGGCGCTCCGAGGACTCGGCCCCCGGCCCGGCGCTCGCCGCCGTGGCGACCGCCGGATACTTCGGCTTCCTCGTCGGCCCGCCGTCCATCGGGTTCGCCGCCGAACTCCTCGGCCTCGGGGGCGCGCTGTATATAGTCGTCGCGCTCAGCGCGGTCGTCGTCGTACTCGCGGGAGCGGTCGGAGAAGGAGCGAAATGACACGGAGAGCGACGAGGATCCACGCCGCATCCACTCGTTCTCCGGCGAAGCATTCCTTTGTCGAACCGACATCGGGCTCCCGGCGTGATGGCTCCATGGCATGGCACCGAATCCGCATGGGCGATTCCGCTCGACGACGCTCGCATTCCTCGCCGGAGCGTCAAAGAAGATACGAAATGACCTCGTACACGCCACACCGAAGCCAGTCGAGGAACCACAAATCCGTGTTCCGCCCCCCTCGGAACACGTTCCGATGGAACATCTCCCCCGCTTCGGGGGCAATCCGGCGAGGGACGCGGTCCGGCAGGACGCGATCCGGTGGGACGCGTCCACGATGTGACACCGAATTCGCATGGACGATCCGCCGATGCGGTGTATCCGTTCGTTGTACGGGACACGAAATCCGAGGGAAGAATTCCGTGCGAGCGTCTGGATTCCACGCGAGACGATGAGCGGTTGCGGAGCTTCTCGAACAAGCCCGGCGCCAAACTTTATGGACAATGACAACCACGGAGGGAACTTTGACCGAAACGACGAATCGCAGCGCGAAAGGTAAATACGAGCCGATCGGGGCCGCCGAACTCACCGACCACGACGGGCGGAGCATGCGCTTCCGGTGCGGCTCGACGACGGTGGAGACAACCGTCCTCGCCCCCGACCTCTTCCGCGTCGGAGCCTTCCCGAACGGGCAGACTCCGGATTATGGGTCGGAGGCGATATACAAAGACGAATGGCTCGCCGTCGAAGCCTCGATGGAGAGGACGGACTCGGGTTTCATACTTTCGACCAGGGAGGTGAAAGCGGAGATAAACACGAACCCGCTCCGCATATCCTTTTCCGACCCGTCCGGGCGAACTTTCGCCGCCGACGATATGGAACTCGGGATGGGGTTCTTTCGCACGCCCGGCTCCGACATCTTCACGAAGCCGCTCGGGGACGCGGTGAGGCTCCACAAGCGGCGCGAAGAGGGCGAGCGGTCGTTCGGGTGTGGGGAGCGGACGGGCGGCCTGGATAAGACGGGGACGAGCCAGACTTTTTGGAATGTGGATCCTCCCTCCGGACATACCGACGCCTTCGACAATATTTATTCCTCCATCCCATTCACGCTCTCGGCGACGAATGGCAAATTCCACGGCCTTTTATTCGACAACACGCACCGAGTCGAGTTCGACCTCGGGAAGAAGGATGGGGATCTCTCCGCGTACGAGGCTCGCGGCGGCGACCTCGTTTATTACGTCTTTGCCGGGCCGACCCCGAAGCGCGTCCTCGAACGGTACACCGAACTCACGGGACGAACCCCCATGCCCCCGATGTGGTCGCTCGGAAACCAGCAATGCCGATGGAGCTACGAAACCGCCGAGGAAGTACGCGAGATCGCGCGCAATTTCCGGGAGCGGGGCATCCCGTGCGATGTCGTGTACCTCGACATTGACTATATGGACGGGTACCGCGTCTTCACGTGGAACGACGAGGGTTTCCCCGAGCCGGAGAAACTCATCGCCGAACTCGGCGAGGACGGCTTCCGGGTCGCTGCCATCGTAGACCCCGGCGTGAAGGCGGACGAAGACTATTTCATGTACTCCGAGGGCCGCGAACGGGGCTTCTTTTGCCGGACGATGGACGGCGAGGAATACAACAACGCGGTGTGGCCCGGCGTATGCGCCTTCCCGGACTTCACGAGTTCGGAGGCTCGGAAATGGTGGGGCGGGAACCACAAAATCCTCCTCGACGCGGGAGTTTCGGGAATATGGTGCGACATGAACGAGCCGGCCCTCTTCATTCCGAAGGGAGCCACGATGCCGGACGATGCCGTCCATCCCGGCGACGGCGAGGCGAAGCTCCACGCCCAAATTCACAATACGTATGGCTCGCTCATGGCGAAAGCGACGAGGGAAGGACTCCTCGAACTCCGCCCGGACGAGCGTCCTTTCGTCATAACTCGAGCGGGGTACGCGGGGATGCAAAGGCATGCGATGCAGTGGACGGGCGACAATTCCTCGTGGTGGGAGCATCTGTGGATGGCGATGCCGCAACTCCAAAACCTCGGCCTCTCCGGCGTCGCATGGGCCGGGGTGGACATCGGGGGCTTCTTCGACGACGGGAACGGGGAGCTTCTCGCCCGCTTCACCGAGTTCGGGGTTTTCCAGCCATTTTGCCGGAACCACTCGGCGAAGGGAACCGCCTCACAGGAACCGTGGGCTTTCGGGGAGCCGTACGAGTCGGTGTGCCGGGCCATGATCAAGCTCCGCATGCGCCTCCTTCCGTACTTTTATACGCTCTTCGAGGAGAGCCACCGGAACGGCTCGCCCATCCTCCGCCCGCTCCTCTTCGAGTACCCGGAGGACGAGACGACATACGCCCTCGACGACGAGTTCCTCCTCGGGGACGCGCTCCTCGTCGCCCCGATCACACGCCCCGGCATCGAGCATCGCTCGGTGTACCTCCCGGAAGGGACATGGTTCCATTATTGGACGGACGAAAAGTTCGAGGGGGGACGGCACATCCTCGTCCACGCGCCGCTCGGACAACCCGCGATGTACATGAAGGCGAATAAAGCGCTTCCGATGGGGCCGGAGAAAATGCACACGGGCGAAAAGATGGATGCGCCGCTCGCCTTTCTCATATATCCGTCGGAAGGCTCCGGCGAGGCGGGTTTTTACGAGGATGCGGGGGATGGTTTCGGCCATGAAAGCGGCGAGTATGCGAGGCGGAAGGTTTCGTGCGAAGCGACGGTGGATGCCGTCACGGTGCGTCTCGGAGGGCGCGAGGGTTCGTTCGAGCCGGAGCGCTCGGAGACGAGGATCGAGTTGCGGGGAATCGAGCGCGAGCCGGGCAAAGTATCCGTGGACGGCGGAGAGGCTTCCTTCGAGTATGGGGGGAACCGGCTCGTCATAACGTTTGCGGAACGAGTGGACGGAACCGTCATCGAGGTCGGAGTTTAGCCGAAGAGCATGGACGCGAGGCCGGGGTCGGTGAAGTCGCGGAACACGGCGAATGCCCCGGCTTCGGAGAGCGTCTCCGGGTCGTGGGTCGAGGCGACGCCGACGGTCGGAATTCCGGCGGAGGTCGCGGATTTTATCCCCGAGGTCGAGTCTTCGAAGGCGACGGCGTCCGTCGGTGGAATGTCGAGATATTCGAGAGCCATGAGGTATGGAGCGGGGTCGGGCTTTCCGGCTCCGGCGTCTTCGGCGAGTGTGATCGGGTCGAAGTCGCCTTCGAGGCCGAGGGCGTTTATGACAGCGAGGGCGTTGAGCTTCGGGGCGTTCGTGACGAGGGCGATGCACATGGCCGCATTTCTTCCGCGCCCGATGAGTTCGCGCAGCCCCGGCGTCGCCGTGAGGGTGTGGACGCGGCTTCGGAAATCCACCTCCTTCTCCTCGATGAGCCTCCGTCCCTCTTCCTCGGAGACATCGGGCATGAACTCGGAGACTATCTCCGGGTTGAGGCGGCCGCTTATGTTCTCCTCGTAGAACGGCCAATCCACGTCGTATCCGCGCGGCGCGAGCATCTCCGCCCACGACGGATGGTGAATCGAGTCCGTCTCGGAGATCGTTCCGTCGAGGTCGAAGAGGAGCGCCCGGCACAAACTAATATCCCCCGTATATGAGCATGTTCAAAGCGCGGGTGATGATGAGAAGCGAGCCTATATAGAGGAGGATGGCGAGGTGGCCGCGCTCGCTGTTTTTCCGGAGGGGGCTCGTTTTGTATTCGGCCATCGCGAACGGGATGCTCAAGGCGCAAAGCCCCCATATCCAGTAAAAGACGAGATACCGTGTGAAGTCCCCCTCGTATGGAAACACCGTCGCCCACGCGAACGCGCCCGTCACGAACGCCGCGATGGAGACCGAGACGACGAGCAAAACCTTGTTCACCCGCCGCCGCCTCCCCCACGCGAGCCAATCTAAGAAAACTCCCCGCAGGCCACGGGACGCGGATTTGACGCTCAAAGACTTCACGACGAATATGTTAGCAGCGCACGGGGGAATGTCCGGTAAACCGCTTCTCAATGACAGTCGTAAAATACGTCTCCGGCACATTGTCCGGGGAATGTTCGGAGGCGGAATATACGGGCGACGGGCGTCGAGGGGTGGAGATGTCGGGACGAAGGATAAATTGAGGAAGCTCCTCGTACTTTGCTGCTCCATAGTCCTCGTGGACACGGTGTTCCACGCCGCCCTCGTCCCGCTCATCCCGTACTTCACCGACGAACTCGGACTCTCGAAGCTCGGCGTCGGAATTCTGACCGGGGCGTTCGGGGCGGGGGTTTTGATCGGCTCGGTGCCGGGTGGATACCTCGTGGCGCGGGCCGGGGTGAAGGCGTCGGCGATCTCCGGGTTCGCTATTTTTTCGGCGACGAGCGTGGTGTTCGCGTTCGCCGGGAGCGAGTGGCTTTTAATAGCGGCGCGGTTCGGGGAGGGGTTCGGGAGCGCGTTGTCGTGGGTCGCGGCGTTCACGTGGCTGGTTCGGAGCGCGCCGGAGGAGAGACGCGGCGAGGTCATCGGCACATTGATGAGCGCGGCGGTCGTCGGGGCTTTGCTCGGCCCCGTCGTCGGGAGCGCGGCGGCGATCTTCGGCATCGCGCCGACCTTCGTGGCGGTCGCGGTGATCGGGGCGGCCATCGGGGTGTGGGTTTATTTGACGCCCGCGCCCGAGCCGGACGCATACAGCCCTTTTCTTCCGATGCTCGGGAGGATGCTCCGCCCCGGCCTCGCGGTCGGAATGTGGTTCATCATGCTCTCGCCGCTCGTTTTCGGGGCGCCGATTATTTTGGCTCCGCTCGCGCTCGACTCACTCGGGTGGGGGGCGGCGGCCATCGGTGTGGTGTTCCTCGTCGCGGCGGCGTTCGAGGCCGTGATACAGCCGCTCGTCGGGAAGTGGTCGGATCGGGCCGGATACAAACCGCCCCTCGTCACCGGACTCATAGGCGCGATCGCGATACTCCTCGTCTTCCCGTGGGCGG
>JACDAJ010000203.1 GCA_013695475.1 Rubrobacter sp. | reverse complement strand
CTCGCCGTCGTCGCCTCGACCCTCGCCATAGCCGCGCTTTTCACGCCCTTCCGGCGTTTCCTGCAAAATTTCATAGACCGCCGTTTCTACCGACAGAAATACGACGCGGCGAAGACCCTCGAAGCGTTCTCCGCCCGCTTGCGCGAGGAGACGGACATCGAGGACTTGAGCGGGGAACTCGTCGAGGTGGCGCGTGAAACCGTCCATCCGGCGCATGCCTCGCTGTGGCTGAGGACGTCGTCGGATGGTCGAAAGCCGGACGGATGAGGAGCTTCGGAAACATGCGCGCGGCGACTCCGTGGGTGGTGCTTGCGATCTCGGCTGTTATGGCGGTCGCGGCGGTTTCGCTCGGCGTTTCGGGCGACGCCGACGAGGTTGTGATCGTGGTCTCCATCGCCGTCCTCGGGCTGGTTTTCGGGGTAACCGGCGCGCTCGTGGCGTCGAGGTCGCCGGGGAATCCCATCGGCTGGATCTTTTGCGCGATGGCGCTGCTTTTCGAGTCGAGCATACTCGGCGATGCTTATGTCATCTATGGGAGCGGCGGTTTGCGGCCGGGGAGCGTGTGGGTCGGATGGATGAACCAATGGCTCAACAACGCTCTCGCCCCAACCTTCATAATCTTCTGCTTCCTTCTCTTCCCGACCGGACGGCTCCCGTCGGCGCGCTGGCGAGCGGTGGTGTGGACGGTCGCCCTCGTGGCAGCGCTCCACGCGGCTTCGGCGGCGCTCGCCCCCGGCGCTCTCGAAGACTCCGGCCTCGAGAACCCGGCTGGCATCGAGTCCGCGCCGTTCCTCGGAACCGTCGCCGACGTGTCCATCATCGTCCTCGTCGCGCCGCTCATGCTCCTCTCCGCTCTCTCGCTCTTCGTGAGGCTGCGGCGTTCGTCGGGCGTCGAACGCCAGCAAATGAAGTGGTTCGCGTACGCCGCCGCGCTTTTGGCGGCGTACCTCGTGGCGGGCAACGCAGCCGAACTCCTCATCGGAGGGACCTTCGAAGGGGAGGGCGCGGATCTCGTCTTCTTCCTCATATTCGCCGCGGCGCTCTCCGGCGTTCCGGTGGCGATGGGCGTCGCCATCCTCAAGCATCGGCTTTACGACATAGACCTCCTCATAAACAAAACCCTCGTATACGGCGCTCTCACGGGGACTCTCGTTTTCGTATACCTCGGCGGCGTCGTCGGTATTCAGTATGTGGTTCGCGTTCTCACGGGGAGCGAGTCGCAACTCGCCGTCGTCGCCTCGACGTTGGCGATAGCCGCGCTTTTCAATCCGCTTCGGAGGCGCATACAGCATTTCATAGACCGACGTTTCTACCGGAGGAAGTACGACGCCGCCAAAACGCTCGAAGCGTTCTCCATGAGGCTTCGAAACGAGACGAACCTCGAAACATTGAGCGACGACCTCGCCGGGGTGGCGAAGGAGACGGTGCATCCCGCCCACGTCTCGCTGTGGCTGCGGGGAATGGAACGGGGAAGGAGCGGGCATGACGAATGAGCGCGGGTACTCGCGGCTGGCATGGCCGGTATGCGCGTTGACGATGGCTTTGACGGCATGCCTCGTCGCGCTCTCCGTCGCTAACGGGTCTCGTCTGGAGGATCTCACCTTCTCCATCGTCGTGGTGTCGATCTCGGTGGTCGGGGGTTTGATCTCCTCGCGCCAACCCTCGAGCGTCGTCGGCTGGCTCTTCCTGGGGAGCGCGTTTTGCTTCGCGGCTTATGCGTTCGCGGGGGAGTACGTCGTTTACGGTTCGCTTCCACTGGCGCGGACGATGGCCGTGGTGTCGGCCTCGACGGAAGGGGTCGGAGCCGTCCTGATTTTCATCCTGCTTCCACTGTACTTCCCGAACGGCAGGCTCGTCTCGCCGCGCTGGAGGCCGGTCGCCTGGTTTACCATCGGCTCGACGCTGGCGACGATTGCGTTGTTCGCCGTCTCGCCGGGGGAGGCCGTGCGCGGCACGGGCATTCCGAACCCGCTGGGCGTCGAGGCGCTCAGGCCGTATGCGGATATCTACGATCCCGTCCTATTCGTGGTGTACATCGCGGAAATCTTCGCGGCGGCGGCGAGCCTCGTGGTTCGTTTCCGGCGTTCGGTCGGAGAAGAGCGGCAGCAGATAAAGTGGTTCACCTTCGCGGCCTCGTTCATACCCGTATGGTTCGTGACCAACCAGCCCGTCGAGGACGCCTTCCCGAACCTCTTCTCCATGATGGACGCGCTGGTCATCGCGGGGGTTCCGGTGGCAGCCGGGATCGCCATCCTCAAACATCGCCTCTACGACATAGACGTGGTCATAAACAAAACGCTCGTGTACGGCGCTCTCACAGCTTCACTCGTCGGCGTATACCTCGGCTCCGTCGTCTCGTTGCAATACGTGTTCGGCTCCCTCGCCGGAGGGGATTCCCAACTCGCCATAGTCGCCTCGACCCTCGTGATAGCCGCGTTGTTCGTGCCGCTCCGCCGCCGCATACAAAATTTCATAGACCGTCGCTTTTATCGAAACAAATACGACGCGGCGAAAACCCTCGAAGCCTTCTCCGCCAAATCCCGAAACGAAACCTCCCTCGATTCTTTGAGCGAGAACCTCACCACCGTCGTCGAAGACACCCTCCGCCCGTCACACACCTCGCTGTGGCTGAAGCCGGGAGACCCCGACCGCCGGGCGACTAATCTCGCCAGTCCTCGACCCGGAGATCCCGGAACCCGTCGTAGTCCGCCCGGTTGAATGTGACGAGAACAAGGCCGTTCTCATGCGCCACCGCGGCGATCTGCCCGTCCGCGAACGGCGGAGTCTTTCCTTCGAGAGACAGCCGAGCGCGCTCCGAAGCGTGCCACCCGGCGGCCCTCTCGCCATACGGAAGTATCTCGACGGACGCGGCGACGACCCGGTGGAGATACTCCTCGATGGCTGTGCGCCTCTCCAGACTCCGGAAGTCTCTCGCAGCCGAAAAGCAACTCGTGCCCAGTGGCGAGCCGCTCCCGATTCTCCCGAAGCTGCTCGAGAACCTTCGCGTCCGGCGCCGGACGAAGCGGCTCCGAAAGCACGTTCGTGTCGAGCAAATACTCCGCGTCGCTCACAGACGGGCCTCTCGTCCGGGCGAGGGGTCGCGCACCCCCTCGAATATTTCTTCCGGCACGATCCCGAGCCGCGAAAGATCGGCGCGCCGACGGAACTCCTCATACGCCTCCCAGAAATCTCTCTTTCCCTCCACGAGACGACGATACTCGCCCACCGAGAGCAT
>JACDAJ010000026.1 GCA_013695475.1 Rubrobacter sp. | reverse complement strand
ACCGGTGTCCTTGCCGAAGACCGGGAAGAAGTCCGGCATCGAGCCGTCGTTGAACGAGCCGAGCCTTTGCCCGCCCATCTCGACCCCGACGAGCTTCCGGCTCACTCCCGTCTCGGCGACCTCTTTGAGGGCTTCCTTGCCCATGAAGTCGTCTTCCTGGTCGAACTCGACCATCCACTTGTATCCGTAGCCGACCTCGTACGGGTTCTCGTTTATGGTCATGTCGCAGCCATGCGAGAGGATTCCGCCCTCGATGCGCCGGATGTGGCACGGCCCGATGGGGGAAATCCCATGCGGCTCGCCCGCCTGAAGCACCGAGTCCCACAGGTGAAGCCCGTCGCGGCTGGCGTTCTCCAAATACAATTCGTAGCCAAGTTCGCCGGAGTATCCGGTGCGCGAGATGACGATGTCCATGCCGTCGAGTTCCTTGCGAACCATGTAGTAATACGGGATGTCGAGGATGTCCGAGCCGAAGAGGTCGGTCATGACTTCTTTGGATTTCGGGCCTTGAATTTGCATCGGGCCGACGTCCGGCTCGGATATTTCGACATCGAAGCCCATCCCGTGCGCGAGCGCTTTGCACCAAAGGAGAACGTCGCTGTCGGCGAGCGAGAGCCAGAAACGGTTCTCCCCGAGCCGGAGAAGCACCGGATCGTTTATGATGCCGCCTTTTTCATCGGTGATGAAGGCGTATTTGCATTGTCCGACGGCGCATTTATTGAGGTCGCGCGGGGTGAGGAGGTTCGTGAAGCGGAAGGCATCGGGGCCGGAGATCTCGACTTGCCTTTCCGCTCCCCCGACGTCCCACATCGTGACGCCTTCGAGGAGTTGCCAGTATTCGCCGAAGGGATCGCCGTAGTGGCGGGGGTGGTAGTGGTGGTTGTAGACGCTGTAAAGCTCGACGCCGTGGCGCCGCGAGCCGTAATAATACGGCGACTTCTTGACCCGGGTATAGAGGAGAATCCCCGGATTCTGGTTGATCTCGGCCATGATGCACCTTTCTCACTTCGGTGGTGTCTCGGCGGAAGTCCCGCCTACGTCGTCTCTCTCACTTTCGGGATGTCCATCGTTTTGGGGCATCACCTCCTTTGCTCGCTTCGCTCGCGCTTTTAGCTTTTTGCTTTCGCCAATGGACGACCGTTTTCCGAAGTGGGCATCGCGGAAGTCGCGAGCATCGCTTCGCCTCGCTCGCCCGGCTTTTTCGCGCTTCGCATTTTTTCCATCTTCGGGTCGAAGAGCGGCTCTTCGGCGACTTTGGCTCCATATCTTTCGCCGAAGTATTGGATTTCCACCCTCGTTCCGACTTCCGAAAACTCCGGTTTGAGCCACGCATACGCGATGCTCTTTCCGATGGCGTGGCCGTATTCCGCGCTCGTCACGTATCCGATGGACGCGCCTTCGTGGAATACTGGCTCGCCACCCATCATGGCTTGCTCGCCGTCGAGGACGAGGCATGAGAGCTTCCGCCTCGGGCCGGATCCTTTGCGCCTCATCAACGCCTCACGCCCGATGAAGTCGCCTTTGTCGGGCTTGACGGCGAAACCGAGTCCGGCTTCGTATGGGTCGTGTTCGGTCGTCATGTCGGTTCCGTAGAGCCGGTATCCTTTTTCGAGGCGGAGGCCGTTGAATGCGCCTCTCCCTCCGGCGGCGACTCCGAACGGCTGCCCGGCTCGCCAGAGGAGATCCCATAGTCGGAGGCCGTAATCCGAGGTCGTATATATCTCCCACCCGAGTTCCCCGACGTATGAAACTCGAAGTGCCGTGACCGGAACTTCCCCGATATATGCCCGCTTCGCTTTGAAGAATCCGAACGCCTCGTGGGAAAAATCGTCATCCGTGAGGCTTTGTGCGATATCCCTCGCGTATGGCCCCCACACACCGACGCAGCATGTGCCGCTCGTTATGTCCCGGATTCGCACCGATCCGTCGTCCGGGAGGTGGCGTTCCATCCAGTCCATGTCGCGCGCGCCATTGAGGCCGAGTTGGAAATGATCCTCGCCGAGCCTCGCCACCGTGATGTCGCTCCGGACGCCGCCCTTCTCGTCGAGCATGAGCGTGTACGTGACGCTTCCCGGCGGCTTGTCGAGGTCGTTCGTGTTCAATTTTTGGAGGAACTCGAGCGCGCCCGACCCGACGACTTCCGCCTTTTTGAGCGAGGTCATGTCGTAGAGCGCGACTCGCTCGCGGGTCGCTTTGTGTTCCGCCGCGACGGCTCGCGACCAATAACGACCGCTCCATTCGTCGCGCTCGGGGATGCCGTCGAGGTCGTCGGCGAGGTTTATGTTCGATGCGAAGAAGTGCGGGCGCTCCCAGCCGTTCGCTTCGAGGAAGTATGCTCCGAGTTCTCTTTGGCGGATATAAAACGGGCTTGTCCGGAGCGGGCGTGGCTCGTCCATAGGCTGTTGCGGATGGATGACATCGTAGACTTCCTGGAAGGACTGCGAGCTTCTTGCGAGGTTGTACGCCGGGCTGTATGCGTGGCGGTCGAAGCGATTCACGTCGCAGCCGCTCACGTCCGTGTCCGGGGCGCCTTCGGTGAGCCATTCGGCCATTGCGCGGGCGACGCCGTGGGAGTGTGTGATCCAAACCGCCTCCGCGACCCAAAATCCCTTCACTTCCTTCGACTCGCCGAGCATCGGCATCCCGTCCGGCGTGAACGAGAAAAGCCCGTTCATCGGCTTCTCGAACTCGACGTTTTCGAGCGCGGGGAGAAGCTCGACGGCGTCGCGCCACGGCCCGTCCCAGTCGCCCGGCGTGAAATCCATTACGGAGGGCATGTCCGGGGAGAGGCTCGGGTGTTCGATGTCCTCGCTCCTCACGGTCATCGAGCGATGCTGGTACGAGCCGACACCGTACTTCTCGCCGTTCTGGCGCATGTACATCGCCGCATCTTGATGGCGGAGTATGGGATGGACGACCTCCCGCGTCTCGCCTTCGAGGCCGGGAACCGCGCCCGTCCACACGAATTGATGCGCCATCGGAGTGAGCGGCACCGTCATCCCGACCATCCGACCGAGCTTCGGCCCCCACATCCCCGCGCAACTGAGGACGATCTCGGCTTCGATGCGCCCCCGCGACGTCTCGACGGCCTTTATCCGCCCACCCTCGACCTCGAAGCCGAGAACCTCGGTGTTCCCGTGGAACCTCGCGCCGCGCTCGGAGGCGAGCTTCATCATCGCCTCGCACGCCCACACGGCCTTCGCGATGCCGTCCGTCGGGGTGAAAAAGCCGCCGAGGATTTTCGTCTCATCGAGCATCGGTATTTTCGCGGCGCATTCCTCGGGTGAAATGAGATGCGACTCGACGCCCCACGCGCTCGCGATTCCTTGTTTGCGGCGGAGGTCTTTCCACCGCTCCGGCGTCGTGGCGACTTCGACGCCTCCGACCGGGTGGGAGCATGAACACCCATCCACTTCGAGTTCCGAAAAGCGTTCGACGGTGTATTTGGCGAAGTGCGTCATCGTCTTCGAGGGGTTGGTTTGGAACATGAGGCCGGGAGCGTGCGAGGTCGAGCCGCCGGGGAGGTCGAGCGGGCCTTGATCGAGGACGAGAACGTCCGTCCATCCCATCCGAGTCAAATGCTCGGCGACCGAACACCCGACTATCCCCGCCCCCACAATGACCACCCGCGCCCGATCCTCCATGAAATCCTCAGCCTTTCCTCACCCGGAAACGTCCCCGAATGCTTTGTTTATGTTGCGTAATACGAATCGCTGTTCCATATAGGGAACAGATACCACATGATTTTTTATGGGTCAAGGAATTGGCGGAGTTTTTCTTCGGGCAAAGGGAAAGCCGCCGGACTCGAAGGTTCCGGCGGCTCTTTTTGGTCGGGTCGGGTTCGGTCAGCCGTCGAGGACTTTGCGAACCTCGGGGGCTATTTCGTCTTCGGTGGACTGGGTTGCGAGGGAGACGACGATGAAGACGATGAGGGCGACGACGAGGGCGAACGCGCCGTTGACGATGCCTTCGGGGAGCGGGGCGAAGCCGTAAATAGCCCCGATCTCGAGTACGAAGTTTATGAGGAGGCTGACCACGATGCTCGCGATGGCACCCTGTCTCGTCGCTCTCGGCCACGCGAGTCCGAGGACGACGGCGGGGAAGATGGCGGCGGCGAACGTCCCCCATCCGAAGACCCCGAGGAGCGCGACGAGAGTATCGAGATAAAGCGAGAAAAGGAGCGAGAGGACGAGGAGGAACGCGATGGATACGCGGCTCCACATAAGTTCGTTCCGGACTTCGAAGCCGAAGGCGCGGGGGATGTCGCGTATGAGGCTCGCCGCGCCGAGGTTGAGGAAGGCGTCGCCCGTTGACATGATCGCCGCGAGTATCCCGGCGAGGGCGAGTCCGGCGACGACCGGGGGTGTGTACTGGATGACGAACGTCGGGAGCGCGGCGTCCGGCGAATCGAGTCCGGGGAAGTCTCCCTGAAAACTGAGGGAGAGGGCCACGAGACCCACGCTCGCCACGAGCATCATCGTGATGAGGTACGAGAGGCCCGAGACGAGCGCGCCCCATTTCAGTTCCTGCGTGCTTCGGGTCATGAGGAACTTCGTGAGGAGTTGCGGCTGCCCCGCCGCCCCGAGGGAGAAGAGAAGGAAATAGCATGCGATGGTGAACGCCGAGACCGTCCCGAACGGCGAGGCGAGGGCGGCGTCCTCGGCTTGCAAAGTCTGTGTGATGTTCAAAATGCCGCCGCCCGCGTTGAGCGCGAGGAAGAAGACCACGACCGACACCCCGACCATGAGGATGCCTTGAAGGAGGTCGGTGTATACGCCCGCGATGATGCCGCCTCCGACCGCGTAAAGGCCGAGGATGACGAGGCCGATAATGGCTCCGGTCGAGGTCGAGATGTTGAAGACGCTCGACATCACGAAGCCCGTCGCCTGAACTTGAACGCCGAGGTATCCGATGACGCCGAGCGCGACGGCGAAGCCGATCCAGCCCCGGACACCTTTGCTGGCGTACCGCTTCTCGACGACGTCCCCGAGCGTATAAATCTCACCGAGGTTCCCGAGCTTCCACATCCTCTTTCCGGCGAGGAACCACGCGAGGGCGAAGCCGAGGGGGGCGGCGAAGCCGATGCCGGCCACGAACCCCCCGAACCCGGCGTCGAAGGTGAGTCCGGTTCCGCCGAGAACACCGAATCCGCTCTGGATCGAGGTGAAGACCGCCATCGCCACGACGAACATCCCGAGGCTCCGGCCCGCGATGAAGAAGTCGGCGGTGTTCTTCGTGCGCCGCGTCGCCCACACCCCGATGGCGACGGTCGCGAGCAAATAAACGACGACGATGGACACGATGGTCGCGTTCATGTCAGCCTCCCCCTTCTTCGTTGTGGGCGGCGGGCGGCGTTTCGAGATCCTCGCGCGTGAACGTCAGCGCGTACAAAAGGCTCGGGAGCGCGACGAGGATGGGAACCCCGATCACGTACACCGCCATCGCCGGGGTCATCCCGAAGACATAGTTCGTGCTTCCGGTCGGCTCGCCGCCGGAAAGGATGTCCACCCATATGAAAAGGATGAAAAACAAAACGACGACGCTCCCGGCGACGAGGGCCGGGACGAGGCTATTTCCGTCGGAGATCCGGCGTATGAAACCGAAGAGGATCGAGACCCCGACCACGAGCAAAAACGGATAAAGAACGACGCGCCACGACGCGAGCAACATGCCGATCAAAATCAAGGCAAGCAGCCCGAGCAAAACATAGACGAGCCGATCCGAAAGACTTCCTCTCATACTCCTCCTCCATTCGCGGAACACACGGGGATGCCCGGCATGGCATAAGCGCCCCTCCCGGAGGTCTCCCCACTACTTCACGCCGGGCATTCTACATGAGTTCGCGCATCGCCTCAGTTCCGAAACGACCATGCATCCGGAAAGAGAATCGGGGAGGAACCGAGAGGTTCCCTCGAACATCTCATACCGAGTCCGAGCGGATGGTTCGCCCCTCATATTAGGCGCTTTCGCGAGGCCGTATTTCCCGAACTCACGAAGCGAAGCGACGGGTTCGGGGCGCTCCGCTCCGAGGGAAACGGCTCCGAGTCGCCGCGACGAACACGGCTTTCGGGCGACGATCGCCCGTGATCCGTATCATCCTCGATGCTTCCGCCGTAAAACCACGGAAGCCCCCGTTTCGGCGGACGGGTGCCGGATAGAGTTCGAGAGGAGTTTCGGATTATCGGTGGTTCGTTGATTTCGGGGAAGGTGTTTCGTCGCGGCTCGAAGCGGCATGCTTTCCGGTCGGAGACCGGCATGCTCGCGGGGTTCGAACGAGAGTGTTTCGTATACGGAGTCCGGTCGAGAGTTCCGGCATTCGAGCGGCGAGCGGCGAAGGGTCTTTTTCGCGCGAATCGAGGAAATGCGATTCGACGGGTCGCGGCTTTTCAAGCGATTCGCGTCGCCGGGCGAATGCGGAAGCGACTGATACGGAATCCGGACAATGACTTCCCGAAAGCCGTTATTCATCGGTTGGCGACTCCCGAACCCGCCGACCGAGCATGGAACCATTCACCCGGACTCGGTATTATTTTTTCAGCTTATTTGGATTTGGCGCGGCTCGGAGATGATGGCTCCGCCTTTTACGGTGACCTCGAGCATGCCGTTCTCGAAGCGGGCGGATATGTTGTCGTTGCCGACGTTTTCGGGGAGGTTTATGGAGCGGCGGAACTCCCCGTAGAAACGCTCGCGGACGAGGAAGCTCGTGGCTTCTTCGTCGAGTTCGCTCGTTCGCTCTCCGGAGACAATGAGGATTCCGGCGGTGAGCGAGATGTCTATTTCCTCGCGTTTGACACCCGAGAGTTCGCATCGGATTTTGAGGTCGTTCCCGTCGGCGAAGATGTCGGTGGCGGGAACCCATGCGGTGGCGTGTGTCCGGGGTTGATCCTCGCCGACTCCGCCTCCGGAGGGTGAAGAATCGTAGCCCATCATCCACTGTTCTTGCATCCGGTTCATCTCGCTTATGGTGTCGAGTACGCCCCTGAAAGGGTTTCGCCGCGCTTTCCCCATTATTCGTCTCCTCCTTATTTGTTTTTACGCGCCCGGATCGGTGCCTTCGAAGTCCTCGGAGACGGGGGGGCGGATCCAGCTTATCCCGCTCCACGGCACGAAGACCGGCTCGCCCTCGACCTCGCCCTCCTTGTACGTGTACGCGACCCCGATCTCATTCGCCTCCTTGAGCGTGATGAACTCCCAACTCGAAGCCCCCGCCCGGTGAAGCACGAGATCCCGGCCAACCCATCCATGCGGTATCTGTTTCTCCAAAATCAATTCCTCCCATAATCTGAAATCGAAACACGGGACGGCGAGTTTTCCGCCGCCCCGTGAAAGTCGCCCCGAAAAATCTACCGATCCCCTCCGGGGTTCCGGTCGTCGTTGTGCGACGAGAACTTCTCGGCGGACATTTGCTGCGGGGAGATGGTTCCCCTCGGCCTCGACATGGCGCGTCCGGGGTCGGGGGCTTCGTTCTCCGCCATGATCACAGCGTCTTGCTGGAAAGCCTTTATCAGCGCAAAGCACATCCCGATAAGCACGAGGCAAAGCGGCAACCCCGCGGCGATCGAAGCCGCCTGGAGCGATGTCAAAGCCGCCGCGCCGCCGACGAGGAGAAGCACGGCTGCGACCGCGCCCTCCAAAATCGCCCAGAAAAGCCTTTGGTACCACACCGGGTTCGGGTCGCCGCCGTTCGTCAATATGTCAACGACGAGAGAGCCGGAGTCGGACGAGGTCGCGAAGAAGAGGACGACCACGACTATGGTGACGATCGAGAGAATCACGGTGAATACCGCGCCGAGGTTGAGTTGGTCGAAGAGGACGAACATCGCCGACTCCGTCGAGGCTTCGGCGAGGCCGCCGCCGTTTCCGGTCATGATGAGGTTGAGCGCGGTGCTTCCGAAAACCGTGAACCACACGGCGGAGGCTCCGGCGGGGGCGAGCAATGCGCCCGCCACGAACTCGCGGATCGTGCGGCCTCGGGAGATGCGGGCTATGAACATCCCGACGAACGGGGACCACGAGATCCACCATCCCCAGTAAAAGAGCGTCCACGCGGACATCCATTCCTGCCCGGTCTCGTTGCCCGTGAACATATTGAAGCTCGTCCCGACGAGATTCTGGAAATAATATCCGATGTTCTCGCCGAGCGAACTGAGTATGAAAAGCGTCGGCCCGAGAAGGAACACAGCCGCCACGAGAACCACCGCGAGAACCATGTTTATCTCCGACAAACGCCGAATGCCCTTGTCAATCCCGAACAAAACCGAGATCGCCGCGATGACCGTGATGATGGCGATCAAAATTATCTGAATTCCCGTTCCCTGCCCGATACCGGCCACCGCGCCGAGTCCGGCGTTTATTTGCTGCGCCCCGAGGCCGAGCGAAGTCGCCAGCCCGAAAATAGTCCCGAACACCGCCACGATGTCTATCGTATGCCCGATCGGGCCGTTCACCCGATCCCCGAGTATCGGCTGGAAAATGGATGCCGGACGAAACGGAAGCCCCCGCCGGAACCCGGCATACGCGAGCGCCAGTCCGAACACGATATACACCGCCCACGGATGGAGCAGCCAATGATAGAACGTATAGTTCATCGCCGCGTCGGCGGCGGCCTCGGTTCCACCCTCGCCGACGGGCGGCCCGGTGAAGTGGACTATCGGCTCGGCGACGCCGTAGAAGACGAGGCCGATGCCCATCCCGGCGGTGAAAAGCATTGCGAACCACGCGAACGTGGAGAATTCCGGGCGGCTGTCATCCGGCCCGAGGCGAATCTTCCCGAAGCGCGTGAAGAGAAGCGAGACCACGAAGACCAAAAACGCCGTGGCGCTCAGAATATAAAACCATCCGAAATACGTCGTTATAAACCCGGTGACCGCCCCCGTGGCGACGGACATTTGATCCGTGAAAACGATCCCGAAAAGCAAAAAAAGCAAAATTACCGCGCCCGAGATCAAAAACACGGGCGGGTTCGTGTGCCGCCTTAAATATTCCTGCATACACTTCCTTCCCTTCGCTTCCCTCGAACAACGAGACGCAATGTATCGCACCTTTCATTGCGTTTCAAAACGTCCGGCACGAGCCACGCCCGCTCCGGGAGTTGCCGTCCGCACTAAATTAACACGGTCGCGGGGATGCGTCAGCCACCAAAATGAAACTGAAAATCCAAATTCCATGCTCCCGGAAAATCTGTCACGAGACTCGATCACGCGCCACGTATATCCACACACCCACCACATGACCGTTCGACTCGACCCACTCGCGAGCCGCCTCCGCCGGGTCTTCGGAGTCGCGGACGGCGAGTTGGAGGCTCTCCATTTGCGGGACGGCGAGCGTTATTTCCTCGAGGAGGGCGTGCGCGAGCGGGTCTTCGCCAGAAAGCCCGCTCCTCGCCGCCGAATGGAGCGTCGCCGGACGATTCACGCCGTCGAGAAGCTCCCCTCCTTCGAGATAGTCGAGGTCGTATCGAAGGTTCATCCAATGCGGCGAATACGCGAGCATGACGAACGGCTCCTCCGCCTCGTAAAGACTCTCGACTTCATCCATCATCGCCCCCGAACCGGAATGCACCGACGGTTCGAGGCCATGCCTCTCGAAGATTTCGGCGGGGATTTCCCCCACTCCGGACGACTCGCCTTCGAGGACGAGGGCCGTCTCCGTGCCGTCGAGTTCTTCGATGCGGCGGATGTCCATATATGAGGGCGCGGCGAGGCTGGCGCGGGTCGTCCCGAGCAGCCAGCCTCCGAGCATGTCTATTTCACCCTCGTACTCGGCGACGAGGTCGTTGTGGACGGGGCGCCATATTCCCTGAAAAACGTCCGCCTCGCCCTCCGCGACCGCCTCGAACGCCGCTTCGGGGGACGTTTCTTCGAGGGTGGCTTCGTACTCGAACTCCTCTTCGAAGACGGCTTCGGTGAGGAGCGCGAGGGCGCGGCTCTCTTCCCACGGTGAGTGGGCGATGGTGAGTTCGCGTTCGGTGTCCCGTTCGGTATCGGCGGCGGAGTTCGACAAGACCTCTTCGACGGAGAGGGAGCATGCGACGAGAGCCGCGAACACGAAAAAGAGGACGGGAAGTTTATAAATACTCCCCGCCCTCGCGTGTTTTTGCCGGATGTCCCATTTCAAAGCGCCGCTATTTTAGCCTCCTTCGGCGGCTCGCGCGGCTTCGAGCCACGGTTCGACGACGTCACGGTTGTCTTCGAGCCAAAGGTTCACGCCTTCTTTCGGGTCTCCCGATTCGACGATTTCGAGTTCGATCTCGGCGACTTGCTCCTCGGTGAGCTTCATTGCTTCGAGGAGGGCGTACGCCGTCGGGTCGTCTTCGTCGAGGCCCGCCCGGTACGCGGAGTGGAGGCGGGCCGGGTCGGTGATGCCGCTCATCGTGTCCTTCGGGTCGTCGAGGTAATGGAACTCGTAGCGGAGGTTCATCCAGTGCGGAGCCCACCCGAGGAACACTATCGGCTCCTTCCTTTCGTATGCCCGGTCGAGTTCCGAGAGCATCGCCGGGGTGCTCGATTCGACGAGGACGAGGTCGAGGCCGTATTCCGGAATGACACGGGAATTAATCCTTTCCATGAGGAGTGCGCCGGGTTCGATGCCCGTGATCATACGCACCCCCGAGTCGTTGAGGTCGGCGATGCTCTCGGCCTCCATATAGTCGGGGACGGCGATTCCATACTCGGTCTCGTCGAGGTACCACGGCTCCTCCGAAAGCTCCACATCCCCCCCGACCTCGTCTATGACGCTTTGATGCGCGGGCATCCACACATCGAGGAAAGCGTCATACTCGCCGTCGGAGACACCCTGGAAAACCGGCTGGAGATCGGTGAGTTCGAGTTCGACCTCGTAGCCGAGATCCTCCTCGGCGAGAACCTCGATGAGCGCGGAGTTCGCAATGTTCTCCGTCCACCCGATGTACCCGAGCGTGAGCCGCTTATCCCCCGACGCCCCGAGAAACCCGCACCCGGAGAGGGCCGCCACGAAAAAAACGAGTCCGAGGGCAAACATCGAACGAACGAACGCCGGGCGTTCGCTTTCGCGTTCGCGCCGATTCCGCGAGGTGCGCGGCGGACGGCTATTTTTCAAAGTTTCGCGCTCCTGTTTTTGCTAGTTTTGGGCTTGTTCCTGAGTTTGCTCGGCGGCCTCGACCCATGGGTCAACTACGTCGCGGTTGTCTTCGGACCACGTCATCGCGCCTTCGAGGGGATCGTCGGGGTTGACGTCCTGAATGACGGCCTGGAGTTCGTTCATCTCGTCCTCGGTCATCGTGACGGCGGAGAGGAAAGCGTATGCCGTCGGGTCTTCCTCTTCGAGGTCGGCTCGGACGAGGGTGGCGAGCTGCGCGGGGTCGGCGTAGCTGCCCTGCGCGTTCTCCGGGTCGTCGAGGTAGTGGAAGTCGTACTCGGCGTTCATCCAGTGCGGCGACCATCCGAGGAACACTATCGGCTCCTCATTTTCGTAGGCGCGGCTCAGTTCGGCGAGCATCGCGGGGGTCGAGGACTCGGCGAGGGTCAGGTCGAGGTCGTAGGTCGGGATGACTTCGTCCCGGATCTGGGTGTGGAACAAAGCCCCCGGCTCGATGCCCGTGATCTGCTCGACTCCGGCGTCGTTGAGATCCGCGAGGCTCTCCACGTCCATGTAGTCCGGCACGGCGATGCCATACGCCGTCTCGCCCTCATACCACGTTTCGAGAAGCTCGACGTCCTCCTGGACGGGATCTATATATTGCTGGTGGTTCGGCATCCACACGTCTTGGAAAGCGTCGAGGTCGCCGCTTCCGACGCCCTGGAAAAGCGGCCCGACATCGAGGGTTTGAAGCTCGACCGAGTCGTATCCAAGCTCCTCCTCCATCAAGCCTTTGCTCAGGTTCGAGAGGGCGATGTTCTCGTCCCACCCGATGTTGCCGAGCGTGAGGGTCCCTCCGCCGGAGGCGCTGTCCCCCCCGCCGGAGCCGCCGCCGCAGCCAACCGCCACCGCCCCGACGAGGAGCGCGGACGCTATTACCGAAAGTAACTTCTTTGGCTTCATATGCCTTCCTTTTCTAGCTTGCAGAATACGCCTTCGATGCATGGACGACTCGCTCACATATCAGCCGCCCTTCGCCGTTTTCGGCGCGCGTCCCTGGCCGAGGCTCCGGCTTACGCGGTCGAGGATGACCGCGATGATCACGATCCCGATCCCACCGACGACCCCGGTTCCAACCTGAAGCTGCGTGAGGCCCGTGACGACCTCGCTGCCAAGCCCCCCGGCACCGATGAGGGACGCCACGACGACCATCGAGAGCGCGAGCATGATGACCTGGTTGACCCCGACCATGATCGTCGGGAGAGCCTGCGGCAACTCGACCTTCGCGAGCGTCTGCCACGGCGTGGCCCCGAAGGCTTGAGCGGCCTCGACCGTCTCCCTCGGGACTTGCTGGATGCCGAGCATCGTCAGGCGGACGGCGGGCGGCATCGAGAAGATGACGGTCGCGATGAGCGCCGGGACGATGCCGATGCCGAACAGAAGTATTCCGGGGAGGAGGTACACGAACGCCGGGAAAGTTTGCATAACGTCGAGAATCGGCCTCGTCACCGTCTCCACGGATCGGTACTGCGCCGCGAGAATCCCCGCCGGAACCCCCACCGCGAGCGCGACGGACACCGAGGCGATCACCAGCGCGAGAGTCACCATTGACAGCCCCCAGAGATCGAGGCTGATCAAAAGCACCAGCCCGACCGCCGTGAGGACGGCGATCCTCCAGCCCGAAATAAAGAATGCGCCGACGACGAAGATCGCAACTATCAGCAACGCCGGAGGGAAGGTGAGGGCGGCCTCTATGCTTTCGACGAAAGCCCCCACCACGACTTCCAGCGGATCGAAGATCGGGGCGAACGTGCCGCCGGTGACGAACCCCGAGAAACTCTCGATCCAATCGCCGAGCGGTAT
Source organism: Rubrobacter sp. (assembly GCA_013695475.1). Taxonomy (GTDB): domain Bacteria; phylum Actinomycetota; class Rubrobacteria; order Rubrobacterales; family Rubrobacteraceae; genus JACCWD01. Next base: position 5,023 of record JACDAJ010000026.1, on the reverse strand, counting down.
CCGCGGAATGAACTCCGCCGGCTCCGACTGCGCGAACATCATGCCGGACCTCCCCCACCGTCTCCGCTGTCCGCTCCGGAGCGCGGGAGGCCACCGGATGCCGCGTCGCGAGCCATCGCGCCCTCCTCGTCGCGCCAGCCATCGAGGCTCTCGCCGTCCGTCCCGTTCTCATCGCCGCCCGTCGTGAGTCCGGCGATGAGCGAGCCTCTCACGACGACTCCTTTCAAACGTCCTTGCTTCCCGACCACCGCGACGGGGGCGTTGTCCTCCACGAACATCGGAAGCACATCCCGGAGCGGCGTCTCACGCCCGACGCTCTTCGGGGAGCGGTCCATCGCGTCGCCGAGCGAGTTCTCGCCGCGCTCGGCGAGGCGGGCGACGTCCTCGGCCTCGCACACCCCGACGAGCCGCCTCTCGCCGTCAACGACGAAGATGCTCGACATCCCCGCCTGCCTCATGCGCCGGAGGACGACGCGCGGGCCTTCGCTCTCGTAGGCGACCTCCTTCGGCTCGACCATCACCGCGTCAACCTGGCGGACCTTCGCGTAGTCCACATCCTCGATGAAACGCTCGACGTATTCGTCCGCCGGGTTCGTGAGGATCTCCTCCGGGTCGCCGAGTTGGACGATCTCCCCATCCTTCATGATCGCCACCCGATGCCCGAGGCGGAGCGCCTCGTCGAGATCGTGTGTGACGAAGATGACGGTCCTCTTTATCTCGCCTTGTATGTCGAGGAAAAGGTTTTGCATGTCGCGCCGGATGAGCGCGTCGAGCGCGGAGAACGGCTCGTCCATGAGAAGCACTTCCTGCTCCGTCGCCAAAGCCCTCGCGAGCCCCACCCTTTGCTTCATACCGCCGGAGAGTTCGGTTATTTGCTTGTTTTCCTGCCCGTCGAGGCCGACCATGTGGAGGGCTTCCATGCCTTTCTTTTCCCGCTCCGACGCCGACACTCCCTGAACTTCGAGCCCGAAGGAAATGTTGCTGAGAACGGTCCGGTTCGGGAGGAGCCCGAAATGCTGGAAAACCATGCCCATCTTTTTGCGGCGGAGGTCGCGCACCCTCTTCATGGACATCCCCGCGAGGTCTTCGCCGTCGAGGAGTATGTGGCCCTCCGTCGGGTCAATGAGGCGATTCACGAGACGGAGGAGTGTGCTTTTGCCACTTCCCGAGAGGCCGATTATGACGAAGATCTCACCCTCGAAAACCTCGAAGCTCGCATCGTAGACGCCGATGGTGGCGCCCGTCTCGCGCTCGACCTCGGCCTTGCTTCTGTCCGAGCGCCGCATTTCGAGAGCCTGCGAACCCTTTCTCCCGAACACTTTCGACAGCCCTTCGGCCCGGATGATCGCCTGCCGTCCCGTCCTTTTGGATTCCGTGATAAACCCCTTCGCTTTAGCCCGCTACGCACGCCGGAGACGCAAGATCCGCGCCCCGCGCCTTCTCTACAAACGAGGCCAGATATGGAGAAAACACTTGAACGACAAAGATCCGGCCACCCGCGCACCATCATAATGCCTGCGACAAAATGGTTCAACTGCGGCGGCGGTGGTACGACTCCGCCCGGTGATATAGAATTTCCGCGCAAACCGGGGGTTCGCGCACGATACGCGCCTGTAGCTCAGGGGAAAGAGCAGCGGTTTCCTAAACCGCGAGCCGGAGGTTCAAATCCTTCCAGGCGCACTTGTAAAGTTCCTGCAAATCACCGTAAAACCGAAATCCCCCGGAGCGGCTCCGGGGGATTCTGATACCACGCTGATACCATCGGGGATTATCCGAGGGCCGAATCCATCGCTTCGGCGGCGGCGTCGCCCATGTCCGGGAGTACGTGAGAGTAAACATTGAGCGTGAGCGCAATGTCGGAGTGTCCGAGGAGTTCTTGGACGAACTTCGGGTTCACGCCCTGTCGGAGCAGCAGCGTGGCGCACGTATGCCGGAGGTCGTGAAAGCGCGTTGAGTGAGGAAGTCCGGCGCGCTTGAGATGCGCCTTGAACGCGCGATTGAGGTTGCTCCCTGACACCGGGGTTCCGATGCTCGAAGGGAACACGAGGTCGTGATCCTCCCAGAGTCCGGCGAGCCTCATACGCTCTTCAAGCTGGCGTTTGCGGTGAGCTTTGAGGGCCGCCGTAGCCTTGCGGGTGAGCCGGATATTCCTCCCCTTGCCGCTCTTCGGCGGCTCGAAGATGTATCCGCCCTTCGGCTCGGAGAGCGTGCGCCGGACTTGAAGCATGGCGGAGCTAGCGTCGAGGTCTATGTCATCCCATTTGAGTCCCTGCAATTCCCCGCGCCGCAGTCCGGCGGTGACGGCCACGACATACAAGGCTTCGCTTCCGGCGTCGCTCGCGGCCTCGAAGAGCGCGCGCACCTGGCTGCGGTTTAACGGTCGTATCTCTTCCCGGCGCGGCTGTGGCGGCTTGACGCTCGCGACGGCGTTGCGAGGTATCAGTCCGTCGGAGACGGCTTGTTTGAGGGCCTTCGAGAGCGTCCGGTGGATATGAAGCACGGTGCGGGGCGAGAGCGGTGTGATCTCCTTCTCGGGGTCGCCGTCGAGCTTCGAGCGGTAGAGTCCGCGCACGTGGTCGGGGCGTAGCTTCGCGAGTTCCACGCGCTCGAAGGCCGGGGCGAGATGCACCCGGACGAGGGCCGCGTACCGCTCGTATGTGCGCTGGCGCACCGTGCCGCGCACGCAGTCCGTGAGCCAGCGCGAGAGGTACTCCCCGACCTTCAGATTCGCATCGTCATAGACGATCCCCCGCGCCGCGTCGCCGCGCGCTTCGGCGAGCTTCTTCTCGACTTCCTTGTACTTCCTGCCGTATATCGTCTTGCGCTTCGGGCCGTCCGGTGTGTGGACGGTATAACGTCCGACGTAGCGGCCATCCTTGCGCTTCGTGATCCCGTCGCCTTTAGCGGGCACCTTACTCCTCTACTCTAATCCGTTGACTATGAACTGCTGCCCGGGCAAGAGCTCGGAACATCCGCTCCTGCACCACCTTCGCCCTGTTGAGGAGGATAGTGTCGCGGAGGGCGGTGCGTCCGGGTCCAGCCCCGCGCGGGGGCGTAGAGCGCGGTCGCCAGGCTTTCGTTCCTCCCGTCACGTGCTCTCCTCCGTCGGCCTCATCGAGTCAGGTTTGAGATTCAGGACCTCGCTCTCCTCGGGGCGGTCGGTCATCGGCCAGACAAACCACGTCCCGCTATTCATGCGGACGTCGAGGCAGGTGTAGGTGGAGCGACCATACTTCTGTGGGTAGCCGTGCCCCAGGACGTAGCCCACCACCCGCTCGTACATATCAGGACGGCGGGACGACCGCCGGGAGAAGTAACAATGGGGGTTGCCGGGCATCGTGTGGGCCAGGTTGAAGTAGGCGCTCCGGCACCACTTCTCCACGTCCTCAAGCGTTAGCTCCCGATCTTCCGGCACCGAGTGCTCCTCTACGTGCCGGAGCTCAGCCTTCAGGTCTCGCTCGACCCGGCGCATTTGCGACTGGAGCGCCTTCTGCTCCTTCGCGATCTCCGCCAGCTTCTCCATGAGCCGCACCCGCTCACGCTCCAGCTCGGCAAGTTTCATCTCACCTCCGTCGAACAAGGGTCGATCGGTCACGACTAATACTCGCTCGGCAGCAGGATGCAGGTCGAGGAGCGGTCGGCTTCCGTGATTACCCACACCTTCCTCGCCCCCTCCCCAACCAGGTAACTGCTCACTATACGGAAGCCCTCCTTCACAGAGAGCTCGTTCTCCCGTGCGTCCTCCGGCGGAACGGCACCCCAGTCTCCTTCAGCATGTCGGGCCAGCAGCTCGGAGGGGGAGACCTCGAGTTTTCCAAGGAGCTGAAGTGCTCCAGGCGTGGCGACAAGCTGACCCAGCTCGAACCGCTGCCCCCTCACGCCAACTTCTCCTGCAGACGCTCGACGCGGTTGATCAAGACCGTCTCGGAGAGGGGCGCCTCCACCCCTGGCTCCGGTCGCGTATGCACCCAGATGTAGTAGTCCCCGACGTCGAGCGAGCGCCAGGGCCTCCGCAGGTGGGAGCGGTCGAAGCCCTTGTCCCAGATCGTCCTCACGACGCGCAGGAACGTCTGCTCGTCCTGCTCCCTGCGCAGGCAATATTCGTGCGGATGCTTGGGCATGGTGACGGCGTAAATCCAGCGCGCCGAGGCCATCCAATCGGCGAGCTCTTCATCGCTCATGTACGGTGGCTTGTCGTCGCCACGGCAGCGTCTGCAAGGTACGGGGTTGTGGGCCTCCACGACCTCCCCGGTCTCCTGGTCCACCACCTGCTCGCCCAAGAATACCCAGCCGCGGTTGCACCGCTTGCAGCCCTTCTCCTCCTGCCGCCTCCTCGACACCCGCCAAAGCAGGTAGCAACCGAGTGCGTGCTTGCAAGGCGAGGCCCCGTTCCGGCGATGCCAGTCTGGACAAGAGCACGACCAGTCGCGGGGCGTAACCTCGTATGTCCCACTGCCGCTCGCGCTTTTCACCAGGAACCGCGGCCCCCGGCCGGCTCCGACCCTCACCTTCAGGATGTGGGCGCGGGGGCTCGACAAATGCAGAACCAGGATTCCGCAAGCCCGATCTAGCCTCGCCTCCAGGTGCGGCTGCAGCCTCCGCAGGACCTCGATCTCCTTCTCCAAGGCCGTCGCTATTTGCTCCTGGCTGGTGGCCGCGTGCGCTTCCTCCGGCAGGCTCATGAGAGTCTCGCCGCCCACCGGTCCATCGCGGCCCCGGCCCGTTTGAGCCGCCGAGGCGAGCACCCGGAGTGGGCCAGCAGGAAGTACGCTCTGGAGGCGTCGTTGAACCTCCGGATCGCTTCTTCCCGGTCGTGAACGTGGGGGGTGGATGCCCGCGCATCCTTCGGGGTACACTGCATTCCAGTCAAGGACCAATCCTCCTTGGCTCGCGCTCCGGGGTGTTGTCGCACCGCCGGGGCTTCTCTGTGTGGCCCTTATCGCGGGGCCGTGGGTTGTCAGGCTTAAGATATCATGGTTGCGGTGTGTTGTCAAGCATTTAGTAAACATTGTTATTTATAAAT